>JBJEZE010000070.1:0-4979 GCA_051887235.1 Butyricicoccus sp.
ACGTCAACGTCATGGTATTCGACACCGAGGTTTACTCCAACACCGGCGGTCAGGCTTCCAAGGCTACCAACATCGGCGCTGTCGCTCAGTTCGCAGCAGCTGGTAAGGCTGTTCAGAAGAAGTCCCTGGCAGAAATCGCTATGTCTTACGGCTACGTTTACGTTGCTCAGGTTGCTATGGGTGCAAATCCGCAGCAGACCCTGAAGGCGATTGCTGAGGCTGAGGCTTATCCGGGACCGTCCCTGATCATCGGCTACGCTCCGTGTGAGATGCACTCCATCAAGGGCGGCATGACCAACTGCCAGTCCGAGATGAAGAAGGCAGTAGAGTGCGGCTACTGGAACATGTTCCGCTTCAACCCGGCACTCAAGGCAGAGGGCAAGAATCCGTTCATCCTCGACTCCAAGGAGCCGAAGGAAGGCTATCAGGCATTCCTGATGGGCGAGGCTCGTTACTCCGCTCTGACCCGTTCCTTCCCGGACCGCGCGAAGGAACTGTTCGCAGAATCCGAGGAGAAGGCTATGGCTCGCTACAAGCACCTGCTCAACCTGCAGGAGATGTACGGCAAGGACATGTAATCGTCCGGTTTCCGTCACTGCTTAACGTATAACGATACCCCCGATGGTTCGCCATCGGGGGTATTTTTACGTGTCTTCCACCGCGCTCAGATACAGTTCTTCCGCCTGCTCCAGCGCGCCCTGCATCAGCGCAATCGCCTGCTGCGTACCAGCCAACGGCTCCAGCAGGTCAATCGCGTCCGACATGGCGCCGCACAAAATCGCATACATCTTTTGATAATTCATATCATATGCTCCTTTATATAGAACTGTTGTATCTAAAATTATAGATATTATTATATGTGTTTGTCAACCTATATTTCGGATAAACTAGATGCGATAGACTTAGTAGGCAGGCAAATATAAAATAGATGTAATGGGCTTCGTAGACAGACAAAGAGGAGACGCATTGATGCAGAAGAAAAAGCAAATCAATGTTGCGATCGGGCTGCGTATCCAGAAAACACGGGAACACCGACGATACACGCAGGAGCAGCTCTCTGAGCTTATCGGCATTAGTACGCAGCATCTTTCCAACATCGAACGCGGGGTAGCCGGTATTTCTTTGTCCGGGCTCAAGCGCACCTGTGAGGTTTTGAATATATCCGCTGATTATCTCCTGCTCGGTGTCGATAACACCCAACAGGGCAGCGGCATCATCAACCAACTGCAAACTCTCCCCACCGAACAGGCCGAGCTGGTGGAAAACGGATTGTCCCAGCTGCTTCAGGCGCTGTCTCTGGCCAACGATTCCCCGAACAAAACCGAAACCAAAAACCTCTGACGGACTGGATCAATGACATCCACACGCCCGTCAGAGGCTTTTCTTTTTCCGCTATGTAGTTATGACTCGGAATCCATCTTGAACTCTGCGTCGCCGGTGCGCACAAGGAAATAGATTTCCTTACCCGCCGGGTCAATCCAGACCAGATCACCCGCCGCAGCGACCAGTTCCGTCTCGTAATCCTCCACCGTATCCGACTTGAAATACAGCATGTTGTTGCCATCCTCATCGTATACAAACGAGTAATCGCCCGAGACCATTTTGTCGTTGTCAACCTCCGACGTGCCGTCATCATAGAACGTAACGGTTCCATCCACAATCGTGTAATCCGGATCCGCATACGCAGTCCAGACACCCGTAATGTCCTCCTGCGTCACTTTGGTCGGATTTTGACGAACGCAGTAATCCGGCGGCGTCACATCCCGTCCTTCGTTGTAAAAACACATAAAGTCGCCTTTTACCCAAAAGCTGATTTCTGTTTTGGCAAGCCGGATGGTCTGATCGTCCAAAATTGCATACTCACCCTGTGATTTTTTATTTCCACGGAACGTGCCGTCCTCCCGCATGCCAATCGTCTCACCCGTAATGCGGTCGTTCCACTTTCCCAGAATAGTTTCCTCCATCGTTGCATGGGGATCCTGCGCCTTTTCGTTGACATCCGGTGCGCTCTCTCCGCAGCCGCACAACAGACCCGCAGCCAGGATGCCTGTCAGCACGACACTGCGCCATTTTTTGTTCATTGTCCTCCACCTTTCTGCTTCCAGCTCCAGCAAGACTATTACTTTGACTGTATTATACTCAGCCTGGTTCTTCCTGTCCATAGTCTTTCCAAGCCAAAGCAGGATATATCAATAAATGAAAGAAATCCGCTGTTATTTCTTCACACTTACTTTCTTTGGTGTGGAATATTTTCCGTACAAGATACTTCCATCCTTCTGTATCACATAAGCACGGACTTTGAAATAGTACGATTTTCCGCGTGTTCGGGTGGTTGTCGCCCTGTTTGTCGTCGTAGTACGGTAGATCGTGTAGCCGGAATTCTTCTTGGACGACACGGCCGCCTGGTATCCGTCCGCATCGCTTATCTTGTTCCATCGCACCGTGACATACCGTTTGGTCTTGCTGTAGACAGAGCCGCTTTTCGCAGAGGTCAGCGTCACTCTGGCCGGAGCCACCACTTTTTCCTCTGGTTCCGGCAGCCGCTCCCATTTCAGCTGATAGGAAAAGAACTGATAGACCGCATTGTACGGCTTCAACCGAAGATAGTACTCGCCCGTCTCCAATTGGATTTCCACCGTTTTCGTCTCTCCCTGTGCGCTGAGCTGCTTCTGGCTGATCCGGCTGATACAGTCGCTGTCGTACAGCCAAACCATCACGTCACCGCATCCAATCTGGTGTTCCGTCACGGACAGCCGGACGGTTCCGCTCTCCGGCATCGAAAACCGGTAAAAATCCTCCTCGTCCGTCATCGTAAAACAGCCCTTGACCGACTGCGTTTCCTTCAGCCGCATCGCTTGGGAGAAAACGTTGTTCGGTTCGCTCTCATTGGTTTCGTAGGATGACCATTCCGCTTTGCAGGCTACCTTTCCGGCTTTTTGCACGGACGCGCCATAGCTGCGGATGATGGCATAGTACCGGCCCGCGCTCAACGAAAAGCTCTGGCGGCAGGTGACCGGAGCGTTCTCCCCTCCTCCGACGTACTGACGCCGAAAATACGTCGTTTCCAGCTCGTCATCCGTCAGGCTGCACACCATCGCGCACTCCATGCTGCTCTGAAAGCTGACGGTCACCTCGCCATCCTCCGGCACCGTCAGGACAAAACGCGCCACATCCTCATCGGTTGTCAGCTGTGTCGTGCTCCACGTTCCGTTCACTGCCTGCGTCTGCTCCGTCAGCGTCCCGGCCGCCAGCACATAGCTGCGCAATCCGATCAAACAAAGCAGCGCACAGGTTATCATCCATATCCTCCTGCGTCCCATCTTGGTTCTCCCATCCCGATTGATAGGTTTAGTATACCATAAAAATCCTACCACTCCAAATCATTCCGTTTCTCCCATGCACAAAGCGGCCTCCGGGACAATCCCGAAAGCCGCTGCGTCGAAATAAGAAAGGGAAGGAGGACTCCCCTGATATGGTAAACTGTTATTCGCCGTAAACATCCTTCATTTCCTGCATGGTTGCCATGACGGCGCCCTTTTTGCCGATCGTGCGCGCCGCGTAGTTCGCGGAAAAGGTCAAAAACTGCTTGAGCTCCTCTTCTGTCAGCTGTTCGATCGTGTCCAGCGTGCAGCCCCTGCGCACCAGCTGGAACAAGAACGATCCCGCGAACGAATCACCGGCACCCGTGGTATCCACCACCGTCTCCACCCGAACCGCCGGCACATGCGCCGACGCACTGCGTGTGTACACGCTGGATCCGTTCTCGCCCTTGGTCAGAATCAGCATCCGGCAGTTGCCCGCCAGCAGCTGCTTCGCCGCTTCCGCTTCGTCATGATAGCCCGTGACAAATTCCAGCTCGTCGTCCGACAGCTTGACGATGTCCGCCAGCGGCAGGAACTCCCGGATCGTCTTCTGGCACTCCGCCGGGGTGTCCCACAGCGGCAGGCGGACGTTCGGATCAAAGCTCACCATCACGTTCTTCTCCTTCGCCAGCGCAATCATGCGCTCATGCGCCTTGCGAACCGGCCAGTCCACCAGATCCACCGAACAGAAATGCATGACGGCGGTATCCGCCAGCATGTCCTCCGTGATCTGTTCGGGCGACAGGAACAGGTCCGCACTCGGATTGCGGAAGAAGGAGAATTCCCGGTTTCCGGTGGCATCCAGAGAGACAAATGCCAAACCCGTGTTTGCCTGTTTGGTCTTAAACACATAGGTGGTATCCACACCGTTGTTCTTGAGCACGTCAATGATGTGCTCACCGAACGCGTCATCTCCCACCTGCGAGACCATGGCTCCCCGTCCGCCCAGACGGCTGACTGCCGCGGCGACATTGGCCGGTGCGCCGCCGGCAACGCGCTCAAAATGTGTGACCTCGCGCAGTGCACAGCCCTTTTCCTGCGGGACAAAGTCGATGAGAAGCTCTCCGATCGCTACCACTCGTTTCATTTCCGTCTTCCTCCTGTGTTCCAGTCAAATGTCATGCCGTTCAAACGGTACAGTTCGCCCTCTGCCTCGCCGGCAATCCGCACCGTGCGCTCACTGTTCGGATAATACCGCGTGCTCATCACCTGCTGTCCGCCGTTGAGGAACAGTTCCAGCGATGTGGTATCCACCAGCAGCTGCAGTTTCTCCAAGCGATCTATTTCCGCAACGCGCTGCGTGCGTCCGGCGCCTGCCTGTTCGCTCAACGTCAGCGTCAGCAGGCCATCCTTCCAGACAATGTCCGCGTCATCGCCCAGCTGAACACGCAGGCTTTCCCCTGTATTATACAGGATCAGTTCCGCCGTGTCACCCATCGGTCTGGTGATTTCTCCCGAAACCGCAACGGACTGCTTGTCCCCGCGAAGCTGTTCCAGCTCCCGTACCGGCGTTGCCGTCAAACGGCCGTTGTCCCAGTGCAGCTCTCGCGGTACGCTCATGCAGTGGTTCCAGCCGTGTTCCTCCGCAGTTGGATTGCCGTACTCCGCGTCCGGCAT
>JBJEZE010000070.1:5079-11575 GCA_051887235.1 Butyricicoccus sp.
TCATAGATCAGCAGCTCTCCGCGGTCCTGCTTCGTGCGGGCGCCGAGTACCATGTAGTACCTGCCGTCCTGTTTCCAGACCTTCGGGTCGCGCACATGACAGCTCACATCGTCCGGATAGTCCTTGTTTTCCATCAGCAGCCGGTTGCTGTCCGCATGGATGCCGTCCTGTGTCGTCGCCAGAGCAAGATTGTGCCCGCGTCCGGTGTAAATATAGTCATATTCCCCTGGATAGGTGCTCGGATGCTTGACATTTCCGGTGTAATACAGGTACAGCCCGTCTTCTTCCACCAGTGCGGAACCGGAATACACACCGTGAATATTCCAGGTCTGATCCGGGCACAGGAATACCGGCTGCTGCGTCCAGTGCAGCAGATCCGAGCTGGTCCAATGACCCCAGAACTTCACGCCGCCCGTCGGGTCAAACGGCCCGTACTGGAAAAACACATGGTAGTTTCCCTTGTACCAGCACAGTCCGTTCGGATCGTTCATCCAGCCCACCGGCGGCATCAGGTGATACCGCTGGCGGGTGGGATCGTTGTCTCGCTGCGCTGCGCCCCACTCTTCCGCGAGCGGGACCAGCCGTTTCAAATCGCGCTGTAATGCGTTCATACTCTCAAATCCTTACTTTTTTACCGTCAGGAGCGCGCTGCCCGCCGAAACACTGTGTCCGACGTCACCCAGAACCTCCTGGTAGTCCTCTGAATTGGTAATGATAACCGGAGTGACCAACGGATAGCCCTCTGCGCGAATGGCTTCCATATCGAACTCCATCAGCAAATCACCGGCCTTGACCACATCGCCCTCGGCGCAGTGCGGAGTGTAGTGCTTGCCTTCCAGCTTGACCGTGTCAATGCCGATGTGAATCAGCATCTCCACGCCGTTTGCGCCTTCCAGCGCGACCGCATGCCCCATCACCGCAGCAACCGTTGCGTCAAACGGAGCGTATACCTTGCCTTCGCTCGGCTCGACCGCCGCGCCCTTGCCCAAAATCTCTGCGGCAAACGTGTCGTCGCCGGTCTCCTGCAGCGTAACCGCTTTGCCGGTCAGCGGAGCCAGAACGGTCAGTGCGCCGCCGTTCTCCGCCGGTACTTCAAAGACCGGTGCGGACGTAGTTGGTGCGGAATCGTTTGCAGCAGTGTCCGCCTGCGGCTCGTCCTTATATCCAAACAGCCAGGTCAGAACAAAGGCGACACCGGCCGCGATGAGGAACATCAGAATGTACTTGATCGGGCTGCCCAGGCACAGCAGGATGCCGAAGATGCCGGTGACACCCGTGCCGCTTGCACCCAGACCGGTGATGGAGGCGAACATCGCACCGCAGCCGCCGCCGATACAGGCACAGACAAACGGACGGAAGAATCGAATGTTGACGCCAAAGATGGCCGGTTCGGTGATGCCCATGAACGCAGACAGAGAGGACGGCAGCGCCATGGACTTCAGCTTTTTGTTGCGGGTCTTGAGGGCAACAGCCAGAGCGGCGGCGCCCTGTGCGATATTGGCCGCAGATGCCAGCGGGAGCCAGTAGGTATAGCCAAATTCCTGAATCTGTCCCAAGTCAATGATGGTGTACATATGGTGGATGCCGGTAACAACGGTCGGTGCATACAGCGCGCCCATAACCAGCGAGCCGATGCCGAACGGGATGGAAATCAACGCCTGAATGCCGTTGATGATGTTGGTTTCCACCAGATTGAAGACCGGTCCTATCACGGTCATGGTCAGGAATCCGGTAACGAATACCGAAACCAGCGGGGTGACAAACAGATCCAGCATCGCCGGAACATGCTTGTGCAGGAACTTTTCCATCTGTGCCATGACAAAGACGGCGATGATGACCGAAATGACATGTCCCTGATATCCGACAAACGGTACCTTCCACAGTCCAAACACGTCCAAATACTGTTCCACGCCGCCGGTCATCGTCCAGGCGTTCTGCAGATTCGGATGAACCATGATCATGCCAATGACGCCGCCGAGGAATGGGTTGCCGCCGAACACCTTTGCGCCGGAGAAACCGATGAGCACCGGCAGGAAGACATAGGCGGTATTGGAGAACATGTTGGCCAGAACGAACAGCGCACTCTCGGTGGACAGATTCAGGTATCCGCTGCTGATCAGGAAGTTCAGCGACTCCATGATGCCCATCAGGAAACCGGATGCGACGATCGCGGGAATGATCGGGACAAAGATGTCACCCAGCGTCTTGATAAACCGCTGCGCCGGATTGCCCTTTTTCGCAGCGGCCGCCTTGACCTCATCCTTGCTCATGGCCTGAATGCCGGCCTGCGCGATGAACTCGTCGTAGACCTTGTTGACGACACCGGTGCCAAAAATAATCTGCAGCTGGCCGGACGCCTCAAACACGCCCTTTACGCCTTCCGCATTTTCCAGGTCGCCCTTGTTCACTCTGGCGTTGTCCGCGATCACCAGACGAAGCCGGGTCGCGCAGTGCGCCGCAGAGACGATGTTGTCTTTTCCGCCAATGTATGTGATTACTTCGGCAGCGGATTTTTTGTAATCCATATTCACTCCTCCATTCCGTTTTGTGAAAACAGCTTGCGTTTGTTTCAGTTGTTTTCATGAAATGTTTCACTTTCTGTTACACAGTATATCACATCGTTCACCAATTTCAAGCCTTTTGGTTCACAAAAATTTCACATTCTTTTTATGCATTCTGCCCATTCTTGAAGATTACCATCCCTTTTCCCCGTTTTTCATATAAAAATACCCGCGTCCGGAGTGATTTTCTTTCCGCCGCGGGTATCTTTTTATGAAATCTATTATGAAACAATATGTTTCACATTTTACACCGTTTCCTGCTCGACTACCTCGTACCCCATCTTGAGCTTTTTCTTCATGTCAATGCCGGTCTGAATCATCTTGATCAGCATGTCCGCACCTTCCATTCCGGTCGTCTTGTAAAACAGATGCGCGGTGGTCAAATTCGGCTCGATGATCTCGGTCATGCGGGAATGGCCGATGCCGCTGACCGCGACGTCCTGCGGGATCTTCTTCCCGATCCCCTTGAGGTACTGCATCACGCCGATGGCGATGGTGTCCGTCGCGCAGAAAATCGCGTCGGTATCCGGTGCCTGCTCCATCAGCTTCTGCGCCGCATCATATCCGGACTCCAGCGTAAACTCCGACCGAACAATGCGCTGTTTTTCAATCGGGATGCCCGCCTCGCGCAGCGCATCCATGAACCCGCGGCAGCGCTGCTCTCCGGCCGCCCGGTCATCCTGCGTGACCAGAACCGCACCGACCTTCGTCCGCCCGCTGCCCACAATTCGGTCCGCCATCGCTTTGGCCGCGCCGTAGTCGTCATGGTACACGCAAGAGTATTCCTCGGATTCCTGTCCCAGAACGACAATGGGGACGTTGATTGAGCGCAGCAACTCTGCGTGCGCCTTGGTAAAAATCGTCGCCGTAAAAATCAAGCCCTCCAGATTGTCCTGCTGAAAGGATTGGAGGTATAACAGTTCCTTTTCGATGCTGTTCTCCGTGTTCGCCAACAGCATCCGGTAGCCCTCCCGATACAGCACCTGCGAAATGCCGGCTACCATGCGGGACATGCTCTCCGAGTTGATCTTCGGAATGACCACACCAATGGTCCGCTTTTTGGAGGCGGTGATCGCCTGCGTGCCTCGGTTCGGGACATAACCGGTCTCCGCCACAACCTGACGGATCTTCTCTTTTTTTTCTTCGCTGACATAGCCATGATTAAAATAACGTGATACACATGCTTTGGACACTCCCGCCCGTTGTGCAATTTCCGTTACCGTCACAGCAGTTCCTCCTCTCGTTCCGGCGCTGCCGCGGCGCCTTCCCATTTCTCTTGCTCGCTTTATTGTACCAGATTTTTTGGAAACTTCCAATCCCTTTTTACGAACTTACCTACAGATATGATTGCCACTTGACATCCGAACGCCCTCGGAATATAATACATACAGAGTGAATGCCGAGCGCATCACGAAGGGGCACACCACCGCGGGTGTGATTCTTCGTGGTGCGCTTTTTTCTGTTCCTCGAAACACATCAGGAGGTGAACTTCTCTATGGTAACCATCAACGGAGAGCCGGTAAACGCTGACGGAATGTCGGTTGCGGACTATTTGGCGCAGGCCGGTTACAATACCAGCCATGTTGCGGTGGAGCGCAATCTGGAGATCGTCCCCCGCGCGCAGCACGCTGAGACCATTTTGCAGGACGGCGATACGGTGGAAATCGTCCGTTTTGTCGGTGGCGGCTGATGCAGCCAACCCGTCAGGAGCTGGACGCTGCCTTTGACGCGCGTTTCCCCGAAGAATTCCACCGCGCCGTTTCCGGGGCACGCGTCGCGATTGCCGGTCTCGGCGGTCTCGGCTCCAATCTCGCGGTCATGCTCACCCGCTGCGGCGTAGGGCATCTGTTCCTCGTCGATTTTGACCGCGTGGACATCACCAATCTCAACCGGCAGGCCTACCGCATCCCGCACCTCGGTCAGTACAAGACCGACGCGCTTCCCTCCATCCTGCGGGAGATCAACCCGTATCTGGAGGTGGAAACCCGCTGCGTGCGTGTGACCGAGGACAACGCCGCGGAGCTTTTTGGCAGCTACTCCCTCGTGTGCGAGGCGTTTGACCGCCCGGAGAACAAGGCGATGCTGGTCAGCACGCTGCTGTCCGAGTGCCCGGACACAACCATCGTATCCGGCAGCGGCATGGCGGGCTACGGAGAGGCCAACAGCATCCAGACCAAGCAGGTGCTGCAGCGGTTATACGTCTGCGGCGACCGGACGACCGATGTGAATGACGGCATCGGACTGATGGCACCCCGCGTGGCGGTCTGCGCCGGACATCAGGCCAATCAGGTCATCCGCCTGATTGCGCAGCAACATCATCTGGAATTACCATAAGACATACAACACGGAAAGGATCAACCATCATGCAGGACAAACTGATTTTAGGCGGCCACGAGTTTACCAGCCGCTTCATTCTGGGTTCGGGCAAATACAACCTGAACCTCATCAAGGCTGCCGTCGAGCAGGGCGGCGCACAGATCATCACCCTGGCGCTGCGCCGCGCCAACACCCGCAAGGAGGAAAGCATTCTGGACTTCATCCCGAAGGGCGTCACCCTCCTGCCCAACACCTCCGGCGCACGCAACGCGGACGAGGCCGTTCGCATCGCCCGCCTGAGCCGCGAGATGGGCTGCGGCGATTTCGTCAAGGTCGAGATCATGCACGACTCCAAGTATCTGCTGCCGGACAACTATGAAACGGTCAAGTGCACCGAAACGCTGGCCAAGGAAGGCTTTGTCGTTCTGCCGTACATGTACCCCGACCTGAATGTCGCCCGCGATCTGCAAAACGCCGGCGCGGCAGCGGTCATGCCGCTGGCCTCCCCGATCGGCAGCAACAAGGGACTGGCGACCAAGGAATTTATCCAGATTCTGATCGACGAGATTGACCTGCCCGTCATCGTGGACGCCGGTATCGGCAAGCCATCGCAGGCATGCGAGGCAATGGAGATGGGCGCGGCGGCCATCATGGCAAACACCGCGATCGCAACCGCCGGTGACGTTCCGGCGATGGCGGGAGCGTTCCGCCAGGCGATCGAAGCCGGACGCACGGCGTATGTCACCGGCATGGGTCCGGTTCTCGCCCGCGGCGGCAGCGCCAGCGACCCGCTGACCGGCTTCCTGCGCTGAGAGGAGGACACAGGGATATGATCGACGAAGAAACCCAAGTGTATTTTATCGACAGCGACCAGCTGCCGCCCGAAGCGCTCAAGCGCAAGCATCAGCTGGAGAGCGATCCTTCCGTCCGTTCGGATCACATGAAGTATCTGGCGGACATGGAGATCATCGACTCGGATGTCAAGGACATCGTCCTGCGCGAATTCGAGGCGTATGACTACAATGCTTACACCGCCGACGACGTGCACCGCGCGCTCAGCCACGACCGCTGCACGATAGAGGATTTCAAGGCACTGCTTTCCCCCGCCGCCGCTCCGTTTCTGGAGCAGATGGCGCGCAAGGCCGAGGAGGAAACCCACAAGCACTTCGGCAACACCGTATATCTGTTCACCCCGCTGTACATCGCAAACTATTGCCAGAATTACTGCGTGTACTGCGGCTTCAACTGCTACAACAACATCCACCGCAAAAAGCTGTCCTTTGAGGAAATCGAGCACGAGATGGAGGTCATCGCCTCCACCGGCATGGAGGAAATCCTGATCCTGACCGGCGAGAGCCGCAAGTATTCGGACGTCCACTACATCGGCGAAGCGGTCAAGATCGCCCGCAAGTATTTCCGCAACATCGGCATCGAGATCTATCCGGTCAACACGGAGGAATACCGCTATCTGCACGAGTGCGGCGTGGATTACGTCACCGTCTTCCAGGAGACCTACAACCCGACGCACTACGAAAAGCTGCATCTTCTCGGCCACAAACGCATCTGGCCGTACCGCTTTGATGCGCAGGAGCGCGCACTGAGGGCCGGCATGCGCGGCG
>JBJEZE010000071.1:0-2787 GCA_051887235.1 Butyricicoccus sp.
CGGTACGCCATAGTACGAGCTGTACCTGTCTGTGGCGTCCATCCCATGAGGAGATCTTTAAGAACCTGGGTTCTTAAATGACTTTCTTTGCTTCGTTTCTTTCTTCATAGAAAGAAATGAAGGAAGCGGAACAAAAGTCTCTGAGCCGCCGGAGGCAAACAAAGCGGTTACTCTCGACGCTCCGGGTCACAATTTTAAAAATCTAAAAATAACCATCCCAGCGACGCGCTTTATTCCGGTTTATCGTTCCGCTCGGGCTCCGTTTCGTCTGTTTTTTTGTCCGCCGCGCTCTCCTTCATCGCCGTCTCGTACACGATCCCGCCGCAGGTGTTTTCCTTGGTCGCCTTGAGGAAGTATCCCAGCAGGGCGATAATGGGCGGCAGGGCGTACAGCCACAGATTATCCAGGCTGCTCAGGTCGCCGAAATGCCACATGGCCGCCTGTCCGAACACAATCAGCTCGGTATACAGCAAAAAGGACAGAACGATTCCAACCTTGGAAAAACAGAGTTTCTTGTGCTTCATGGTTTGCCTCTCCCCTCTCATTCATGCAGTGCACTATCCCATCCTATGCTGCTGCATGCCGTCCGTCCGCGGTAGTTTCGCAGATGGGAAAAAAATTTTTAAAAATTTTCGTATTCCCTCTTGCAATTTCGATTGTCTTATTGTATTATTGTATCAACCACTTAATACAATCACACATTGCAGGAAGGAGGAGTTGGATGCAATGGAATCTATCGGATGACCGTCCGATCTATCTTCAGCTGATGGAAACACTGATGCAGGCAATCACCTCGGGGGCCCTGCCTGCCGGAAGCCGGCTGCCGTCCGTGCGCGATCTGGCGGCGGAAGCAGGTGTGAATCCGAACACGATGCAGCGCGCGCTGGCGGAGCTGGAGCGGCAGGGGCTGATCTACTCCCAGCGCACCGCCGGGCGGTTCATCACGGACGAGGCGCAGCGCATACGAGACAAACGAAAGGAGCTTGCGATGGAACAGATTCGGATCTTTTTATCTGCCATGAAAGACATGGGGTATTCCGCTCAGGAGACCCTGGAATTGATTCAGCAGGCAATACAGGAGGGGGAAGGAAAATGACACCGATTTTGCAATGCACCGGACTGACCAAGAAGTTCGGTCAGAAAACCGCTCTGAACGATGTGACGTTCCAGCTGGAACGGGGGCGCATCGTGGGTCTGCTCGGCCCGAACGGAAGCGGCAAGAGCACACTGATCAAGCTGGCCAACGGTCTGATCACGCCGACGGCGGGGGATGTCACCATTGACGGGGACACGCCGGGCGTCATCACACACGCCAAGGTCTCCTACCTTCCGGAGCGCACCTATCTGAGCGACTGGATGACGGTGACCGATCTGCTTCGCTTCTTTTCCGACTTTTATGACAACTTCAACACCGCCAAGGCGGAGGATATGCTGTCCCGCCTGAACATCGGCACGAAGGATGTCATCAAGACCATGTCCAAGGGCACCAAGGAAAAGGTACAGCTGGTGATGGTCATGAGCCGGGAGGCGGATCTGTATCTGCTGGATGAGCCGATCGGCGGCGTCGATCCGGCGGCACGAGATTATATTTTAAATACTATTTTGACCAACTACAACGAAAACAGCACGGTTGTGCTGTCCACCCATCTGATTTCCGATATTGAAAAGGTACTGGACGATGTCATTTTCCTGCAAAACGGTGCGCTGACGCTGCATCAGAGCGTGGATGACATCCGTGCTCAGTACGGCAAGTCGGTCGACGCGCTGTTCCGGGAGGTGTTCGCATGCTAACCAAGCTGATTGCGCAGGAGTTCCGCGCCACGCGGCGCGTTTATCTGCCGGCGTTTCTCGCCATCGCGGTGCTGTCCGTGCTCAACGCCATTCTGTTCGCCACGGTCTGGAATTCTGAGACGTTTTCCGTCCCGGCAGGACTGATTTTCACCCTGTACATCTTCGCCCTGTTCGCCGTCTGGGTGCTGGCGCTGGTGTACACCATCCAGCGGTTTTCCAAAAACCTGCTCAGCGACGAGGGCTACCTGATGTTCACCCTTCCGGTCAAGCCTTCCCAGCTGATCTGGTCCAAGGCGATTACCTCCCTGGTCTGGATTGTGCTGACCGCGATCCTATGCTGCCTGTCGCTGTTCCTCATCTTCACTCCGGCCATGGCCGCTTCGTCCGACGGGTCGGTGGGCTTCTTGAGACTGTTTCAGGTCCTTGGCTACATGCTGTCCGAGATGTGGAAGCAGTTCGGCGTCCATGTGATTCTGGTTGCAGTGGAGACGCTGATCGCCTGCATTGTTACCATTCTGGCGTTCTGCATGAAGATCTACGCATGCCTGTCCACCGGCAATCTGTTCAACCGCCACCGCACGGCCTGGGCGTTCGGCGCGTACGTGCTGTTCAGCATTATCGTGCAGGCGGTGATGATGATTGCCACGAGCATCAACAGCAGTTATTCCATCATTTCCTTGCCCGATCTGCCCCTGACCAGTTGCGTGGAACTGTCTCTGATCAGCATGATCGTCCTGCAGATCGTTCTGGGCGCGATCTATTACGTGATTACCAACGTGATTTTGAGCCGGCATTTGAATTTGCAATAAGGCTCTATACAACAAAAGCTGCGTTTCTGTATCAAACAGTACGCAGCTTTTTTTCTTCTTCTATTTGCTCTGCAAGCTCTGTTTGCTCCGCAATCTCAGAGACTTTTGTGCCGCTTCCTTCATTTCTTTCTGTGAAGAAAGAAACGAAGCAAAGAAAGTCATTCAAGAACCCAGGTTCTTGAAAATC
>JBJEZE010000072.1:0-11122 GCA_051887235.1 Butyricicoccus sp.
AATCGCCCGTCTGATTCTGTGAAAATCAACAAAACAATCGTTTCATTGACGAAAGGAGCAGGCAGAACCGTGTGAAAATCCGTCAAAGAAGACAAAAGCGTCTGTCTGTCAGCTATTCTGTGAACCAAATAAACGAGGAACTTCCCTGTGTCACGCCCCTCTGAATCTTCGGATGCAGAACACCATTTGCCTTGGAAAACAAACAAGCTACTGAACAAAAAAACGCTCACATCTCTGTGAGCGTTTTTTGAGTATTGCGTATATGGTTACGACACCATCGCCGCGGCGCCGATAATGCCGGCATCGTTGCCGAGGGTTGCCCGTACAATCGGCGGGATGTAGGCGCGGCCTCCCGCAAAGCAGTACTGGCCGATGTATTCATTGAGCGGATCGGTTAAGTTTTTCCCCTGATTGCACACACCGCCGCTGAGCAGGACAATGTCCGGACGGAAAATATTGACCAAATCGACAATTCCCTCCCCCAGATAGCGGATATACCGCGTTACGACCTCCTGTGCAGCCGCATCGCCGTTCTGTGCACAGGAAAACGGAGCAATGCCGTCCAGCTTGGACAGATCGCCGCCGCAGTACTCATTCAGCATGGACTCCGGATGCGCCGCCGCAGCGCGACGGGTATCGCGGATGAGTGCGGTCGCGGAGCAGTACGCCTCAAAGCAGCCGCGCCGTCCGCACGTGCACGGCTCGCCGTCTGCAACCAACAGCATGTGCCCCAGCTCCATGCCGCCCGCATGGCCGCCTTCCACAATCTTGTGATCCAGCACGACACCGCCGCCCAGACCGGTACCCAGCGTAATCATCAGCGCATTGGCGCATTCCTTCGCCGCGCCCGCCGTGACCTCGCCGAGTGCCGCACAGTTGGCATCGTTGGACAATCCCATCGGAAGGTCAAAATAGGTCTTCAGCGTGTCCAGCACCGGAACCATCTCCCAGTTCAGATTGGCCGCGAACACAACCACACCGTTTGCCGCGTCAATACATCCCGGGCTTCCAACTCCCAGCGCACTCACATCGTCCAACGTCACGCCCGCCTTGTCCATCACCGTGCGGCACGCCTCCGCCATATCGCGGATGACCTCCGAATACGGCCGCTCCGGCTTGGTAGGAACCGAATGGGTCGCCACAATCTGATAGGCGGAATCCACCAGACCGACCTTGATATTGGTTCCGCCGAGGTCTATTCCAATGCGATAGCTCTTGTTCATATTGCGATTCCTTTCTGCCACAATCACTTTGCAGGATCTGCAAACATCCTCTATTTCCTATTGACGATTCTATAACGCCCAAAACGTGGGCTGCATCTGGTCAAACGTGCAAAAACGGGCAAACCCGATACTCTTCAGATACTCCCGCACTTCCCGAATATGATCGCCCAGGTGATCCGTCTCGTGCGTGTCCGATCCGATGGTCAGGATCTCTCCGCCCAATTCATGGTACAGCCGCAGTATCCGCCGGGACGGCGTGAGATCCGGCAGTCCATACTTGAAGCATGAGGTATTGACCTCGATTCCCTTGCCGTCCGCGATCGCCTGCCGCAAAATCGCTTCTACGATATCCATAATCCGGTCATCCGGATACTCGCCACACTTGTCATATCGCTTGATCATATCCAGATGAGCCAGAACCGAGTAGTTCTTATATTGCCGCATGACATCGTAGATAGCCTGGTAGTACGCCTGTTGGTATTCGTCCTGCGTTTTGCCCTCCTGAAAATCATAGGTCCAAAACTCCTGGTTGTCAATCTGGTGATTGCTCAAAATAACAAAATCAAACGGATAGTGTGCGAACTCCGCTTCAAACTGCGGGATTGTATGGGTCTGCACACCAAACTCAATGCCTTTTTTGATAGCAAGCCGGTCGCCGTACCGCTCCTGCATGTCCGCCAGCTCGGCAAAATACGGCTCATAGCTGCAATTCAAATCGGTTTTTACGCCGTGATCGACGTGTTCGGTAAACGCGATTTCATCCAGTCCAATGGCGATGGCCTTGCGTACCATCTGCTCCATCGGACAATCGGAATCGTCACTGTAATACGTGTGAACATGATAATCTGCGAACATAACCCCTCCCTTAATCCGCTGCATAATCTCACAATTTTCTGTCCTGTCTTATGGTTCCCCGTCACGAACGTTGTTGCGCTTCTGCTGCGCCGCCTGATATGCGGCATATTTCAGCATGAGCGTTTCTACAATCAGGAACATGCCGGCAGAACTGTAATAGTTCAGCCCGTGCCGTCCGACATCCACACGCTGCGTGTAAAACGGCAGATGAAAATCACACAGCTTGGCCAGATCGTTGGCGCCGCCCTGACAGACCGACACAAGATACAGTCCTCGTTCACGCAGTTTGGACGCGTAGGCATTCATGGACGGATTGTTGCCCGAAACCGAAAACAGAAAGATAACATCGCCCGCCTTCATCTGCAGCAGCGCCATCATCCGTTCTTCCCGTCCCTCGATGACATGAACCAGCTTTTCATTCAAGATAAAATAGTTTTTCAGCACTTTGGCTGCCGCCTTCTGCACCGAACCGCTGCCATAGGCATAAACGTTTTTCGCGCTCTCCAGCCTTTGAAACAGCTCCGTGCAGTCCATCCGCTCAATCCCATCCGTCGTGCGCGACAGGTCAAAGCTGTTTTTCTCCACGCTGCGCTCATCGATAACCGGCGCGCTCTGTTCTCCCCACTTGAGAAACACCTTAAACTCACTATAGCCTTCCATGCCAAGCAGCTGCAAAAAACGCAGTACCGTCGTGTGAGACACCTCGCAGTCATCTGCCAGCTGATGCAGCGACAATGTGCGGCACCGCTCCCGGTTGTGGCTGATGTACTGCCAAATGCGGTGATCACTCGCGCTCATCTCGTCATAATGCTGTTGTACCAGTGTCTCCAGTGTCATGTGGAAGCTCCTTTGCCTTTTTATACTCCAGATATTTGAGAAACAGAATTTCAATCAAAATAAAGTAGGATGTCGCCGATTCATACCGCCATTGTATCGGCGTCTCAATCGGCCCGCTGTCCTCCACGTACAGATGAAATTCACACAGATGTGCAAGGGTATTTTCTCTGTTTTTGGTGATCGACAGCATGGGCACACCGCGGATGCGGAGCTGTTTCGCCAAGGCCAGCATCTTTTCATTTTCGCCGGATACCGAGATCAAGACGCAGAAATCGTCGCTGCAAAACAGCGGCATCAGGTTGTGCAGCTCCTGCCCGCTCGGCGTATCATACGCAATGATACCTCCACTCATAAAAATCCGCTTGAATTCCTTCTTGATGGAGGTCTGCACCATGCCCTCGCCGCACAGGAACACCTGCCGTGCACGTTCCATTCGGTCGAACAGCGCCGTACAGTCCTTTTCCCTCACCGACTGCATGACATTCTGGTACAGCTCGCAGATGGCATCCGTCTGGCTGGATACCTCGGTCTTCTGATTGTCCATCTTGAGGTACAGCTTGAGCTCCGCAAAGCCGTGGAATCCCAGTTTTTGCGCAAATCGCATGACCGCCGTGCGCGACACGCAGCTTTTCTGCGCCATTTTTCCGATCGAAATGTCCTCACACTCCGCCCGATGCTCCGACAGATAGCCCCACACTGCGCGGTCACTTTCACTGAACCGGCTGTAGTTCTGATTCACCAGCGCTTCGATGTTCATTTCCAATTTCCCATCCCATTCTATTTTCTTTCTTATAATCATACCATGTTTTTGACCGCATGTCTATTTATGCGAAAGGACCGCAGCGCGAATTCGACTGCTGCGGTCCCAGAGAGAAAGGAAAACAGAGTATGGGAGATGTCTCCGCCGGGCTGCGTCACCACATTCCCAGGCGGAAGGATACAAACATACAAAATGCACTAAACACCAATAAAACGATACATCCGGAGAGATCCCGCCAGAAATGGCCGTCGTGCCATTTGGTCCGGATCGCCGCCAACGGCGTCGTCCCGCTCATGCGGAAGACCATATACAGCAGCGCAATCATCAGGATACCGTATACCATGTTGCGCAGCATGGCCTCCGCCACCAGCATGAACAGCAGATGACTCACCATATATGCGGTGTCTCCTTCATACATATGCTTCTGCGCAAAGCCCAACAGATACGCAATAAACGGGCCGGCCATGGACGTCAGAAAGGTAACGGTAATTTCCGGATTGTTTTGCAGCAGCTCGGAGAGACTGCCGCCGCCTGTCATACCGCGGAGGTATCCCAGGGCGATGAGAGGCGCAACGGTGAGCAGGACTTTGACCGCAGTAAACCACCGGTCATATTTGTGATAATCCGGCAGCGCGGCTGCGATCCGTCCGGCCTGTCTGTGCTTTTGACGCTGCTTTTTCTTGTTCGCCATGGGAATCCCTCCTCGGTTCGATGTCAGTAAATTACTTCAGTTCCGGCCAGTAGCCCTTGTTTGCTTCAATCAGATCGTCCAGAATCAGCTTGGCCACGCGTGCGCTCGGTACAATCTTGGACAGGGTCAGCGCCTGCCACATCTTCTGATAGCTGCCCTCAATCCATGCTTCTACGACCAGCTTCTCCACGCTGACCTGCTGCTCCATCAGTCCCTTCTGGAACTGCGGAATGGCGCCCTGGCAGATGCGCTCGTAGCCGTTGCAGCCGACGATGCACGGAATCTCAACCATTGCGGTGCGGTCAAAGTTCTCAATCGCGCCCTCGTTCGGGACGATCAGCAGGAAGCGTTCCTGCGTGTTCTCCGCAATCGCACACGCCAGATCAACGATATAGGTTGCATGTGCGTCCGCCTCAAAGCCGCCGTCCTTCGCAGTGCCCTTCTCAATGATGCTCCGGCACGCACTGAATACGGTCTTCTCGCGGCCTTCCATAACTTCGTTGGCACGGGTATGATTCGGGTCGGTGTGCTCGACGACGTAGTCCGGGTACAGGTAGTACTTCAGGTAGGTGTTCGGAATGGTGGTCGGGTCAACCGCGAAGACATCCTTGGCCTTGGCAAAGGTCTCCTTCCAGCTGTCGTCCACATGCTGGTTGGTCTCGGCAATTCCGTCCGCGAATCCATTCGCCGCCATGTGCTTCTTGATCTCCGGCATCAGGTCGTTGCCGTCCTTGTCATAGATCTTGTGCCACCAGCCGAAGTGATTCAGTCCGTAGTAGCCAACCTGCATCTCCTTGCGGGACTTCAGGCCGACCATGCTCGCCATCTTCTCCTCCAGATCAATCGGCATATCGCAGATGTTCAGGATCTTGGAGTTCGGACGCAGGCGGCGGGTTGCCTCTGCGACGATCGCCGCCGGATTGGAATAGTTCAGCATCCATGCATTCGGAGAGTACTTTTCCATATAGTCCAGAATCTCCAGAACGCCGCCGATGGAACGCATACCGTAAGCAATACCGCCGGGTCCGCAGGTCTCCTGACCGACAACGCCGTACTTCATCGGGATCTTCTCATCCAGCTCACGCATTGCGTACTTGCCGACGCGGATATGCGCCAAAACGAAGTCGACATCGGTGAATGCAGTCTCGGGGTCGGTGGAGTATCCAAACTCGATGTCCGGTGCGTTCTCCCGCAGATAAATTTCACACGCCTTGGCAACCGTCTCCTGGCGCTCCGCGTCGTTATCGTAAAACATGATCTTGCGGATCGGGAAGCGATCGCGCTCCTGCAGCAGCATCAGTGCAATACCCGGGGTAAAGGTGCTTCCGCCTCCGGCAACGGTAACAGAAAATGCTTTGTTCGACATATTACGTTCCTCCTTGAATGGTTTTTTGCAGTCTTTGTTTTCTAATGTAGATCGTATCAAATCGTTTCGTGGGATACAACCGGTCCCAAGCAGGTTGGGAATCGATCCTATTCTTCCTCAAACAGTACGTTTCCTGTGAATACTCACACAGCTCACTTGCGGTAGGTAATGACGGTCGTCTGTCCGGCAGCCGCCTTCTCGGACGGCATCAGCTGGATGTCCGCGCACTCGTCTCCGTTGGTCAGCAGGATCGGGGTATACATCGGGTATCCCTTGCTCTTCATCAAATCCATGTCCACCTCACAGAGCAGCTGACCGGCCCGGACCGTATCGCCCTCCTTAACCTTGGGCGAAAAGCCCTCGCCCTTAAGCTCAACGGTGTTGACGCCGATGTGCACTAGCAGCTCCAGACCGTCCGGCGTGGAAATGCCGTACGCATGCAGCGTGTCCGCAATCATGGAAACCTCGCCGTCCACCGGCGCATACACCTTGCCATCGGTGACGATGACCGCTACGCCGTCGCCCAACGCCTTGGAGGAGAATACCGGATCCGGAACACCCTCAATCGAGATCACCTTGCCGTTCGCCGCCGACACAATGCTGTGCTTGGGTGCATCTGCTGCGCCGGCATTGTTTTCCGCCGATGCCGGCTCTGCCGAGGACGGTTCGGAAATCGTCAGCTCATACGCGGACGGATTGGCCATGATGTTCTCAAATTTCTCGCGGACGCTTGGTACGCTCATTCCGACGATGACCTGCATCGCCTTGCCGTTCTTGGAAATACCATGGGTGCCAATGCTCTTGAAATAGGCATCGTCCTTGACGAGAGCGGCGTCCTTGACATTGGTGCGCAGACGGGTCGCGCAGTTGGTGACATCCACAACGTTGTCCGCACCGCCCAGTCCTTCCAAAATCATAGCTGCCAGGATCGTCTTCTTGTCCATCTCGGCGCCGCCGGCCTGCTTGGCGCGGAACTCTGCCTTGGAGTAGAACTTAGTCTCTTCGGTATCCTCACGACCCGGTGTCTTAAAGTCAAACTTGACGATCAGGAAGCGGAATACCACGAACCAGATAAACAGATAAACCAGACCGATTACCAGCATCAACAGGTACTGCTTCCAGTGTGACGTCATCAACGGGATGAAGTTCAGCGAGCTCATCTCGATCAGGCCACCGGAGAAGACTCCGACGATGCCGAACAGGTTCATCGTGGTGGACAGGCAGGCTGCCAAAAATGCATGTACGACAAACAGCGGCGGAGCAATAAACAGGAAGGTAAACTCAATCGGCTCGGTAACACCGCAGACGATAGCCGTCAGCGTGATCGGGATCAGCAGGCCTGCCAGCTGCTTTTTCTTTTCCGGCTTCGCAGTGGCGTAGAAGGCCAGCGCGATACCCGGACAGCCGAAGATCTTGGAGAAGCCGGTGGCCGTGAACGCCGCCTCCGGGCACAAAGACTTCAGCGATGCGGCGGAAGCCGCCAGCGCCGGCAGCTGGGTCGCCCAGTAGGAATAGATGCCGCCCGGGCAAACCAGGTTGTCATAGTAGAACGGGCTGTACAGCAGGTGGTGCAGGCCAAACGGGATGAGCAGACGCTCCAGGAAGATGAAGACCCAGACGCCCAGCGCACCGGCGTTCATGACGAAGTTCTGGAAGATCTGCATGCCGTTCTGGACGTGCGGCCAGATAAGTACGGACAACAGAGCGACCGGAAGCATAACAAAGAATCCAATCATAAAAATGAAGGTCGAACCGTTGAACGAACCCAGCCAGTCCGGCAACTCAGTGTCAAAGAATTTGTTGTGCAGGTAGATGACGATGCCGGAAACCAGCAGCGCGCCCATCATGCCCATGTCCATGGTTTTGATGTTGGCGATCATGGTCAGACCACTGGAACCGCCGACCTCTGCGGCGAAATCAACACCGAACACGCCGCCCCACTGCTCCAGAATCGTGCTGACAAAATAGTGGAACGTCAGGTACAGAACCAGCGCTTCCATGCAGCAACGGGCTGCCTGCTTTTTGGCCAGACCGATTGGCAAGCCGACAACGAACAGCAATGGCAGCTGATTGAATACGCACCATGCACCCTGCAGGATAACATTCCAAACCTGATACCACAGGCTGGTCGGTGCGGCCAGAGAACCGAGCACGGCCTCTGTCGTACACAATGTGCCAATACCGACCATAATACCCGCGAAGGAAAACAGCAGTACCGGTGTAAACATTGCGCCGCCAAATTTTTGGATTTTTTGCATCATTGTAACAACGCATCCTTTCTTCTTTTTTCAAGACACGATATCATCGTTCCGGATGTTGTGCACAATAACGATATCGTTCGGTGGAATTATCTTATCACGTTACAAATCCAAACTCAACGGTTTGGAATCACCTTGGTTATTCGCTGTGTATTTCCTATATTGGAACAATTATCGTGAATTGTCACAAAAAATCCACAGAAATTGCATCACTTCCGGTTGCGTGGTATGCTGTACCTATCCGAACACAATACGAAAGGGGACGATTCACGTGAATCTCGGAACCATCGGAACCGGAGCCATTGTCCGGGAACTGCTTACCGGCGTGTCCCGTCTGCCGGACTGCACGATCCGTGCCGTCTATTCCCGCCGCCAGCATACCGGCGCGGCGCTGGCAGAAGCCTTTGGGATCTCCACCGTGTATACCTGTCTGGAGCAGATGCTGCGCTCCCCCGATATCGACACGGTGTACATCGCCTCGCCCAACAGCCTGCATTACGAACACGCGCACCTTGCGTTGGAACACGGCAAAAACGTCCTGTTGGAAAAGCCGTTTACCCCGACGCTGCGTGAAGCGGAAGACTTATTCGACCTTGCCGAGCAAAACGGCGTACAGCTGCTGGAAACCATCGCGCCGCTCTCTCTGCCAAACTATTCCCTCATCCGGGAACGCATCCCTCGGGTCGGGCGAATCCGTCTGGTCCTGTGCAGCTACAGTCAATATTCCAGCCGCTACGACGCGCTGCGCAGCGGTTCTGCGCCCAACGTCTTCTCGCCCAATTTCGCCGGCGGCGCGCTGATGGACATCAATCTTTACAACATCTATTTCTGCGTCAGCCTATTCGGAACGCCCCAGCAGATCACCTATCATCCGAACCGTCACGCCAACGGCATTGACACGTCCGGCATCGCGGTGCTGACCTATCCGGATTTTGTCTGCATGTGCGAAGGCGCGAAGGACACCTGGGGCATAAATTCCGTACAGATTCAAGGCGAACAGGGGTATCTGTATGTCAAGGACGGCAGCAACTGGTGTAGTGAAGTCACGCTGGAAACACGCGAAGGGACAGAAGTCGTCAATCAGCAGGATCCGCAGCTGCACTGGTGCTATGAGGTGGAAGAGCTGGCGGATCTGCTGCACCGACCCAATCCCGCCGAATATCAGCGCCGCCGCCAGCTGACGCTGGACGTCGTGGACACGCTGGAACGCGCCCGAAAGAGTGCGGGACTGTCCTTTCCGGGCGACCGCTGAGCAAATACAAACCGCGCAGGAACGGAGCGTTCCGTCCCTGCGCGGTTGATGCTTCTTCTGTTATTTCTCCAAAATCTGTTCCAGCAGATACACACGGTTAAACGGGAAGCTGAAATAATACCCGTCCACAAAGTCCTCGGTCATCCGGATCACGTCGCGCGCAATACGCACGCCAACCGCTTCGCCCTGCTCGCGGGTCAGATTTTCGCCGTACTGCGCGACGATCTCATCGGTCACCGCAATGCCGGTCATCTCATTCTTGATGAACAGCGCGTTGCGGCGGCTGACCAGCGGCATGATGCCGCACAGGATACGCGCTCCGGTCTCGTCCTTGATGCGCCGCAGGCGGTCCACATGCTCCTGTCCGAACACCGGCTGGGTAAAGAAAAAGCTCGCTCCAGCCTGCATCTTCTTTTTCACCCGCCCGATTTCCACATCCAGATTGCGCCGTCCCTGGTTGATCGCGCCGCCATAGGTAATCGGTTTGTGCGGGAACACTTCCTCATTCATGTCACGGATGATGTTCATCATGCCCACCGAATCAAAGTTAAACACGCTCTTGACGCTCTCCCGCGCCATCATCGGCACCGGGTCGCCGGTGATCACCAGCATATTGCGGATGCCATTGAGCTGTGCGCCCAGCATCTGGGAACGGATGGCGATGGCATTTTTATCCCGACAGCAGATGTGCGGCATGACACACAGTCCGGTCTCCTGCGAGACCTTTTCCGCCATCAGCACGGAATCCGCACGCGTGCGTCCCGACGGGGAATCCGGAAATGTCACGACGTCCACGCCCGCCTGTTCCAGCAGATGCGCCGCGTCCATCAGCGCCTCGTCATTGGCGCCCAGCGGCGGAGCCAGTTCCACGGCGTACAGCTTTCCGGTCTTTCCGGCAAAAAAGCTTCCGTCCTCCGGCGCAGGGGCATCCTGTTCCGCACGCGCATCCAGCCGCATCGTTTCGGTCGGTTGGAGCGATACCGTGTCCGCCACGGTCTGGATAAAGTGCGGATTGGTGCCGCAGCAGCCGCCAATAATATCCGCTCCCTGTGCCGCGAGATCGCCCAGCTTGAGTGCAAAATACTCCGCGTTGCTGGAAAACTGCACCTGGTTGCGCACATACTGCGGATACCCTGCGTTGGGCATCGCCACCAGCGGCTTGCCGCTTCCGGTTTCCAGCCGCCGCAGCACCTGCTCCATGTGCGCGGGGCCAATGCCGCAGTTGAAGCCGGCGGCGTCCACCTCGTCCGCCGCGGCAATTTCTTTCATCAGGCGGCGCGCACTCAGTCCCGCACCGCAGTAGCCATACTGGTTGACGGAAAACTGCACCATCGCATAAAAGGAATGCTCTTTTTTGAGCGCCCGGAGCGCTTCCAGCACGCAGTCCGGCGACGATACCGTCTCAAACAGCAGGATATCCACGCCTTCGTTCAGGAACAGCCGTCCCAGCCGGATGTATTCCTGCGTCTTCTCCTCGGATTCGCGGAGGTGATAGTCCGAAATCGCGCCGATGTCTCCGGCGATATAGATCTCCCGCCCGTCCGCGGCCAGCCGCGCCAGCTGCACCGCCGCGTGAACAATCCGATCAACCTGCTCCGCATCGTGGAAATGCACGAAATTGGCGGTAAACGTATTGGTGCGCAGCAGCTTCGCGCCGGCCTCAATGTATTCCCGGTGGATTTCCAGCACCCGCTCCGGATGCTCCAGATTCGCCAGCTCCGGGCTGTCCTCCGTCTGATATTTCTCTGCATAGTACGTTCCAAAGGCTCCGTCCGTCAGCAGCTTTTGTGTCTGTAAATACTCTGCAATTGGCTTCAATCGCGCTACCTCTTTCTATTCCGTATTACCTTTATGATAGCAAACTTCCGCCGGTTTGGCAA
>JBJEZE010000073.1:0-10774 GCA_051887235.1 Butyricicoccus sp.
ACGGCGCGCTCATCGCCTTGATCTTCGCCAGACCGCCCGACTGCTCCGCCGGGAAAAACTTGAGCACCTTCAGGCCGTACTTGAGCGCCTGATGATAGTCGGTCGGCGTGGTGCAGCCCGGATAGATCGCGATATCCTTTTCCCGTGCATAGGCAACCAACTCCGGATCGAAGCCGGGGGTGACGATAAACTGCGCACCCGCTTCAACGGCTTCATCCATCTGGGTGACCGTGGTGACGGTGCCGGCACCGACGATCATGTCCGGACAGGTCTCCTTCATCGCCTTGATCGCCAGCGGTGCGCCCGCCGCGCGGAACGTGACCTCCGCGACCGGAACGCCGCCCTCGCACAGCGCTTTCGCCAGCGGTGCCGCGTCGCGCTCCGGATGGTTTAACTTGATCACCGGTACGACACCGATGTCGGAAATCGCCTGATTGAGCGTTTCCATATGCTCTTCCCATAATACGTTTTTCATAAATTTCCTCCAAAAAAAGCGCACCTGTCCGAGTCTGTCCAAATGCAGCTCGGACAGGCTTACTGATCATTCCGTTTTTTGTTATTACTTAGTCTCCAGATCGAATCCGAAGTAGTTCACCGCATTGTTGTAGCTGATGCCCTTTACAATGCGTCCCAGCTTGGTCATATTCTTCGGATACTCGCCGTTTTCCACCCAGCTTCCCAGCAGCTCGCAGAGGATGCGGCGGAAATACTCGTGGCGCGGATAGGACAGGAAGCTGCGGGAGTCCGTCAGCATACCGATAAAGTTGCCGAGCAGGCCCAGATTCGCCAGCGAGGTCATCTGCTTGATCATGCCGGTCTTGTTGTCGTTGAACCACCATGCGGATCCCTGCTGAATCTTGCCGACCGCGTCGGAATTCTGGAAGCATCCCAGAATCGTGCCGATCGCCTCGTCATCGTTCGGATTCAGGCTGTAAATGATGGTTTTCGGCAGGCTGCCCGTCTCATTGAGCGCGTTGAGGAAATCCGCCATCTGGCTGGACGGTGCATAGTTGTTGATGCAGTCGTATCCGGTATCCGGACCCAGCTGTTCGTACATGCCCGTGTTGTTGTCGCGCTTGCAGCCGTAGTGCAGCTGCATCGCCCAACCGAGCCGGGTGTATTCTCCGCCGACAAACAGCATGAAGCCGGTCTTGAACTTGAGTTCCTCCTCGCGGGAAATCGGCTCGCCCGCCAGTCTTTTCGCGAAAATCGCCTCCAGCTCCTCTTCGGATGCCGGAACGTACATGACATACTCCAGCGCGTGGTCGGACGCACGGCAGCCCATCTCGTCGAAGAACGCCATCCGCTTTTTCAGCGCTTCCTTCAGGTCGGCATAGGAGCGGATTTCTATGCCCGCTGCGTCACCCAGCTTGTTCAAATAGTCGGTGTAATCCGGCTTTTCCAGATTCATCGCCTTGTCCGGACGCCATGCCGGCAGAACCTGTACGGAAAAGCTGTCGTCCTCCGCAATCACCTTGTGCCAGTGCAAATCGTCCGCTGGATCGTCCGTCGTACAGATCAGCGTGACACCGGACTGCTCGATCAGGCTGCGCACACGCATCGACGGGTCGCGCAGCTTCTCGTTGCACAGATTCCAGACCTCCTCGGCGGTATCCGCACCCAGCACACCGTAATAGCCGAAGTAGCGCTGCAGCTCCAGGTGACTCCAGTGGAACAGCGGGTTTCCAATCGCCTTATCCAGCGTCTCCGCCCACTTCTGGAATTTCTCACGGTCGGATGCGCCGCCGGTGATGTAATACTCCTCGATGCCGTTGGAACGCATCTGTCGCCATTTGTAGTGGTCGCCGCCCAGCCAAACCTGGGTGATGTTGTCAAACTGCCGGTTCTCCGCAATCTCCTGCGGGTTGATGTGGCAGTGATAGTCCAGCACCGGCGTGTGTTCCGCATAGGTGTGAAACAGCTCCTGCGCGGTCTCGGTGCTCAGCAAAAAGTCTTTATCCATAAACGGTTTCATATATTACACTCCTACTCTCAGACATAGCCCATCAGGCTCGGCAGCCACAGAGACAGCTGCGGGATATATGTGACGAGCATCAGTACGATGAAAATGGCTGCGAAATAAATCAGCAGCTGCTTGACGACGTCCTCCAGCTTGACTCCTCCGACCTTGACGCCGACAAACAGCGTGGTACCGACCGGCGGCGTGATGGTTCCGATACACAGGTTGAAGATCAGCATGATGCCGAAGTGCACGGGATTCATACCCAGGGAGGTGCAGACCGGAAGGAAAATCGGGGTGAAGATCAGGCATGCCGGCGTCATATCCATAAACGTGCCGACAACCAGAAGAATCACATTGATCATCAGGAAAATGACGATCTTACTGCTGCTGATCGCCAGCAGACCGGCGGAAACCGCCTCCGGAATGTTCGTGAATGCCATGACCCACGACATGATGCCGGACATACCGATCAGGAAAATGATAATGCCGGTCATCTCCGCGCTCTCAATGAACAGCTGCGGCAGATCCTTGAGCTTGATCGACTTGTAGAATACCAGCGACAAAACCAAGCTGTACACGACGGCGACAACCGAGCCCTCGGTTGCTGTGAAGATGCCGAAAATGATACCGCCGATGACGATGACAATCAGCAGCAGGCACGGGAGCGCCTGTAAAAAGATTTTAAACGCCTCCGCCGCGGTATACTTGGTGGTTGCGCGGTAACCGTGCTTTTTCGCGATGACGAAGATCACCGCCATGCACGCCAGACCCCACAGGATACCCGGGATGTAGCCCGCCATAAACAGCGCCGCAACCGATGTTCCGCCGCTGACCAGCGCAAACGTAATCATGACATTGCTCGGCGGGATGAGCAGTCCGGTCGGTGCCGTTGCGATGTTCGCTGCGGCGGAGAACGCCGGATCGTACCCCTCTTCCCGCTCAATCGGTCCGATGATCGAGCCCATGGCAGACGCTGCCGCCGTGCCCGATCCGGAGATCGCGCCGAACAGCATGTTCGCCAGCACGTTGGTCTGCGCCAGCGCGCCCGGGGTGCGTCCGGTGATCACTTTCGCCAGATTGATGATGCGGATCGCGATGCCGCCCTTGTTCATAATGTTGCCCGCAAGGATGAAAAACGGAATCGCAAGCAGGCTGAATACCGAGATGCCGGAAAAGACTCTCTGTGCACCGGTCAGAACCGCGACGTTGAAATCCATAATCGGAAGAATCGCGCACACAGAGGATACACCGAGCGCTACGGCGATCGGCACACCGGCCAAAAGCATGATAACAAGCAGTACCAGAATAATCAGACCGCACAAAATCGCTGTGCTCATACAGATTCCTCCTCTCTGTCGTTGTGGTCTCCAGCGTTTCCGCCGCTGCAGAGATCTGCAATATTCAGCAGTCCATAGACAAAAATCAGGATGCCGGAAACCGGGATGATGGTATAAATGACGCCCATCGGAATGCCGAGCGACGCGGTGGACTGTGTCATCGTCAGCTTCATAATGGAAAAACCGCCGAAAATCATGACGCATCCCACCATCACCATGACCAGAACCTCAACGGCAATTTCCAAAATCAGCTTTGGCCTTCCCGTGATCTTGTCCGCCAAGAAGCTCATGCGCATGTGGTCGCGCTTGCCGAACACATACGCTGCCGCCAGCAGCGCCATCCAGGTGAAGCTGTAGGTCAGCAGCTCCTCCGACACGGTGCTCGGGCTGTTGAAAAAGTACCGCGCGACAATCTGGTAGGTGCCGATGCACACCATAAAGGCAAACAGCAGCGCAAACGCAGCGCTCAGCACCTTGTTGATGATGGATCGTACTTGTGTAAGCGCTTTCATTTAATCGTCACCTTCCCCTTCATATTTTGCATTGATCGTCTGGATGTGCTCATACAGATCCTTGATGTTCGGATTGCTGTCCAGCATATCCTGCTGTACATCCGCGACGGCGTCCTTGAACACCTGAACGTCCACGTCCATGAACTCGACGCCCATCTCGTTCTGTGCAATATCCCTCGCTTCTTCTACCTGCTTGTCCCACTCTTCCAGCTCCACTTCCGTGGAAATGCGGGCAGCCTCTTCGAAGACCGCAAGCTCCTCCGGCGTCAGGCTTTCGAGGAACTTCAGATTGCCGATCAGCATATCCGGAATCATCTGGTGGTTGTTGCAGGCATAGTACTTTGCAACCTCACCGTGCTTGTTGTTCGTCAAAGCCAACTCGTTGTTCTCCGCGCCGTCGATGACGCCCTGCTGGATCGCCGTATACACCTCGCCGAAGCTCATCGGGGAAGCCGCCGCGCCGAACGCATTGGCCATCGCAATGCTCGCCGGGCTCTGCTGTACACGGATTTTCAGGCCCTTCAGGTCCGCCGGTTCGTTGATCGGCTTGGTCGCATAAAAGCTGCGCGAGCCGGCATTGTACCAGGTCAGCACGCGGAAGCCCGCTTCATCCGTGGATTTGTAGACGTTCTGCATGTACTCCGTATCCTGCATGGTCGCATGATACGCTTCCTCCGAGGTGAACAGATACGGCATGCTGAATACTTCGTACACATCCGCAAAGGTCTCCAAATTCGCCGTTCCGGCAATCGTAAAGTCAATCGCGCCGGTCTGCGTCAATTCAATGGCCTTCTGCGCCGCACCCAGCAGCTCATTCGGATAAATCTGCACCTCATACTTGTCGCCGAGCTCCTGCTCGACATATTCCTTAAATGCTTCCGCCGCCACATGCTCCGGATGGCTCTCCGACTGCATATGTGCGATGCGGATAATTCTTTTTCCATTTCCAACATTGCTGCATCCGGTGAGCATCATGCCCGCCAGACACAGACACAGGACAAGGGAAACAATTCGTTTGACGTGTTTCATCACTCAATAGCTCCTTCCCATGCCGAAGCGCGCGATCTTCTTCTCTCTGCGCCCTTCGGCAAAAGCCAGAGGCAATGCCGTTCGTCTGTTGCGCGATGCGGCAAAGCCTCAAAAATCGGTGGTGGAGCGTCTGACCAGAAATCCGTTGGCATATACCTTCGGCTTGATTTTCTTGTCTTGTTTGAGCAGCATCATCGAATCAATGATGATTCTGCAGAGACGCTCTCCGCGACTGTCAATCGTGGAAAGCTCCGGGTCACAGCAGACCGACAGCTCTGAATTGTTATAGCCGATGATACTGATGGATTCCGGCACGGAAAGTCCCTTTTTCTTTGCATATTTCAGCGCACCGGCAGCCAAACCGTCCTCTGTCGCAAAGACGGCGTCCATCTTCAGATCCGTGCGGAACAGAAGATAGTCCCGCACCTGGTTGATGTCATTCTGAATATACAGTTTGAGGGAGTCATCCACCGGAAGATCCGCCGCCCGCAGCGCGTCTTCGTATCCCTTCAGCTTCTGGTTCGCGCTGTAGGAATGGGAATCGCTGAGGAACAGGATCCGCGTCCGCCCCGACCGGATCAGCTCACTGACCGTCAGGAAGGTGACATCGTAATCATTGCACAGGGCGCAGTATATATTGTCGCCCCGGACATAACCATTCATGAGAAATACCGGCACCTGTTTTGCCGCTTCCCGAATATATTCCACCTGTTCGGAATCTGCATCGTCATCTGCATAACTGGAACCAATGAGAATGAGTGCGTCAATCCGCTTATTCAAAATCGTATTGACCGCAATCTGCCGATCCTCATAGCCATGTCCGCTGCAATACAAGATGCAATCATAACCATACTCCTTGAGGTTATGCTCCAGATATGAAACCGCTTTCGCCATATAGGCATCCGATACGTCGGGACAGACCAGACCGACGGTTTTCATCGAGTTCAGACCAAGACCGCGGGCAAATACATTGGGTGTGTAGTTGTTTTCCTCCATCACCTTCCGCACTCGCTGCTTCGTCTTTTCGCTGACCATCGGACTGTCGTTCACAACACGCGAAACCGTCGCGATAGAAACGCCTGCAAGTTCTGCAATATCATAAATATTCATTGGTAAACCTCCGGAAATCGTTATGTAAGCTCTTACAATATTCATTTTACCTCTCCGATTCTTGCGAATCAACTTCTTTTTTTCACAATTTATTCACATATTTTTTGTGCGTTACGCCAAAAAACAACCCAGATCCCAGAAATTTTCAAAAAAGAATTGACAAATCCCTATCTGCGCGTTATCTTGAATGTAAGCTCTTACATTTCGGAATTCGTAGTTAAAACACGAGTGATTGAATGGTTTCCATCACTATTTCTCCCATTTATATGAGAGGAGAGGATCTTTATTGTGAAAGACTTCATCAAAATCCACGCAGATGATCTGGTTGCCGTCGCGCTGAGACCGCTGGCAGCCGGAACGGTGATCCGTCCGGGCAGCGACGAGCTGGTTCTCGCGGAAGATATTCCCCAGGGACACAAATTCGCCCTGACCGATATCCCCGCCGGAAAGCCGGTAATCAAGTACGGCGCTCCGATCGGCATCGCGACCAAGGCGATCGCCGCCGGAACCTGGGTGCACACGCACAACATCAAGACGGGGCTCGGCGATCTTCTCGATTACACCTACTCGCCGCAGGGCGCCCCGGTGGTCCCGACTGACGACCGCTACTTCCAGGGCTACCGGCGCAGCAACGGGCAGGTCGGCGTCCGGAACGAAATCTGGATCATCCCAACCGTCGGCTGCGTCAACAACATTGCAACCGCCATTGAGCGAAAAGCGCAGGCATTCAAAACCGAAAACATCGACTGTATCGCTGCATTCCCCCACCCCTACGGTTGCTCCCAGATGGGTGACGACCAGGAAAACACCCGTACCATTTTGGCAGATCTCATCAACCATCCGAATGCGGGCGGTGTCCTCGTCCTTGGCCTCGGCTGTGAAAACAGCAACATCGACGTGCTCAAGCCCTACATCGGCGAGTACGATCCCAACCGCGTGAAATTCCTGGTCTGTCAGGAACACGAGGACGAAATCGGCGATGCGCTGTCTCTGATCCAAGATCTTGCGGCCTACGCCGACCGCTTCCGCCGCGAATCCATCAGCTGCAGTGAGCTGGTGATCGGCATGAAGTGCGGCGGCTCTGACGGTCTCTCCGGCATCACCGCCAACCCGACCGTCGGCGCGTTCTCCGATCTCCTGATCTCCAAGGGCGGCACCACCATCCTGACCGAGGTTCCGGAAATGTTCGGAGCCGAGACGCTGTTGATGAACCGCTGTGAAAATGAGCGCGTTTTCTCCAACACCGTCGATCTCATCAACAACTTCAAGACCTATTTCAAACGCCACGATCAGACGATCTATGAAAACCCCTCCCCCGGAAACAAAAAAGGCGGTATTTCTACGCTGGAAGACAAATCTCTCGGCTGTACGCAGAAATCCGGCAGCGCACAGGTCGTCGGCGTGCTGGGATATGGCGAACGTGTCAAGACGCACGGCTTAAATTTGCTCAGCGCACCGGGCAACGATCTGGTCGCATCCACTGCACTTGCGGCTTCCGGCGCGCACATCGTCCTGTTTACCACAGGACGCGGAACGCCGTTTTCCTCTCCGGTTCCGACCGTCAAAATCTCCAGCAACACGGCACTTTCGGAAAAGAAGGCCAACTGGATCGATTTCAACTGCGGTACCCTCGCAGAGGACGAAACCATGGACAACCTGAGTCAGAGATTCTTCGACTATATTATCGAGGTTGCCTCGGGCAGATTTGTGAAGTCCGAAGAGGCGGACTTCCATGACATGGCAATTTTCAAACAGGGTGTCACCCTGTAAGTTTGTATGAAAGTGAGGATACTCTCATGAAACATCTGTCTTATGAAACAGTAAAAGAGTCCGGTTACGACGGATATCTGCTGCAGGATGCGCCGGAGCGCGTACTCCAGTTCGGCGAAGGAAACTTCCTCCGTGCATTTGTCGATTATTTTATCGACATGATGAACGAACGCGCTGGCTTCAATTCCAAAGTTGTCCTGGTTCAGCCGATCGCTCCGCATTCCAGCGGACTCGATCTCGCCAAGGTCATCAACGAGCAGGAGGGCCTGTACACGCTGTACCTGCGCGGATTTGAGAACGGTCAGAAAGTCAATGATAAGCGCGTCATCTCCTGTGTCAGCCGCTGCCTGAACTCCTATGCGGATTACGACGCACTGATGGCCTGCGCGGACAATCCGGACCTTCGGTTCATCACCTGCAACACGACAGAAGCAGGCATCACCTACGATCCATCCTGCCAGTTTACCGAAACCCCACCGTCTTCGTATCCCGCCAAGCTGACCCAGTTCCTGTACCGTCGTTTCCAGAAATTCGGCACGGAAGCCGGAAAGGGCTTTATCATCCTCTCCTGTGAGCTGATCGACGACAACGGCAAGGAACTGGAAAAGTGCGTGCTTCAGTATGCGGATCAGTGGGGACTGGAGCCGGAGTTTGTCACATGGGTTCAGGCGGAGAACATCTTCTGTTCCACGCTGGTTGACCGCATCGTCACCGGATATCCGCGTGCAGAGGCAGAGCAGCTGAACGAGGAAAACGGCTACATCGACCAGACGCTGGACACCGGCGAAATCTTTGGCTTCTGGGTCATCGAAGGACCGCAGTCGCTCAAGAAGGAGCTGCCGTTTGAAGAAGCCAGACTTCCGGTTTTGATCACCGATGACCACAAGCCATATAAGCAGCGCAAGGTTCGCATCCTCAACGGCGCACACACCTCGATGGTACTCGGCGCTTATCTCGCCGGCCAGGATATTGTCCGCGACTGCATGCACGACGACGTCATCTGTGGTTACATGAACAAAGCGATCTACGACGAGATCATCCCGACCCTGACACTTCCGAAGGACGAGCTGATGGACTTTGCACATTCCGTCACCGAGCGTTTTAAGAATCCATTCATCGACCATGCTCTGCTCTCCATCTCGCTCAATTCCACCTCTAAGTGGAAAGCGCGCGTCATGCCGTCCTTCCTCGGTTATGTCGAACAGAATCACACTCTGCCGAAGTGCCTGACCGCATCGTTCGCGTTCTACATTGCCTTTTATCACGGTATCCGCTTGGAGGATTCCGGCCTGATTGGCAAGCGGAATGGCAATGAATACACCATTCAGGACGACAGATCTATTCTGGAGTTCTATGACGCACACAAGAACGACAGCAACGCTGAACTGGCTCACGCTGTCATGAGCAACACCTCGTTCTGGGGTCAGGATCTGACGGAAGTACCCGGATTCGAGACTGCCGTTACGGCATATCTGGATGAGATCGACACAAACGGCGCTTACGCAGTCATGCAGTCCCTGCTGTAATTCCGGCATTCTTTTTTCCTTTCGGAACAACTGACTCTCTTTTAAAACACATACCTATTTCTATTACATCCATACAACATCTCCAAAGAAACACCCATAGATGATTGCATCTATGGGTGTTTCTCTTTTTATTCATCACACAAAACACTGGGAACATTTTGATTTCAAGGCATGGCATTAATGTGGGCACTCAGATACTCAATTCGATAACTGTCATCACAGGAATGATCATCCTGTTATCGTTGACTCCACTTTCAATCTCTTTTCTGTATATCAACAGTGCAATCAAAAATGCTGTTCTCCCAAATTTCTTGTGGGACAACAGCATTCTTATGCTTGTGAAGGATGAACCCAAAGATATGTCCGGATTGCCTTGCCAAACAGATATTCAACAGCGATCATTGTTGATCCGAAGCCGCGTGTCTTACTTATTTGACTCTCGTTCCTTCTGTTCTGCCGACAATCTGGCTCTCGCTTCTTCTACCGATTCTCCTTCCTTTGTCAGGAAACTATCGACAAATTTGTCTGCGATTTTATTGAAACCGCCGATTGCGCCTTCCTCGATCTTTTTGTAGCCGCCAACCACACTTTCTTCCATTTTCTTGTAGCTTCCGACAACTTCTTCCGCATTTTTTTCGTTTGCCTTCACCAGTTTTGATTTTGCCATATGATTGTCCTCCTTATGTTTTCAGCAATACTTGTGATACAATCGTATTCCTTGTTTTCGCTCTATTTTTATTTGTCTTCTCACGATTGACCCGAATTTTTGCAGATCTGTTTTACCAAAGATCAGTCATGAATTCCCTTGGCCAGTGGGATCAGCATCAACAGGACAACGATACCAATCAGGCCAATGATAATGCCCAGCATGAGATGGTTGAACACCATCGTCAGACACATGCCAACTCCCAAAAGCAAAGCGCCCAACACGGCAACAATCACTGTTCCGATTGTTTTGGCACTTACACGGATCGGAGCCTTTCCTTCCATCTTTCTCCAAACGAGAACGGTGATGAGTAGAATCACCAAACCAACGACACCGGCAACGATACCTTTATTAAACATATCCCACTCAGGGATCATGCACATGCACATGCCCAGGGCAAAGAATACAACGCCGATTGTGCCCAGAATCAACGCTACAAAATTACTTTTTTTCATAATGAACCTCCATCTATACTGTCTGCTCCATATCGCAATATGTTATCCAGTCCTCTTAACAGCCGCAGCAGCTGCGGCAGCACCTGCAATACCCATCGTCTTACCGGTTTCCCTGTATTCTCCGATATATGACCGTAGTTAAGATCCCTGTGACCGCAGCGCCGCATGCAATCCATGCGCCAATGATCTTCTTATCCATTTCATTGCCTCCTTTCTGATTCGCAAATATAGTATCCGATTGAACGCTTCACCATTTTCTCTTACTCAAACCGGTCATATGGCAAACACGCCGTCGCAATCGCAATTCCGGCAATCGCTGCAATGGAAAGAAGTAACAGGATTATTTTCTTCATGGATTTTACCTCC
>JBJEZE010000074.1:0-10693 GCA_051887235.1 Butyricicoccus sp.
CCGCGTTTGACACCCACCGCACCGCGCGGAAACCGACAAAAAAATAATATGGCAAACCCCGCTCTCCGTGCGATTGGAATCGTTTGGAGTGCGGGGTTCGTTATCAGCGCTCTGTCTCAGAACGCCATTCTTCTTTGATTTCCGGGAACGATTTGACCGCGGGCTGATTGGGCACATGCGGTCCAATACACTTTTCCATCCATATCATGTCGTACCAGCGATGAAATTTGAATCCGCAGTCGTGAAACCGCCCCACGAGCCGATACCCTGCGTTCCGGTGGAACCGCATGCTGTCCTCGGTCAAGTAGGGATCTTCCCCCTTCGGACAGGCGATGCATGCATTGAGATTCAAAATCCCCTGTTTGCGCAGCGCCCGCTCCAGATAGCGGTACAGCTCGGTTCCAATTCCGCTTCCCCGCGCGTCGCGGCGCACGTATATCGTGACCTCCACCGCCCAATCATACGCCGCCCGGCTTTTAAAGGCGGATGCGTAGGCATAGCCTGCGATTTTCCCCTGCGATACCGCAACCAAATACGGATACCGCTTTTGGATGTTCCGAATCCGCTCTGTAAATTCCTCTTTGGAAGGGACTTCATATTCAAACGTAATCGCCGTGTCCGTCACATACGGGGCGTACAGAGCCAGCAGCTCCTCGGCGTCCGCTTCCTCTGCTTCCCGAATCGTTCTCCTGTCTTCCGCGCTCATGTTCTATTCCCCCGATCTCATTTTCACACGATTGTCTTCCCTTTTATTTCAACTCGTTTTGATCCAAATGTCAACCGTTGTTTTGGACAAGACCGGATTGCCTCGCCAGACTCCCTATTATTTCCCGACAATGGCGGATTTTTCTGCTTTTCGGCGGGAATAGCGGTCGGACGTTCCGAACACACTACCTGCAAATACCGTTCCCTATGGTCAGAAAGCAGGTCAAACGATGCATTCAATCTGGTACGAATCGACGCAGCTGCCGGAATTCCCGGCGCTGGACCACGACGCGCACACCGACGTCCTGATTATCGGCGGCGGGATGGCGGGGATTCTCACGGCGTATTTGCTGCAGCAATGCGGCGTAGACTATATGCTGGTGGAAAAGGACCGCATCGCCGGCGGGACAACCGGGCATACGACCGCGAAAATCACGGTTCAGCACGGTCTGGTCTATCACACGCTGCGCAAGCGCTTCGGTCTGGAGGCCGCTCAGCGGTACTTCTCCGCCAACCAGGCCGCTTTGCAGCAGTACGACACCCTGTGCCCGTCACTGGACTGCGATTACGAACGAAAACCCAACTATGTCTATTCCATGGACAACCGACGCGCGCTGGAGCAGGAGCTGGACACGCTGGAGGCCATCGGCTGTGAGGCATCGCTGCGCGAGACACTGCCGCTTCCGTTTCACACGGCGGGAGCGGTCTGTGTGCCCCATCAGGCGCAGTTCCATCCGCTCCGGTTTCTGTCGCGCATTGCGGACGGGCTGTCCATCTACGAGCACACGTTTGTGCGGGAGCTGCGCAGCAACACGGCGATAACCGACCGCGCCAGCATTCAGGCGGACAAGATCGTTGTCACGACCCATTTCCCGTTTTTTAACAAGCACGGGAGCTATTTTCTCAAGCTGTATCAGCACCGCTCCTACGTCCTCGGGTTGGAAAACGCCCCGGATGTGGACGGAATGTATGTGGACGAGAGTCGGACGGGACTGTCTTTCCGCAGCTACGGCCGGTTTCTCCTGCTGGGCGGCGGCGGGCACCGGACCGGCAAGCCGGGCGGCGGCTGGGATGAGCTGCGCGCGTTCGCCGCGAAGCAGTATCCGGACGCGGTGGAGCGGTACCACTGGGCCGCGCAGGACTGCATGAGTCTGGACGGGATGCCGTATATCGGCCGCTATTCCAGCCGCACCTCCGATCTGTACACCGCCAGCGGATTCAACAAGTGGGGGATGACCGGCTGCATGCTGTCCGCACTGCTGCTGCGCGATCAGATTCTGGGCCAGTCCGGCGAGTACGCCGATCTGTTCTCTCCGTCCCGCTCCATCCTGCGTCCACAGCTGTTGGTCAACGGCTGGGAGGCTGCCGTCCATCTGCTGACTCCGTCCCGCCGGCGCTGTCCGCACCTCGGCTGTGCGCTGAAATGGAACGCCGCCGAGCACTCCTGGGACTGTCCCTGCCACGGCTCCCGCTTCGCCGAGGACGGACACGTGATCGACAATCCCGCAAACGGGGACCGAACCCCATAACCATTGCATGCGATTGGAGGCGAACGCAATGAACCCGCAAACCATTCCCAAAAACAAGCCGTCCGACGGGCGCGGCCACTCCGTGATCCACGACGCGGAAACCGTGGACCGTCCGCTCCCGTCCATCTATTCCACCATCGACACGGATCTGGCGCGCGACAATCTGGAAAACGACCTGACCGCGGCGGATTTGCAGGATCTGTAATATCCGACATCACAAAATGCCCTGCCGAACCGGCAGGGCATTTTGGGGTCATGTAGGGGTGAACCGGTGTCAGTCACCGATCTGAGCCGTCTTATAAATGAACTTGACCGAGCACTCAGAGTCTGCCGGCGCGCCGCCGTACACATCCTCTTCCTCGTTGTATTTCTGGATAGCGTCGATGCGGTCGAACGTGCCGATCAGGTCGCCGCGAACCGCGTCCGTAATCGCCTGCACGCCGTCCTTGTCGAACTCGATCATGCCGTCCATCAACGTCTGTGCACCTTCCATCAGTGCCTGCGAGCCTTTGACCAGCTCCAGTACACCTTCGTCCAGTTCGCCGACGCCGCTTACCAGAGAGCCGGTGCCCTCCTTCAGCGCGGCCAGACCGGCATCCAGCGTAATCGCGCCGTCATCCAGCGTAAGCACGCCGTCCTGAAGCGTGACGGCACCGTCCTTGAGCGCTGCCGCGCCATTCTGCAGCGAACCCGCGCCGCTGTCTACCTGTGCCGCGCCGGCCGCCAGTGTGCCAACGCCTTCGTCCAGCGCCTGCGCACCCGCCAGCAGTTCCTCCGTGCCGATCTTGAGCGTGGAAGAACCGTCCTTCAGCTGGGACGAACCCGCCTTCAGCTGTGCAAAGCCCTCAATCAGCGCATTGCTCGAGCCCTTCATGGCGGTCATGCCGTCGATCAGCGCGCCCAGACCGCTGTCCGATACCAGCGTGTCAATGCCGCTCATCATGGCCTGCGCGGTCTGCCGTATGGTGTCCAGTCCGCTCCGGATGGCCTGTGCGCCGCCCTTGGCGCTGGATGCACCGTCGTCGATCTGTCCGGCAATCGCATAAATGTTCTGCGCCGCCTGATTCACCGATGCAACTGCGGCGCTGTTGTCCGCCTCCTGCGTCGAAATTTCGGTGTCCTGCACCGCATTCTGCGCCTTGTTCAGCGCGCTCTCCAGCGATGCTCTGGTCGCGTCGTCCAGACCCTCAGCGGATGCAACCGCATCCAACGCCGCGTCAATGGACGCCGACGCAGCGGCAACCTCGCTGCTGTTGTTCTGGCTCTGGCTGCTCGTCACGCCGCCGGTCGCACTCATGATCGCCTGCGCGTACTGCTGGATGCCCTGCGCGCCCTGCTGGATGCTGCCCATGCCGGACTCAATCTGACCGGCACCGGCGGACAGCTCCCCTGCACCGGATGCAATACCGGACGCCGCCGCGTACAGGCTGGTGTCGCCGCCCTTGAGCGCGGACTTGACCGCTTCCAGACCGCTGATCATGCCGTCCACTCCGTCCGGAAGGCCCTGAATCTGATCCTGCAGCGAAGCCAGACCGGCATCCAGCTGCTCCGCGCCGGTGGCCAGGCTGCTGCTTCCGGCGTTGACCTGTCCTGCGCCGTCCAGCAGAGAGCTGGAGCCGCTCTTGAGCGCCGTCGCGCCGGTGGCCAGCGACATCGTGCCCCGCTTCAGCTCGCCTGCGCCGCTGCTCAGCTCATCCGCACCGCTGGCCAGCGAGCCTGCGCCCTCGGCCAGTTTGGAGGTGCCGGCTGCCAGCTGGCTGGAGCCGTCCTTGAGCTCTCCTGCGCCTTCGTCCAGCGTCTGCGCGCCTTCGGCCAGCGTGCCGACGCCGCCCGCCAGAACACCGGTGCCGTCATACAGCTCGCCGGTGCCGTCGTACAGCTCCTCCGTGCCGTCCACCAGCTGCTTGGAGGCATCCTCCAGTTCGTCCATCTTGTCGCTCAGCTCATCCACCGAGTCGATGTTGTCCAGATCCAGCTGGGCCAGCGCGTCGTCCGTCGCCAGCGTCAGCGTGGTCAGCAGAGAGAAGTCCTCGACATCCGCGTTGACCACGACGCGCTCCGGAATCTTGATGTCCTCTGCGCCTTGGACGTCATCCAGCCCCAGACTCTCCTTCAGTCCCGGCATCGCCATGCCGACCAGAATCGCCTTGTCGCCATCGCTGATGACCTTGCCGTTGCGCACCTTGATGTTTTTCGCCTTGTCGGTATCCATCATCATGGCGGAAACCATGACGTACGGCTGATAGATCGTGCATTCCTCACCGTTGATCGTCTCGGTCTTGCCGGTGTTGTTGACATAGTCAAACGTGATTTTCAGATGACCGGACGCGCCGTCCAGATCCTCCGCAGTGACCTTCTTGCCATCCAGATAGTAGGTAAGGATGACGTCAACCGGCAGCTCCTCGTTGGTCGTGCCCTGATAATAGATGTCGTTGCCCTGTGCGTTCCACACCATCGTCCCGTCTTCGTTGATGGAGTAATCCTCGTTGCCCTTGACGTTTTCGATGTCGGACAGGGTGGATTCGTCATCCAGTTCGTCCACTCCGTGCTTGTTTTTCAGCCACGAGCTGACAATCGTCTTTTCCCGGTTTCCGTTCGCGTCTTCAATGACATACACCGTGGATTCCTTGCTCGCCTTTTTATTGGAGCTGGTCAGCGTGCTTTCAGCCGCCGCCTGCACCGCTGTGACTTCCAGCTCCTCCTCATCTATCGCGGGTTCTTCCTCCGCCATGGCAGCCGTCGCACAGATTGATCCCATCGTCAGGCTGATGGCCAGAGCCGCCGCCGTCAATCGTTTCTTCATGGTTACCTCCGTCCTTTCTATTACACCTTCACGTGACCGCGAAGTCCTCCGGTCGTCTTACAAATCAGTTTATCAAACAGCATATACATACTGGGCAGGAAGAACAGGACAATCACCATACTGATGATCGCGCCGCGCGCCAGCAGCAGGCACAGGGCGCCGACCAGATCGACGCTGGAATACGCGCCGACACCGATGGTCGCCGCAAACAGACACAGCGCACTGGTGATGACCGAGTGCATCGACGTGCTGAGTGCGATCCTGACCGCTTCTTCCTTGCTCTTTCCTCCGCCTCGCTCCAGCTTGTATCGGGTCGTCATCAAAATCGCATAATCCACCGTTGCGCCCAGCTGAATCGTACCGATGGTGACCGATGCGATAAACGGCAGCGTCGTATCGGTATAGTAGGACGTGCCCAGATTCAGATAGATCGCAAGCTCGATGATGATGACCAGCAGCGCCGGCAGCGAACCGGATTTCAGAGACAGCAAAATCAAAACAAAAATGGCCAGAATGGACACCGCACTGACGACCTTAAAGTCGTGGTCCGTGATCTCAATCAGATCCTTGGTGCAGGCCGCCTCGCCGATGACCATGCCGTTCGGATCGTAGGATTTCAGCACGCGGTTCAGATCATCGCACAGGGCGTTGACCTCGTCGGTCGCCACCTGGTATTCCGAGGAGACCACGAGCAGCTTCCAGTTGTCGCTCTCCAACATCTCCTTGACCTCGTTCGGGATCACCTCTTCCGGAACCGTTGCACCGATGACGGAATCCAGACCGACGGCGAACGTCACGCCGTCCATGCTCTTCATTTCCTTGAGCATGGCCTTGGTGTCCTTGCGGGACAGATCGGAATCCACCAGCAGCATGGATACGGAATTCATGCCGTAGTCCTCATCCAGAACCCGATTGGCCTGCACGCTGTTGAGCTGCTCCGGCAGGCCGTTGTCCAGCTTATAATAAATCTCCATATGGCTGTAGCCGATGATCGCGGGGATCCACAGCACAACCATAATCAGGGCGAGAACCTTGTGATGCCGCACGACAAAGTCGGAGAATTTGCCGACCGGCAGACGCAGCGGCTTGTGGGCGGTCTTTTGCACCAGGCCGTCAAGAGACAGCAGCAGTGCGGGCAGAATCGTAACGCAGCTGATGACGCCGAGCACGACACCCTTCGCCATGACAATGCCCAGATCCAAACCAAGCGTAAAGGTCATAAAACACAGCGCGATAAATCCGGCCACTGTGGTCAAGGACGACGCCGTAACGGCGGTGATGGTGGACGCAATCGCATGCGCCATCGCCTGCCCATTGTCGCCCGGGTACATCCGCTTTTGTTCCTGATAACTGCTGTACAGGAAAATGGAGTAGTCGGTAGTGACACCCAGCTGCAGAACCGCAACCAGCGCCATCGTGATAAAGGAAATCTCTCCCTGAATGATGTTGGTGCCCAGATTGTAGACAATCGCCAGGCCGATGTCCGCGAGGAACAGCAGCGGAACTACAAAGGAGTCCATCAGCAGCATCATGACGATGCAGGTCAGGATTGCCGCGATAACGACGTAAACCGGCATTTCCCGCTCAATCAGATCACGGGTATCCGCCACGATGGCCGACATGCTGGACAGGAAACAGTGTTCCCCCGCCAGCGCCCGCACCTCGCCGACCGCATCCAGCGTCTCATCCGCCGAGGTCGTACTGTCAAAGAACAGGAACAAAATTTGCCCGTTCCCGGTGTCCGAATAAAAGATGTCCTGAATGTCATCCGGCAGCACTTCCACCGGGATGTCCAGATCGGACAGGCCGAGTACGTCCGCTACATGGTCGACCTGTTCCAGATCGTCCTTCAGCGCCGTGACCTCTTTGTCCTGCATATCGTCGCAGACGAAGATCGCGTACGCGCCCTTCCCGAACTCATCCAACAGGATATCCTGTCCCTGCATGGTTTCGATGTCCGACGGCAGGTAGCTGAAGATATCGTAGTTGATATGGGTCGCTGCGATGCCAAACGCGGACGGAATCAACAGCAGGAAGGCCAGAATCAGAATGAGCACACGGTGTTTGACCACCGTCTTTCCAAATTTCAGCATATGTTGCATCCCCTCCGAAATGACCAAAAGTCATTTTTCTGTAGAGAAGTATATACCAAAACTGACCATTGGTCAACCGTTAATCAGGCGAAAATTGACGAGTGGTCATTTTTTGTGAATTGCTCACAAATGACCATCGGTCATTTTCTTCGTTTTCAGCTATTATTCTATTTGACTTCTCCTTCTTCTCCCGGTAAGATAATAGTATATTGTTATCTTACCGAAATCGCCGGAACGTTTCCGCCCCGAAAGGACGTGAGTATATGGGAAAAGTGGAAGAAAACAAACAGCAGAAAAAAGAACGCCTGTTGGAGACCGCCTTCTCTCTGTTCACCTCCAAGGGAATGGCGAAGACCTCCATTTCCGACATCGCGTCCGAAGCCGGTGTGGCCAAGGGGACGTTTTATCTGTATTTCCGCGACAAGTACGACATCGGGGACAAGCTGATTGCCCACAAGTCCGCCAGCCTGTTCCGCCACGCGCTGCACCAGCTTGAGCAGTCGCAGGCAGAGACGGTGGAAGATCAGATCATCGTCCTTATTGATGATATTCTGGATCAGCTGCAAAAGAACACGATTCTGCTGCGATTTATCAATAAAAATCTCAGCTGGGGCCTGTTCCAACACGCGCTGCAGCAGCCGGATGTCCAGGCGGAAATCAATTATCTCGAAGAGGTGGACAAGCTGCTGAACCGCGCGAGCAATGTGGACTGGATTGAACCGCACCTGATGCTGTACACCATCATCGAGCTGGTCGGCAGCACCTGTCACAGCGTCATTCTGGAACACAATCCGACCGATCTGGAGCACTATAAACCATTTTTGTATCAGACCATCCGCAGCATTATTACGAATCATCAAAAGCCGCGGACGGAATGAACTTCTTGTATTGTAGCATAAGATGATTGCACATTCGATGGACAATGTCCGTCGAGTGTGGGGAAATTGCGATGAAAAAGGAACCTCTGACTGCGTCGAGGTTCCTTCTTTTATCATATGATACTCATTTCGTTTTTTCGGTCACGAAATACATCTGCCTTGCCGCACCGTTATACCAGCTGTTCCAGCAATGCCGTGCATCCGGTCATGACATCCTCATACGTGGCATCAAAGTCTCCGGTATACCACGGATCCGCCACGTCGCGGTCAATCCCCGCATACGACAGCAGAGTGTGTACCTTGTTCTCCGGATCACTGCCCAAAATCCGCATCAAATTGCGCCGATTGTTGCGATCCATGATAATCAGATAATCATACCGATCATAGTCCTCGCGTGTCACCTGCACGGAACAGTGCGAATCAAAGGGGATCCCCATCTCCCGCAGCTTGGCCCGTGCCGGCGGATAGATGCCATTGCCCAGTTCCTCCCGGCTGGTCGCTGCGGAGTCAATTTGAAACTCCCGCTCCAGCCCGCGCAGTCGGACTAACTCCTTCATCACAAATTCCGCCATAGGCGAGCGGCAAATGTTTCCATGACACACAAACAAAATCTTTATCATACAGTGAATTTCCTCCTGAAATGCGCTATTTTACCCCGTTTTACTGCAATAGCTGTATGGAGTGAACACACATATTATACCATAGATCCGCATGCCTGTATATGGCTCTGAACCGTACGGACAAACAGCGGATTGCCGGCCCACTGCGGCTTTCCCAACGCGCGGCAGACCTCTTCCGTGATACGGTTCAGATTCTGTTCTTTCTGCATGCGCACCGCATTCCGCACGGCTGTATCCATCCAGTCGATGCGTTCGATTGCGCCTTGAATGTTCTCCTGCAGTTCCGCCGCCGAATACGGCGTATCCCACGCAGAATATGCCGTCCGGACGCCGCGCAGCGCGGCAAGTCTGCGGAGCGTGGCCTTGCTTGCATCGCTGTCCACGTAAATCGGGATGTCCCCTTCGCGCGGAACGCAGTCTCCGAGGAACAGCGCCTGCCCCAGCCGGTAGGACACATCATCCATCGAATGCCCCGGCGTCCCAATGACGCACAGCTGTTCGCTGCCCTCCAGACAAATGGTATCTCCGTCCCGCACGATTTCATCCACGGGAACCGAGCGCCCCGCAAGCTTGTAAAAATTCGGGATTGGCCGTTCCTGAAACTGCAACTCAATCTGTTCGATCCACCGATGTTCTCCCTCACTGGCATATAGTTTGCACCCGGTATGCTCCCGAAACCATGCCGCTGTCCCGATGTGATCCGGATGCGCGTGTGTCAGAAAAATCCCCTTGATGTCCGAGAGCGACTTTCCAAGGGACTGTACCCGTTTTACAATCGCCTCTTCTCCTCCCGCCACGCCGGAGTCGATCAGCCAACAGCTCTGTTTCCCTTCGAGCAGATACACATAGACATATCGTTTTACCTGTTCAGTTACTTCAAAATCCAATCGAATCGCATGGATGTTCATTTCGTTCCTCCTACTTTCCGTCCACAATGATTGCTCTGCTGTCAACGCTTGTCATCCGTTTGTGCTGGATGGCTTGATATTCTTTCGACTGAAAACAGCGGTCCAATGCCTCCCGCGAATCAAACCGGATAATAATTTCCCTCTGCGGAATCCTTTTGCTGTTCAGGCTGAATACGTTCTCCGTGCGGACCAGATACTCTCCGCCGTATGTTTCAACAATCGGCTTCACCTCCCGGATATACTCGTCATAGTCCCCGCGCTTCGTCTCGTCAATATAGGTATCCACGACAAAATAACACGCCATCTGCATTTCCTCCTTCTGCAAGTGAACACTTGCATCCATGGTAAAAAACAACAGCACTGCCGTGCTGTTATTGTATTCCATTCACGAACGTATTCACGCTGTTTTGTATATACTCCGTCTTGGACAGTTGGGTCAGACTGCTTCCAAACGAAGCATCCAAAAAAACAAATCCAAAACACATGGACAAGAACATCATCGCCGCGGATTCGACATCCAGTTCGCGCAGCGCCCCGCGCTCCTGCATCCAGCGAAAATACCGGACCAATACGGTTTTAAACGTCTGCGGCACCTGCATAATTCCCGGCGCCGTGGCGTCGTACAGTTCCGGTGTCCGCAGTCCAATGGAAATCTTGACCATCTGCGGCGTGACCTTATTCAGATACACCTCCGCAAACGAATACAAGTCCTGTTCCAGCATCCCGCAATAGGAAAAATCCTGTTCCGACAGCGACGGGTTCCAGTCCGGAAGCTGCATCGCAGACAAAACGATGTCTTTTTTGTTCTGAAATTTGCGGAAAATGGTACATTCATTCACGCCCGCATGCTTTGCAATGTCCTTGGTTGTGGTCGCAGAATACCCCTTCTGCATAATAAGATTCATGGTGGACGAAATGATCTTTTCCTGTGTTTTGTCAAACATGGCACACCTCTGATGCAAGTGTATACTTGCATTTTACCCGAATATCCTGTATCTGTCAAGCGCGATCTGTTTGTCTGACGGGTAAAAAAGCAAAAACCCTGCATCCGCAAGGTTTTCGCACATTGGCGTCCCCGGCGCGATTCGAACGCGCGGCCTTCCGCTTAGGAGAACCATTGAACATTTGTCATCTGTGTTCACCTATGTACAGGAAAG
>JBJEZE010000075.1:0-10580 GCA_051887235.1 Butyricicoccus sp.
TGCTGCAATGGCGGCGTGTGCCGGAACATTTTCTGGCAACGGCGGTCAACGGAGCGGTTTTTGCCGATCCGCTGGGCGAGTTTTCGGCGATTCGGAACCGGCTGCAGCAGGGCTATCCGGACGATGTGCGGATCAAGAAAATCGTTGCCCGCGCGGCCGTCATGGCACAGGCGGGACAGTATAACTATCCGCGCTGCCGTCGGCGCGGGGAATCGGTAGCGGCGCAGCTGGCGCTGGCGGAATTTATGAAGGCGGCTATGTCCATGGTGTATCTGCTCAATCGGCAGTATGCGCCGTATTACAAATGGATGCACCGCGGATTGCAGGGACTTCCGAAGCTCCCGCGGGTGGCGGAACTTTTGGATCAGATCTGCGCAGAGCGCGACGGAGAACGGATCGAAGAAGACATCGAACGCATCTGCCTGCTGACAGTCGGTGAGCTGCGGCGGCAGGAGCTGACCGAACGGAATGACTCCTTTTTGCAGGCGCACTGTGCGGACATGATGCAGCACATCGGCGATCCTGCACTGCGGCAGGCGCATTTTATGGAAGAATAACACAATTTCTAGAAGAGGTGGCAACTATGACAGCATTGACCGAAGAGATCATCGCAATCGAATGGGACATGTTTGATAAGGTACAGAACGTGGGAGGTCGTGCGTCCTGCCAGGACGACTGGACGACCTTCCATATTATGCGTTCCAGCCAGCTGGAAGCGTGGACGCAGGAACTGCGGGAGTGTTATTACGACGATCTGCAAACGGCAAAGCGAACCGGGCGCAATCCGCTCAGCGAGAAGTACGGATACATGATGGAGCGCACCAGCCCGGCAGAGTTTGCCAAGATTGCCCCCATGCTTCCGCCGCGCCAGCCGCAGAAGGACATTCTGATCAACCGAATCTGCGCGGCGCATGTGGTCTGGCTGGAGGAGATGACGGAGAAATACCCGCATGTCGCGCACCGCGGACGTGCGATCCGCCGGGAGCAGGACTCCCCGACGACCACGTCGTTTGAAACCTATCTGTGGGGGGAGCTGGCGACCTATTCGCTGCGAACCATTACAAAATACGCAGCCTATGTGCAGCAGCTGCAGCGCGAGGGGAAAAATCTGAACGAAATGGTGCTGCAAAACACGGTGGCGCAGTATGGTTACACCTCGTTGGAGGACGCCGAGAGCAAGCTCAGCCGGTAATGGACAGAGCTGGGATGAGGAGTAGAATACATGAAGAGTAATAAAAAGAGAATGAGCATTGACATGACGCACGGTCCGCTGTTCGGCAAGATTCTGCTGTTTGTGCTGCCGCTGATCGCGACCAATGTCATGCAGATGCTGTTCAATACGGTGGACACCATTGTGGTCGGCCGCTTCGCGGGATATACCAGTCTGGCTGCCGTCGGCAGCACAGCGCCGATTATTATGCTGTTTGTCAATTCGTTTGTCGCAGCGTCGGTCGGCGTCAACGTTGTCATTGCGCGGTATGTGGGACTGCGGAACCATGAAAAAGAAATTACACGGACACTGCATACCGCGATTTCCGTCGCAATCATCGGCGGCCTGATTATGACCGTGCTTGGAATCGGGATGGCGAACTGGATGATTCGGCTGTCTTCCGTACCGGAAGATACCTGCGCACAGGCGCTGGTCTATCTGCGCATTTATTTCCTGGGAACCATTTTCACCGTCGTGTACAACTTTGGCGCAGCGGCGCTGCGTGCGATCGGCGATACCCGGCGGCCCATGGTGTTCCTGATGATCAGCGGCGTGGTCAACGTCTTGTTAAACCTGTTTTTTGTCATCGTCCTGCGTATGGATGTCGCCGGTGTCGCGCTGGCGACGGTCATCAGCCAGGCGCTCAGTGCGGCTATGGTCATGGGATGCCTGATGCGGGAGCAGGGCGAGATCCATTTTTCATGGAAGAATCTTTGTCTGGATACCAAACGATTGTATGAAATCGCTTATATTGGCGTCCCATCCTGGCTGCAGGCCTTTCTGTTCAGCATTTCCAATGTGGTCATTCAGGGCGCAATCAATGCGTACGACAGCATTATCGTCGCCGGATGCAGCGCGGGAACCAGTGTGGAAAGCCTGTTGTATCTGGCTATGAATGCGTTTGCGCAGGCGGGACAGACCTTTACCAGCCAGAATCTCGGCGCAGGTGATATGAAGCGCGTCAAAAAAGTCATCCGCATCTGCCTGCTGTGCGTGCTGGTGTGGGGCAGCTTCCAGAGCGGCATGGCTGTGTTGTTTGCCCATCCGCTGATCAGCGTCTTTAACAGTGATCCGGCGGTGATTGAAGCGGGAGTGTTCCGTATTTTGACCGTGGCATCGCTGTATACGCTGTACGGAGTGGACGACGTTCTGATGGGAGGCATCCGCGGATGCGGCGTTTCCATCGCTCCGATGATTATTAATTTGCTGTGCACCTGCGTGGCGCGTCTGGCCTGGATCTGGATTTTGGACACCAGTGTGGTCAGTGTAGGCTGGGTGTATGCATCGTATCCCATCACGTGGGTACTGCTGATGGTTGTTTTGGTGCCGTTCTGGATTCACCTCCGCAACAAGCTCAGCCGTCAGCTGACACAGGAGCAGACAACGTAAGGATTGGATAGATAGAATGATTCGAGAACAAATTGAGATTATTGGTGCTTCAGAAAACAATCTGAAGAGTGTGAATGTGTGCATCCCGAAGGAAAAGCTGGTGGTCATCGCCGGCGTTTCCGGTTCGGGAAAAAGCTCGCTGGCGTTTGAGACCGTGGCCGCAGAGGCCAGCCGCCAGTGGCAGGCGTCCTACCCGCTGTTTCTGCGGACGCGGCTGCCGCGCTATGAGCGTCCCGCGGTGGACTCCATCCGCAATCTGACCCCGTGCATCGTTGTGGATCAGAAGCCGATCGGCTCCAACGCCCGCTCGACGGTGGGCACGGCGGCGGATGTGGCGCCGCTCATCCGTCTGCTGTTTTCCCGCGTCGGTAAGCCGAGCGCGGGCGGCTCCATGGCGTATTCCTTTAACCATCCGCACGGCATGTGCCCGGACTGCACCGGCTTGGGTGAGCGGGTGGAACTGGACGAGTCCCGGATGTTCGACATGGACAAGACGATCGAGGAGGGAGCCATCCGGTTCAGCCAGTTTTCCGGCGGAAGCTGGCAGGCGTTTTATTACCACCACAATCCGCTGTATCCGGCGGATAAAAAGCTGAAAGACTTCACCGACGAGGAGTGGCAGGCGCTCCGCATCGGACCGGATACGCCGCTGGTTATGGATCATGTTTGGAAAAATACCGGTCAGGTATCCAAACTGCCGTATGAAGGCGTTGTGGCGCGGTTCAACCGGCTGTACGTCAACCGCGATATTTCCGGTCTGAAAAAGGGCGTGCGTGAGGAAGCGATGAAGTTTATGATTCACCGCCCGTGCCCGACCTGCGGCGGCTGCGGCCTGAACACCAAGGCGCTGGAATCCAAAATCAACGGCTACAATATTTCGGACTACTACAATATGCAGGTCAGCGAACTGCTGCCGGTGCTGGAGCAGATCACCGACCCGCTGGGACAGTCCATTGCGGGACAGATCGCCGACTGCCTGCGCCATATGGTAGAGGTCGGTCTGGGTTATCTGAATCTGGCGCGCCGGACGGATACGCTGTCCGGCGGAGAGGCACAGCGGCTCAAGATGGTGCGCCATCTGGGCAGCAGCCTGAGCAACATCACCTACATTTTTGACGAACCAACTGCCGGTTTGCATCCGGCGGACGCACAGCGCATCGGCAAGCTGCTGTTGGCGCTGCGGGATAACCACAACACGGTGCTCGTAGTGGAACACAGCCGTCAGATGATTGAGCTGGCGGACCATGTTATTGAGCTTGGACCGCTGGCCGGGTCGGGCGGCGGACAGGTTGTCTATGAGGGCACGCTGGACGGTCTGCGGGCTGGACACACGCTGACCGCAGATTCCATGCGAAGCAAAGTAGCGCTCAACCGCAGTCCGCGCCCGTGGAGCGAGGGTTTTGCGATTGAGAATGCCACGCTGCACAACCTCAAAAACGTTACGGTCACGGTGCCGAAGGGGATTTTGACGGCGGTGACCGGCGTGGCGGGTTCGGGCAAGAGCAGCCTGATCTGCCATGAGTTCGTACAGCGCCATCCGGAGGCGATTGTCATCGACCAGAAGCCGATCGGCACGTCCAGCCGCTCGACTCCGGCGACCTATACCGGCGTCATGGATGAGATCCGCAAGCTGTTTGCCAAGCAGAACGGCGTGAGTGCGCAGTGGTTCAGCTTCAATTCCAAGGGCGCGTGCCCGGTGTGCAAGGGCAAGGGAGAAATCATGCCGGAGGTAGCGTTCGCCGATCCGGTTGCCATCCTGTGTGAAGAGTGCGGCGGCCGCCGGTACAACCCGACCGCGCTGAGCTATACCTATCAGGACAAAAATATTGAGCAGGTTATGGGTCTGACGGTTACGCAGGCGCTGGAATTTTTCACACAGCCGAAGATTCGCAAGAGCCTTCAGATGCTGCAGGAGGTTGGTCTGGGCTATCTGACGCTTGGACAGCCAACCAGCACGCTGTCGGGCGGAGAAATTCAGCGGCTCAAGCTGGGCAGTGAGCTGGATCAGCAGGGCAACATTTATGTGCTGGATGAACCGTCCACCGGCCTGCACAGCAAGGATGTGGCGCATCTGCTCAAGCTGCTGCATCGTCTGGTGGAGCAGGGCAATACCGTCGTGGTTGCGGAGCACCGGCCGGAGATGATTGCCGCTGCGGACTGGATCATCGACATGGGTCCGAGAGGCGGCAATGAGGGAGGACAGGTTATGTTCACCGGAACACCGGAGGACATCCTGAACTGTCCGGTATCCGAGACAGGACGGTACTTGAGGAGCTGCGCGGAGCGGTGAGCTAGGCGTATCTGAAACGTCGGAAATTTTGACTCTTTCTACATTTTCTTTGTTTTCAGATAGCGCCTGGTCCGATCCATACAAATCATAAAAGGAGATAACAATCGACATGAAACCGACCCTGGTAATCGGACATAAGAATCCGGACACGGATTCCATTTGTTCGGCAATTTGCTATGCGGATTTCAAGCATAAACTGACCGGAGAGGAGTACATCCCGTGCCGCGCGGGACAGCTGCATTCCGAAGCGAAGTTTGTACTGGACACGTTTGGCGTGGAGCCTCCGCGCTATCTGGAATCGTTGGAACCTCGTTTGGAGGATGCACAATATCGTACGGTCGGCGGCATTGACAAGAATATGTCGCTCAAACGGGCGTGGGAGTACATGCGTCATCAGAACATTCAAACGGTTGCCGTTGTGGATGAGACGGGTTGTCTGGAGGGAATTCTGACATCCAGTGATGTCGCGCGGTTCTATATCGAAGATCAGGATGCGAACGCATTGGCCGAAGCCTGTACCAGCTACCGCAACATCGTGGACGCGCTGGAGGGTACGCTGGTGGTCGGTGATCCGGATGCGAATTTTTCGGCCGGAAAAGTTGTCATTGCGGCGGCCAATCCGGATGTCATGGAGGATTACATCCAGGAAAATGATATGATTATTCTGGGAAACCGGTACGAGTCGCAGCTGTGCTCGATTGAACGCCGGGCGGGATGCATCATCATCGGTCTGGACTCCAAGGTATCCCGCACCATTCAGAAGCTGGCGCGGGAAGCCAACTGCACCATCATTGCCACGCCGCTGGATACCTATACCTGCGCCAAGCTCATCAATCAGGCGGTGCCTGTGCGCCATGTCATGCGCACAGACGGCATCATTTCGTTCCGCAGCGAGGATCCGGTCGCGGAGGTCAAGGCGATTGTTGCCAAAAAGCGAATGCGGTATTTCCCGATTCTGGACGAATCCGGTCTGTACATCGGCATGGTATCCCAGCGAAATCTGCTCGACATGGAGCGGCAGCCGGTTATTCTGGTGGACCACAATGAACGGGATCAGGCGCCGGCAGACGTCCGGTCGGCAGAGATTCTGGAAATCATTGATCACCATCGCATTGACTCGGTGGAGACCAATTCTCCGATTTATTTCCGCAACGAACCCCTTGGCTCCACGGCGACCATTATTGCGCTGATGTATCAGGAGAACAACATCCCGATCGAGCCCAAGATCGCCGGACTGCTCTGTTCGGCGATTCTGTCCGACACGCTGATGTTCCGCTCCCCGACCTGCACCGTTATCGACAAACGGCTCGCGCGGCAGATGGCGGAGATTGCCGGCATCGACCTGCACGAGCACGCGGTTACCATGTTCAATTCCGGCTCACGCATCATGGCCTGCTCGGACGACGCCATATTCCACATGGACTACAAGCTGTACAGCGCCAAGGGCAGAAAGTTCGCGGTATCGCAGATTTCCAGCGTCAGCCAGCCGGAGCTGGACGACATGAAAAAGCGTATGATTCCCTATCTGAAAGAGCTGCTTCCTGTCTCCGGAATGGATCTGTTGTTCCTGATGCTGACCAACGTCATTGGGGAATCGACGGAGCTGCTGTTCGCCGGAAAGATGGCAGAGCAGGTAGTCCGTGCGGCGTTCGACGGTGACGGTCAGGACAACAGCATCGTGCTTCCGGGTATCGTGAGCCGGAAGGAACAGATGATTACCAAATTGATCGCCGCGATTGACGAGGTTTTTTGAGCGCAGAAACAGAATGCGGCAGAATACGCGTTGATATGGTGAAATTGACTATTGATTTTTCTCGTCAAATCTGGTTATCTATAAGTATGGCTTATGTATAGATTTTTCATAAAAACCACCAGGCAGTATCGGAAAATGCATGGTTTGATTGTTCCGGTGCGCCACGATTTCAAACTTTTCAATAAGCGAGGTAATAGCAATGAGTGCGACTGAAATGAAGCCGATCAAAGAGGGCAAGGTTCGTGAGATCTATGACAATGGCGACAGCCTGATTATGGTTGCAACCGACCGAATCAGCTGCTTTGATGTCATCCTCAAGAACAACGTCACCAAGAAGGGCACCGTTCTGACCCAGATGTCCAAGTTCTGGTTTGATATGACCGAGGACATCATCCCGAACCACATGATCTCGGTAGATGTGAAGGACATGCCGGAATTCTTCCAGCAGCCGAAGTTTGACGGCAACAGCATGATGTGCCGCAAGCTGAACATGCTGCCGGTCGAGTGCATTGTACGCGGCTACATCACGGGCAGCGGCTGGGCCAGCTACCAGAAGGACGGCACGGTGTGCGGTCTGAAGCTGCCGGAGGGTCTGAAGGAGTCGGACAAGCTGCCGGAGCCGATTTACACGCCGTCCACCAAGGCGGAGATCGGTGACCACGACGAGAATATCTCCTACGAGCAGAGCATTGCGTATCTGGAAGAGCGCTTCCCGGGCAAGGGCGAGGAGTATGCGTCCAAGCTGCGCGATTACACCATTGCACTGTATAAGAAGTGTGCGGATTACGCACTGAGCCGCGGTATCATCATTGCGGATACCAAGTTTGAGTTCGGTCTGGATGACGAAGGCAATATTGTTCTGGGCGACGAGATGCTGACCCCGGACAGCTCCCGTTTCTGGCCGGCAGAGGGATATGAGCCGGGCCACGGCCAGCCGTCCTTTGACAAGCAGTTTGCCCGCGACTGGCTCAAGAACAATGAGCACGATTGGGAACTGCCGCAGGAAATCGTGGACAAGACGATTGGCAAGTACCTGCAGGGCTATGAGCTGATCACCGGCACCAAGCTGGGCTGATTGGCTGGATAGAGAGACAAAAGGGGCGTGTCGGTTGGCACGCCCTTTCGTCCAATGATTTGTAAAGTGTTGATTTGTGATGTGTGAGGAGAGAGACGATGATTCAATTTTTGTGCGCGATGGCTATTTTTGGCCTCATGGCGATCGGTGGCTATACGGCGATGATTCGCCGGGACCCCAATTTCCTGTTCTGGAATCCCAGTCGTAATGTGGAACAGATTTATACCAAAGAATCGCTGGATGCCTTCCTTCGACCCGGCGGAATGTCCCTGATGCTGACCGGTATCTGCGGCATCATCATGAGTGTGATGTACCACAAGGGACTGCACGATCAGTCGCTGTTTTTGGCGGACGGCGCACTGGTTTGCTTTACCGTTTATCTGGTTTTCCGGTTTAAGACGCTCAAAAAGCAGTAAATCATGAAAAAAAGACTCCCTCTGTTGGTCGGACGGCAATCCGACGGCAGAGGGAGTTTTCTGTTTTTGGTGTCATACAACACCCATGCGTTCCAATTCGTGCAGGACGCCGTCTTCCTCCACGGATTCGCAGATTCGGTCCGCGGTCTGTTTGAGCGCAGGATGCGCATTTCCCATAGCGACACCGCAGCCGGCCGCCTGAATCATGGCATAGTCGTTCAGGCTGTCGCCAAACGCGATGGTGTCCGCAATATCCATGCCCAGATCGTTTGCCAACCACCGGATCGCCGTTCCCTTGTTGGTGGTTTTGGAGATAAATTCTCCGTTGACCAGATCATCCCCCGGAAAGTCAAACAGCGAGATGTCATAGAAAGGCTCCATGCGGCGGTATAACTCCTGTTTGCGGGCGGCATCGGGGATAAAGAAATTCAGTTTGGGGATGGGAGCCTGCTCGGCAGACCAAGCCTGAATGGGACGAAGCTTGTCGGTGTCGCGCAGCAGATTCAGCCAGTCGATCAATGTAGGGGATAGCCCCGGAAATGACTGGGTTCCGTCCAGCAGACGCTGTCCGCGTGCGGAAATGTATTGATGGTCAAAGCCCTCCAGACAATACAGCGCGTCCCATTCGTCCAAAAGCTGACGCGCGGGATCCAGCTGTTCCGCGGTCATAGCGGTGCGATAGACGTTTTGTCCATGCAGCCAGATGTCGCTTCCGGCGCTGCCCACAATGCCGTCCAGCGGAAGCGGACGCAGCACATCCGGAATGGTACTCGCCGAACGTCCGGTGCACAAAAACAACTGGTGACCATTTGCATGGGCGCGGGACAGAGCGTCCATGACTGCGGCATGGATGCTGCCGCCAAATGGGAGAAGGGTCCCGTCAATATCGAAAAAAATGAGTTTTTTAGTGGTCATTTGTATAAAAACTGCTCCTTTGTATGTTGCAAGGACAGTATAACACAAACTGCTGTAAGAAAAAAGAGAGAGTTTCAGATGTTTTTTAGGATTGTTTCACAAGTGTTCCGCACAGCTTTTGAATAACTTCTGAAACGGTTGAGATTTTTTTCACCTCATCCACCCGTGCGCCGCAGAATACCAGTCCGCCGCAGTCCGCTCCGTTGGCGGAATCAAGCAGGGCCTGCGACAGGCAGTAGGGGGACTTGTCCGGCGAGCAGATGTCCGGCATACAGCGGAAACAGTGGGAAATCGGAATGCCGCCGCGGTCATATGCCTGCTGACAGAACGGGGTGTTGACGGCACGGGCGGCAAAGCCGGTCGGGCTTTTGATGATGCGGGCATCACCGGGTTTCGCGTTGACATACGTCTGTTTGAATGCCTCGGACGCGTCGCATTCCTCGGTGGCGACAAATTCGGTTCCCACCTGTACGCCGGAAGCGCCCAACGCCATCACGCGCTCCACATCGTCGTGGCAGTTGATTCCGCCGGCGGCAATGACCGGAATGGTGGTATTGTGCTGCTGTCCAAACTGCTCGGTGTAGGCACATACCTCCGGGAGAATTTCATCCAGTGTCTGATTGGTGCCTGCCTGCAGGTCGTCCAGCTTGAAGCCGAGATGACCGCCCGCCAGGGGGCCTTCCACCACGACGGCATCCGGCAGACGCTTGTGTTTTTTCCACCAGGAGGTCAAGATCAGGCGGCAGGCGCGGACAGAGGATACAATCGGGACAAGACGCGTTTTGCTGCCCTCCGCCAGCTTGGGCAGCGACAGCGGCAGGCCGGCGCCGGAGATAATCAGATCTGCGCCGCAGCGGACGGCCTGCGTGACATATTCATCGTAGTGTGCGTCGATGGACATGAAATTCATACCGATGATTCCGTTCGGGGACAGTTCGCGCGCATGTTTTAACTCCGAAGCAATGGCACGAAGATTTGCGGCAACAGGGTTGCTGCGAAATTCCGGGTCACGGAATCCAATCTGAACACCGGAAATAATGCCGATGCCGCCGGCGTTGGCTACGGCAGAGGCCAGTCCGGACAGGGAGATGCCAATTCCCATACCGCCTTGTATAATCGGAACGCGCGGACACAGTCCGCCGATATTGAGCGATGAACGTTTCATAAAAAATACTCCTTTGGCGTAATCTGTTCAACATGAGCAAAAGTAGTATAGCATACTACTTTTGGGAATGCAATAATAATTAGACAGAAATATAAAATATGTTTGATAAATGTCAAAGGAAATGGCGAAAAGAGCACCGTATGTTTTCATGCGCGTCCGGTATCCGTTATCATGCCTGCATTTTGGGTACAATAAAACCCTCTCCCACACGGAAAGACGTATGGGAGAGGGGGGATGTCGTAGAGATCAGATTCTCTGCGCGATTTCTGTGATCTGCGCAGCGGTGGCCAGACCGGCGGTAAAGGCGGTCGCGCTGCCGGCGGCGATGCCCTTGCGGAACGCATCGACATAGCTGCCGCGCTCCATG
>JBJEZE010000076.1:0-10469 GCA_051887235.1 Butyricicoccus sp.
ATGGCGCGGCGCGTGATCGAGATTGCGGACGATCCGCAGCTGCGTGCGCGCCTGACACACGGCGACGTGAGCCGTTACAGCGCGGAGGCCGTGACCGCCCGGCTCTGCGAGATTCTTGGCGAGGTTTAAGTCTATGTCATATATCCTGATTCTCTTCTGGCTGTTCTTTGCCGCGGTGCTTGGGCATACGGCCGGCATGCACCGCCGCGTCAAGGTGCTCGGCAGGGAAGAACGCCGCGCGTCGCAGCTCTATGCCTGGATCGTGATTCTGCCGATTCTGTATATGGCTGTGACACGCTCCAACTATTTCGGCGATACCTATGCGTACCTGCTGGATTACAGGAGCATACCGAGCGATTTGGCTGGAAAGTGGAGCTATGTGCAGTCCCATACGAAGGATACGGGATTCTACGCCCTGGGTGCGCTGGTCAGTATCTTTGCCGGAAATCATTTTCGCTATTTCTTTCTGGTCATTGCGCTCATACAGTGCTGCTGTCTGGTAAAGACCTACCGCAAGTATTCAGAGGATTACTGGTTTGCGATCTTTGTCTTTGTCGCTACGACGGACTATCTGTCGTGGATGTTCAATGGCATCCGGCAGTTCACGGCGGTGGCCATCACCTTTGCGGCAGCCGAGCCAATTTTCAAAAAGCAATATGTCAAAGCGTGCATCATAGTCGCTTTTGCGGCATTGTTCCACAAATCAGCTTTGATGATGATTCCCGTCATCTTTATCGTACAGGGCAGACCGTGGAACTGGAAGACCATTCTTGTCATTCTGGGCACGGTGGTCATCATGTCGGCCAGCGGTGTGTTCACCGATACGCTGGATACGGTGCTGGCGGATACGCAGTACCGCAACGTGGTCAGCGACTGGACGAGATGGGGCGACGATGGCACCAATCCGCTGCGCGTGCTGGTCTATTCGGTGCCGACGATCATCTCGCTGTTTTGCCGCAAGAAGATACAGCAGTCCGGGGACCGTGTGATCAGGGTGGCCTGCAACATGGGCATCGTCTCGACAGCGTTGTACATGGTCAGCATGGTGACGTCCGGCATCTTCATAGGTCGGCTGCCGATCTACTGCTCGCTGTATGCCAACGGCATTCTGCTGCCGTGGGAATTCAAGCATGTTTGTGGGAAGACTGTGCGGACGGCCGCGATCCTGTGCTACGGGCTGTTCTTCCTGATCCAGCTGCGGTATGTATGGGGATTGATCTGAGGGAGGCAGAATGGCGAGAATATCAATCATATCGGGCGTGTACAACTGTGCAAAGACGCTGCCGGAGGCCATCGAATCCATCTTGCGGCAAACGGTGACGGACTGGGAGTGGATACTCTGCGATGATGCCTCAACGGATGCCACCATGCAGGTGCTTGAAGCCTACCGATCGGCATATCCGGAAAAATTCATCCTTTTGCGCAATGAGGAAAACCTGGGGCTGAATGCTACGCTGAATCGCTGTCTTCGCCATGCACACGGTAAATGGATTGCGAGGATGGATGGCGATGACGTGTGCGCACCGGAGCGCTTTGAAGCGGAGCTTGCGGCGCTTGAGGCAGAACCGGACATCGCCATCGTCAGTACGGACATGGAGTTTTTCGATGAGACGGGGGTATGGGGACGGATCACACATCCGACCTACCCGAAGCCGGAGGATTTCATCCGGGGGACTCCCTTCTGTCATGCGCCCTGCATGGTCCGGCGCGCGGCGCTGGAGGCGGTGGGTGGATATACCGTGGGAGAGCGGTTCCTGCGCGTGGAGGATTATCACCTGTGGCTGAAGATGTACGCCGCCGGATACCGGGGCAGGAATATCCATCAGCCGCTGTATCAGATGCGTGATGACCGGCGTGCGCAAAACAGGCGAAAGTTGAAATACCGGTTCAACGAGGCCTATGTTATGTGGCTCGTCTGCAGCACGTTCCATTTGGGCGCGCTGAATCGCGTGAGGGCGCTTCGACCGATTGCCGTGGGACTCATGCCGCCCCCGCTCTACCATCTGCTTCATCATGCCCGACTGAAGGAGAAAACGCGGTAGAACAGGAATGACAGGAAGAGCTGACCCAGGGGCCAGCGTTTACCGGGAGATATCCAAACAACCAGAGGTGTAGGAGCACAATGAACAAGATCCTGTTTCTCATCCACGATCTCGGCCACGGCGGCGCGGAAAAGGTGCTGGTGAACCTGGTCAACAATCTTGATCGCTCTAAATTCGATATTTCCGTGACGGCTCTCTTTGGCGGCGGTATCAATGAGCAGTTTTTGAAGCCGGACATTCACTATCGCGCGGTATTTCCCAAAACTGTTCCCGGCAACAGCAGGCTGATGAAACTGCTTTCGCCGGAGCAGCTGCACAGGCTCTGCGTAAAGGAGCGCTATGACATCGAGGTCTCCTATCTGGAAGGTCCTTCCGCCCGCGTTATCAGCGGCTGCCCGGATCCGACGACGAAGCTCGTCTCCTGGATTCATGTGGAGCAGCTAGAGAAAGGACGCGCGGCATACGCTTTCCGGAGCTATCGGGAGGCGCTCGCGTGCTACCGTCGGTTTGACCGGACGATCTGCGTCTCCGAGACGGTCAGGCAGGATTTCTGCAGCCTGTTTCCGATGGAGCACCCGGTGGAGGTGCTCTACAACACCAATGAGACGGATCAGATCCTTCGCATGAAGGACGAGCCGGTTGAGAAGGGCACATTCCGCGAGGGCGAGATCAGGATGATTGGCGTGGGCAAGGTGATTCCCAAGAAGGGCTTTGACCGGCTGGCCAGAATCCACAAGAGACTGCGGGACGAGGGCTATCCTGTCCACACCTATGTTCTGGGCGTTGGGCTGCAGCAGGATGAAATTCAGCACTATGCAGAGAAAAACAGGATTGCGGACAGCTTCACGTTCCTGGGCTATCAGACCAATCCATACAAATACGTGGCCCGATGTGATCTGTTTGTCTGCACCAGCCATGCGGAGGGCTTCTCCACCGCGGCGACGGAGGCGCTGATTGTCGGCACACCGGTCTGCACGGTGGAGGTCTCCGGTATGCGGGAGATGCTGGGCGAAAACAACGAGTGGGGCGTTGTGACAGAGAATGACGACGACGCCTTGTACCGGGGAATCCGACGTCTTCTGGAAGCGCCGGAAATGCTGAACGATTATCGCGTTCGTGCCCGGCAGCGGGGGAAGACGTTCAGCACGGAGAAGACGGTGGCGGCTGTGGAAAAGATGCTGATGGAGTTGAAAATCAAATGATTCATGGTTTTTATTTCCGTTTTCTAAAGGCGACGCACTCGACATGGATCAGCGTAATTCTTGCAAAACTGGCGTACTGTGTTTATTTCGCAAAGTACTGTTTGGAACGTCTCAGATGTAAAAAGAGAATTGTAGAAGGAAACCCCGAGGAAGCCAAGAGACGGATTCAGAGAATTTATCCGGATCCCAAGGGAATTCCCGACGTACAACATGTTTTAGCGGATGAACGAATTGATCTGTCAATCATTATTCCAATTTACAATTACGCTGATCTGATTGAAACGTGCATTGAATCGGTTTTGAATCAAAATACCAGATATGCATTTGAATTGATCTTGGTTGATGATGGGTCAACCGATGGCGCCCAAGATATCGTGAAGCGCTATGCAAGTTATTCAAACGTTAAGGCTTTTTTTCAGAAGAATCAAGGAATTGCTGGAGCAAGAAACACCGGACTTGCTCATGCGGCAGGACGATACATTATGTTTGTAGATTGCGATGACACAGTTGAAGAGGATCTGGTAGAAACACTGATGAGCAAGGCACAACAGACAGATGCTGACATTGTGATGTGCGGTCATAACCTGGTCAAAGAACGAGATGGTGTAGTCTACGATACAGTTCCCAATTTGTATGCTGATTGCAATCTGTCTGGCTATCACGGAAATGCAAGAATCCTGAATTATGCTGGTCTGCCTTGGGCAAAGGTCTATAGAAGAGAACTGTGGGAGAACGTGCGATTTCTTCCAGGTTATTGGTATGAAGACACGATCATCCATGCGTTGTTATTCACACAATGCACAAAGTTTGCATATGTGCCAAAAGTCTGCTATCAATACAGATGGTACGAAAAGAACTTTTCTCATACACAGGGAAAAATGGGAAATCCGAAGTGTATTGATCGATATTGGATGCTCGTTCCAATTCTCGAAAAGGCGCGGGAACTTGGGATCGACAATGGTGAGTGCTTTTATATGATGCTGATCAAGCACCTGAGTGCGTATTACTATCCGACGATTTCGGGACTGGACGAGCAGACCGTCGACGATCTGTTTATTTTGGCATGCGATTTGCTCAGACAGTATAAACCGGAGCAGACGGTAAAACTTCCCTATATGCTTCGTGTTACAGAGAAAGCATTGCTGGAAGGCGATATTAATTTGTGGAAACTGGCAATTCAATATCAGTAAAGGACATACTCGGATGGAAGAATTGATTTCTGTGATTGTCCCTGCATATAACGTAGAGGCATATCTTGCCAAAGGTTTGGACAGTATCCTGGCTCAAAGCTATCGGAATATTGAGATTGTAGTGGTCGACGATGGTTCGAAGGATGGGACGGTAGGGATTATTGACCAATATGCCAGGATGAATCCGGAACGGGTCATTGCATTGCATATTCCAAACGGGGGCGTTACCCGTGCCAGACTGGCGGGCGTGCAGGCTGCACATGGAACATGGATTGGCTTCATGGATGCAGACGACTATGTTGAACCGGACATGTATGAACGCTTGATGGCGAACGCGCACGCATATGATGCGGATATTTCTCAGTGCGGTTATCAGCTTGGTTTACCCGATGAAGTGGTGTATTACTACAACACAGGCAGCCTGCTGCAGCAGGATACGCAGGCGGGGACAACCGCGTTGCTTGATGGCTCGTATATCGAGCCGGGCCTATGGAATAAACTCTTCCGTAAGTCCTTGTTCCATGGTTTATATCAAGGCCAAAAGATCGAGTTGGACATCCAAAATAATGAGGATCTTCTGATGAATTACTTTTTGTTTCGCGAAGCAAAGCAAATTGTATATGAAGATTTCTGCCCATATCACTATCTTTTGCGTCTTAACTCAGCGACGACGCGGCAACTCAATGAGCACAAATTGAAGGATCCGATGAAGGTTCTGCGCATTCTGCTTGAGGAAACGAAGGAGAACGAGGAGCAGTACGCGGCGGTCCGCAGACGATATATCCGGCTGCTCTGCAACAACGCGACAATGCAGTCAGGCAGATATCCGGAACTGATTCAACCCTATCGGAAGGAAATGCGCAGGGAGCTGCGTCGCGAACTGCCGGGAATTCTAGTCGGAACACAATGCGGAACCCGGCTGAAGATGCTCGCTCTTTGTGCGGGAATACTGCCAAGTATGTATACCTGGCTTCACCAAACGCATATCAGACTAAGGGGATTGGATAAAACACAAAACCTCAAGGAGCAGGGGGATGAACCACATGGACCTCATCAGTGTGATCGTTCCGGTCTATAAGGTGGAAGCCTATCTGGATCGCTGTGTGCAATCCATCGTGGATCAGACCTACACGAATCTGGAAATCATCCTGGTGGATGACGGCTCGCCGGACCGCTGCCCGCAGATGTGCGACGAATGGGCAAAGCGGGACGAACGGATCCGCGTGATCCACAAAGAAAACGGCGGACTATCTGATGCGCGCAACGCCGGGATGCAGGCTGCATCAGGAACATATATTGCATTTGTGGACAGCGATGACTGGCTGGAACTGCGGTATATCGAGTATCTGTACCAGACTGCAGAAAAAAATGACTGTGAAATGGTCGGCTGCGCATTTCGAATGACAGATGGGACCAGGGAGGAACCTGAAAAACCACAGTTTCATGTACGGCGGATTGTCGATCGTGAAACTGCGGTTGGCGACCTGATTGATGACAAGATTCGTCAAGTGGTCTGGAACAAGCTCTACAAGAGAGCACTTATTGAGAGTATTCCGTTTGAAAAAGGGAAATGCCATGAGGATGAGTTCTGGAGTTATCAGGCTCTTGGGCGAATAACGCGATATGCAGAGATTGACTATGTAGGATACAACTATTTCCAACGGGCAGACAGCATTATGGGCAAGACGTATGCGCTAAGGCGGCTTGATGTGCTGGAAGCAAAAACTCAAAGGCAGACATATCTGCGGCAGAATTTGCCACAGTTGGCAGATAAAGGACAAATCAATCTGTTCTTTACCTGCATATATCATGCGCAGTTGGCACTCAAGTATCTGAATGCGCAAGACCGGAAACAGGCATTTGTCCTATTGAAGAATACAAGCAGAACTTGGCGGCTTTCTGCATCGCAGAAGAAAACGCTGAAATTTACGCATCGGATGTGGGCGTGGATGGCGGAGGTATCGCTGGAAACAGCTTGTCGGGTGAGGAATATGCTGAAAGTCGGCCTGTAACATCGAGCGAATCAAGAGGCATATATGATCAAATCCAAAGAAGACCTAAAAGAATACATTGCTGCTGATAATTCCTGGTATGGTTCAGCTGAATGGGGATTGAAGGAAAGGCTGATCGCATATCTTGCACACTATACAGGGCGGCAACTGAAGAAATACCTGTATTTTCTGCGCAAACAGGAATACTATATCAATACAGCCAACGGATGCAGGTGGAAAGGCTTTCTCGGTATTTATTACGAGGGCAGAAAAAGTGCTTTGGGTGAGAGGCTGGGTATTGAGATTGGGCCTAACTGCTTCGGAAAAGGCCTGAAAATCTATCACGGCGGAATTGTTGTGAATCCTTTGGTCAGGGCTGGAGAAAACTGCAAGCTGCACGGCGGAAACTGTGTTGGCAACAATGGATTCTCAGGTAAAGCGCCGAGACTGGGCAGCAATGTGGATATTGGGTACGGTGCGGTCGTAATCGGAGATATTGAAATTGCGGATGATGTTGTCATTGGTGCGAATGCCGTTGTCAATCGATCGGTCGATGAGGTTGGTTGCATTGCTGTCGGCGTACCGGCGAGAAGAATTGCAAGAGAATGAACAGAAAGGCGGAACAGACCGTGATCCCCAAAACAATACATTATTGCTGGTTTGGCAGGAATCCACTGGATGAAAGGTCTATTCGCTGCATTGAAAGCTGGAAAAGGTTTTTTCCTGGATATCAGATTATCCAATGGAATGAAGATAATTTTGATGTCAGGCAGAATGAATTTATGGAAAAAGCCTATGAGGACAAAAAATGGGCATTCGTCAGCGACGTTGCAAGGCTGAAAATCATCTATGATTATGGCGGAATCTATTTTGATACGGATGTGGAAGTTGTTGCGCCATATGATGATATTCTGGGCTCGGATGCCGAGGGATTTCTGGGCTATGAAAAGACCGGGTATGTTTCTACTGGATTGGGCTTTGGAGCGCCCGCGGGCCATCCGCTGATTGGAGAAATGCTTGCGGTTTATTCTGAACTGGACTATGATGCGTATAAGAACCGGCTTGCGGAGGTCGCCTGTCCGCTGACGGGGACGAAGGTTCTTGAGGAACATGGATTCATTCGGGAAGACAGGAAGCAGAGTGTTAGCGGGCTGAATATCTATCCATCCGAGTTTTTTTCGCCTATAGATTATTATTCTGGGAAAATGGTATGTACAAGGAATACGCATTCCATTCACTGGTACAATGATTCTTGGAACAGCGTGGAAGCACGTAAACAGCGCGAAGCAGAAAGAAGAATCTACCGTGTCTTTGGCAAGAAGCTTGGCGGCATGCTGCTGGGCGTGACCACATGTATTCATCAGGAAGGTATTGCCAACTATATAAAAACACGTACCGCAAAAGTGCTGAAAGGCAGAAAATGAGTGAGACGAAGCCGATATATTCCTGCCGCATAACGGTGATGACGCCAACATACAATCGGGCTGGAATGATTGGAGAATTGTATGGTTCTTTGAAGCGTCAGACATTTAGAAACTTTGAATGGTTGCTTGTCGATGACGGATCAACAGATCAGACACAGGAGATTTTTGAGCGTTGGCAAAAGGAAGAAGTGTCCTTTCCGATCCGTTATGCGTTTAAGGAAAATGGCGGAAAGCACAGCGCCGTGAACATGGGTCTTGATTTGGCACGCGGCGAGCTTTTCATGGTTGTCGATTCGGACGACTATCTCACAGATGATGCGCTGGAAAAAATAGATCGCTGGTTTGATACGATCGCGGGAAAACCGGAGATCACCGGAGTTGCTGCCAACAGAGGATATAGCGAAGAAGAGACCGTTAACCCTCTGTTTCATGCATCCTATCTGGATAAAACATTGCTGGAAATGAACACATATGAAGAAGAAGGGGAAAAAGTCATTTCCGGTGAACGGGCATTATGCTTTTATACAGACTTTCATAGAAGGTATAAATATCCGCAATTTGAAAACGAACGATTTGTAACAGAGGCAGTCGTCTATAACCGCATGGCTGCAGATGGTTATAAGATGCGCTTTTTTAACGATATTATTTGGGTTTTTGAGTATAAAGAAGATGGTCTGACCAAAGCCGGAAGCCGGCTGTTTCTCCAGAACCCGCGCGGCTATGGCCTGTGGCTGCGGGAGAAGGCGGAGTTCGAACATGATGGGGTTGTGCAGAGGCTGCGGATGATCTATACGTTTACCTGTGACCTGTCACCGCTGCATGATGTGCGAACGATTGCGGAAAGCATTGGCGCATCGAGGCTATTGGTTGCCGCGATGAAGGCGGCACATGATTTGAAAAACAGGCTGCACAAGAGAGGATGACAAACGATGGATTTCATCAATAGAGCATATGCCAGCATCGAGGCGAGACACATTCGCCCGTGGATGCAAAAAAGCTTTGAAAAGACAGGATATGGGAAGAGAATTGCCGCGTATAAGAATATGTATGCGGGCAAGCGCTGCTTCATCGTGGCCAATGGGCCCAGTCTCAGCGCACAGGATCTGAATCGGCTTCATGAGCACGGTGAAATCACCTTTGCGATGAACCGGATATATAAGCTGTTTACGGACACCGCCTGGCGACCGACATATTATGTATGCGAGGATGAGCTGATCGCCGGCGGCCAGCAGGAAGAGATCAACGCGATCGAGGCGAGGGAAAAGTTCATTCCGATCGAGATCAAGTGGTGGCATGATGTGGATATCGATGGCGCGTGCTACTTCCATCTCAATTATAACGAGGAACAGCGTTATCCGCTCAGCTTTTCTACGGACTGCGCACATCAGATTGACTGCCGTGGAACAGTGACTTTCACTTGCATGCAGTTGGCAGCCTACATGGGTTTTAGAGAGATTTATCTGTTGGGTGTGGATCACAACTACCGTGTGACAATTGATATTGATGGCAATGTCATCACAGATCCCCAGGCAAAGGATTATTTTTGCGAGGGTTACGACGCAGATATCAAGGACGTCGTTGTCCACGATATGGGCAATAATACGCGCGCATATCTGGATGCAAAGGCCTATTGCGACGGTACGGATGGCGCGACGACGATTTACAATGCAACAAGGGGCGGCAAGCTGGAAGTGTTCCAGCGCGTTGACTTTGATTGCCTGTTTAAGTGAGGAATGACGGATGACTGAGCAGCCGACCAATGCGTATCATACGCACATTTCATCCAGACACCGCTGGTTCGACCTGAACCTGAAGGAGGTTTGGAAATACCGCGACCTGATCGTCCTGTTTACCCGGCGATCCTTTGTGCTTACCTACAAGCAGACGGTGCTGGGCCCGGCGTGGATTTTCCTGAACCCGCTCATCAGCAGTATCATCTATGCGTTCGTGTTCGGCGGCATCGCGGGCATTGGGACGGACGGCGTGCCGCAGCTGCTGTTCTACCTGTGCAGCAATGCCATCTGGATTTTCTTCTCCTCCTGCGTGACGAACAACGCGCATACCTTCACGGCCAATGCGGGCGTGTTTGGCAAGGTGTATTTCCCGCGCCTGACCACGCCGATCTCCAACGTGCTGGCGGCTGTCATTCGGTTCGGCGTGCAGATGATCCTTGTGCTGCTTTTCCTCGCTTACTATCTGGCGAAAGGCGCGGTTTCGCCCAACTGGTGGGCCTGGCTGCTGATCCCCGTGGTGCTGGTGCATCTGGGCGTGATGGGCCTGGGCTTTGGCATCATCATCTCGAGCCTGACGACCAAGTACCGCGACCTGGCGATCCTGGTCAACTTCGGCGTGCAGCTGTGGATGTACGTGACCCCGATCGTCTACCCGCTCTCGCAGCTGGGCGACGGCCTGATGAAGACCATCCTGCTGATCAACCCCGTCACCGCGCCAGTGGAGGTGTTCCGCTACGCCGTGCTCGGACGGGGCACGATCGTACCGGCGTACCTGGCGCTTTCGTGGGCGATCACGGCGCTGGTGGCGGTCTTCGGCGTGATGATCTTCAACCATGTGGAAAAGACGTTCATGGATACGGTCTGAGGAGGCGGATGGACATGCAGAA
>JBJEZE010000077.1:0-10418 GCA_051887235.1 Butyricicoccus sp.
GCAGCCGTTATTCCGGTATATTCCGTATCCCGTTCGTCTGGAGAACGATGCGACGGCCGGCGGACGAACAGAGGGATGGAATTTTCAGGATAACCAGATGCGGGCTTATCTTTCGGTCGGCGAAGGTATTGGCGGCTGCATTTTGTTTGGATCCCGCCCCTATCAGGGGCAAAATGGACGGGCTGCCGAATTTGGACACATGAGAATCGTCCCGCATGGCCGTCTTTGTCAGTGCGGAAAACACGGTTGTTTGGAAGCGTATTGCTCTACAACACAGCTGTCTGCCGCATGCAACGGCTCTCTGGAGAGCTTCTTTATTCATCTGCGCGACGGCACACCACGCTACACCAGGATTTGGGAGGAATATCTGGATTCTCTCGCATTGGGTGTTCACAATATCCGCATGACGCTGGACTGCGACATTGTGCTGGGAGGAAAACTGTCCCAACATCTTGCGTCCTATCTCGGTGATCTGACCTCACGCCTGCGCGAGATGGATTCCTTCGAATCGCCGCGCAGCTATCTGTCCCTCAGCCGGATGGGATCGTTTACAAATGCCATGGGCTGCGCCTTGGGTTTTGTCCAGGAATTTATCCGGAATATCTGAGTTTTTCTTGACTTTTGGCTACAGTACAGGTATAGTATAATTGAGACAGTTCGTTTGCACCATCCTGTCTTTAAACAAAACCAGGGCTGTTTGTGAACTATTTTGCAGGCACCTTCGGAGTGCCTGCTTTTTTATAAGGAGATCCATTATGTACCGATTGAAAACCGAGCATTCCTTTGATGCCGCGCATTTTTTAGCGCGATATGAGGGAAAATGTCATAATATTCACGGTCATCACTGGCGCGTGGAGCTGGAGGTTCAGGGGAAAAGCCTGAAACAGGACCGCCAGCAGGACGGAATGCTGGTGGATTTTTCCGTACTCAAGCATGACCTGCGGGAAATAGTGGATCAGTTTGACCACACGCTGATCGTCGAACGCGGTACACTGTCCCCAGCGCTCGTTTCCCTGCTGCACGAGGAGAACTTTTCTCTGACCGAGGTACCGTTCCGGCCTACCGCAGAGCAATTCGCCCACTATTTTTATGACTGCATGACCAGGAAGGGCTACGATGTCGCCCGCTGTGCCGTGTATGAGACGCCGATCAACTGTGCGGAATACTATGGCGAGACCGGAGGCGCACAATGAACCAATTCCCTGTCGCTGAAATTTTCACCAGCATCAACGGAGAAGGAGTATTAGCCGGACAGCTGGCTGTATTCGTCCGCTTTTGCGGCTGCAATCTGCATTGTTCGTTCTGCGACACGATGTGGGCCAATCAGGAGAATGTTGCACATCAAGTGATGTCCGCTCAGGAAATCGTACAGGCGGTTGCGGCAGAGGGAGTCAATAACGTCACTCTGACCGGCGGTGAACCGCTGCTTCAACCAGAGCTGCACGACCTGCTCACGCTTCTGTCCGAGCGGCCGCAGCTGCGTATGGAAATCGAAACCAATGGCAGTCTGGATCTCTCTCCCTATCTCGACATCCCCCGCGTCACATTTACCATGGACTGCAAGCTACCGGGAAGCGGTATGTATGAGCAAATGCGTATGGAGAATTTTGCTCTGCTTCGTCCGGAAGACACGGTCAAATTCGTCGCCGGAGATCGGGAAGATTTGCAGTGCGCATTGGAAGTCATTCAGCAGCATGGTTTGACCCAGCGATGTCATGTCTATCTCAGTCCGGTATTCGGAAAAATAGAACCGTCCGAAATGGTCGAGTTTATGAAAGAACATACCCTAAATAATGTGAATTTGCAACTCCAGATGCATAAAGTGATCTGGGATCCGAATGCCCGCGGAGTATAAACCGGGCAGCAGAAAAGAGGAATCACTATGGCTATTGATACCCAGGCAGTCAAAGAACACATTCGCGGACTGCTGATCGCTCTTGGCGATGATCCTGATCGGGAAGGTTTGCGGGATACACCGGACCGTGTTGCGCGGATGTACCAGGAAGTATTTGAAGGCATGCAGTACACCAATGAACAGATTGCAGAGATGTTCGACAAAACCTTCGAAGATGAGATGGATTTTGTCTCCGACTCCCGCGATATGGTTATTGTACGGGATATTCAGCTGTTCAGCTACTGTGAGCATCATATGGCGCTGATGTATGACATGACAGCGACGGTAGCCTATATCCCAAACGGAAAAGTCATCGGTCTGAGCAAAATCGCCCGCATCGCCGATATGGTATCCAAGCGTTTGCAACTACAGGAGCGCATCGGCACAGATATTGCACAGATCATGCAAATTGTGACCGGCTCGGAGGATATCGCCGTTCGGATTCAAGGCTCTCACAGCTGTATGACCGCACGCGGCATCCGCCAGGCAAACGCAAAAACAACAACCACTACCCTGCGCGGACGATTCCGTACGGATCCCGCGCTTCAGGCACAGTTGTAACGAAAGGAGTCCTATGAAAGCACTTGTATTGACCAGTGGCGGCATCGACAGTACGACCTGTCTTGGTTTGGCCATCGACCGTTTTTCCAAAGAAAATGTCATCGCTCTGACCATCACCTACGGACAAAAGCATTCCAAGGAAATCCAGTCTGCCCGCAAAGTGGCGGAGTATTACGGCGTGGAGCTGCTGGAACTGGATCTGGCGGAGATCTTCCGCTACGATACGACCTGTTCTCTGCTGACCGGCTCCGAGCAGGACATCCCACAGGAATCCTATGCCGAGCAGCTACAGAAGACCGACGGCAAACCGGTTTCCACCTATGTCCCGTTCCGCAACGGCCTGTTTCTGTCCAGCGCAGCCAGCATTGCTCTGTCCAAGCAGTGCAGCGTCATCTATTACGGCGCGCACAGCGACGATGCGGCCGGCAACGCTTATCCCGATTGCAGCGAAGCCTTCAACCAGGCCATGAACGAGGCGATCTATCTGGGCAGCGGCAAGCAGCTGCACATCCAAGCTCCGTTTGTCACCATGAACAAGGCAGAAGTCGTCAGCTTGGGATTACAGCTCAAGGTTCCATACGAACTGACCTGGAGCTGCTATGAGGGCGGTGACACGCCGTGCGGTATGTGCGGAACCTGCCGCGACCGCGCCGCAGCGTTTGCCGCAAATCACGTTGACGATCCGGCAATGCCGCCCAAGGAGGAAGATCACGTATGACCGGACGAAGTGATCAGGAGATCAACGGCATCACCCTGTTGGGCAACCAGCACACGAAGTACAAAGACGACTATGCGCCGGAGGTTTTGGAGACCTTTGTCAACAAACACCCGGACAACGATTACTTTGTAAAATTTAATTGTCCGGAGTTTACCAGTCTGTGTCCGATCACCGGACAGCCGGATTTCGCAACCATCACCATTTCCTATGTACCGGCAGAGCGCATGGTAGAGAGCAAATCGCTCAAGCTATACCTGTTCAGCTTCCGCAACCACGGCGATTTCCATGAAGACTGTGTCAATATCATTATGAAAGATCTGATTCGGTTGATGGACCCCAAATACATCGAGGTGTGGGGCAAGTTCACACCGCGCGGCGGCATCTCCATTGATCCGTACTGCAACTACGGCAAACCGGGCACCAAATGGGAGCAGGTGGCGTGGGATCGCCTGTCTCATCACGACATGTATCCGGAAAAAATAGATAACCGATAAAACCGAGGGCTGGAATCCTTTTGGACTCCAGCCCTCTATCACACTTACTTCATGTTCTGCTCGTAGCTTTCGATCATTTTCTTGACCATCTGACCACCGATCGAACCAGCCTGACGTGCGGTCATATCGCCGTTGTAGCCTTCCTTCAAGTCTACGCCAACCTCACGTGCTGCTTCCATCTTAAAGCGATCCATTGCGGCTCTTGCTTCCGGTACACTCAGCTCATTGCTCTTGTTAGACATAATCAATTCTCCTTTTCCTTTCGTTCGGTTCGCTTCCTGTGATAGTAGTATGTGACGAAAGAAAAAAGATATGCGGCGTTTTTGTCGAACTTTTTTCCAAATCAAGAACCGGTTGGAATTGCAAAAAACAACCGTACACAGCATGTCCTGTGCACGGTATCGTTATTTTTCTGTCCGATCAGCCAAAAGCGGTTCTTCTTTTTCCGCATAGCTCTTAAGCACACCTGTACCGGAATTCAGCATACGGCTGACACGACTGATGGTCGCACTGCTCGCTCCGGTCTGGCTCAGAATATCGTTGTAAATCTTTCCCTGACTGAGCAGCACCGCGACATCATACCTCTGTTCCATGGAACGCATCTCTGTCACCGTACAGACATCCTCAAAAAACTTTTGGCATTCCTCCAAGTCTTTCAACTGTAAGATCGCCCGATACAATGCAAGACTGGGTTCACGATTTGTAAATTTCGCCATCCTGCCGCTCCTTTCTCACGTTCGTATGTTTAGTTTATCACATCAAAGAATATTCGTAAAGTGTCAATTCGGTGTTTTCAGGAGAGTCTCTGCAAAATCGTTCCTTCCGCAGAGAATATATTGATACTTTTCACAAAAATGTCGAAACAGATTGAATCCCTGTCAATTTAAAGCTATAATAGACAATACATCCTGAAATAAGTGGAGGAATCGATATGTCCTGTGTATCTGTACCAAAAATTCTCATGCCCAAAGACGGCATTGATCTGAGCAAGTGGGCGGTTGTCGCCTGCGATCAATATACCTCGCAGCCGGAATACTGGGAGGAAACAAACCGCATTGTCGGAGAGACTCCGTCTACGCTCCGCGTCACGCTTCCGGAGGTTTACCTGGAGGAGAACGATGTCAATGAACGCGTGGATACCATCAATGCCACGATGAAGCAGTATTTGTCCGATGGAACGCTGCGCGAGCTGCCGTCCGGTTTCATTCTGACCGAACGGTATTCTGGAGGCTCCGTACCGCGCCGCGGTCTGGTCGCAGCGATTGATCTGGAGACCTATGAATATAAGGCTGGTTCCCGTTCGCTGGTTCGCCCGACGGAGAAAACCGTGGAAGAGCGTATCCCGCCGCGTCTGAAGATCCGCGAGAATGCCCTGATGGAGATTCCTCATATCATGATTCTGATTGACGATCCGGACCGCACCGTAATCGAGCCGATGTTCGACTGTCTGGAGTCGCTGGAAAAACTGTATGACACCGATCTGATGCAGAATGGCGGTCATATCAACGGATGGTTCATCCCGGAAGGTCCAATGACCGATGCGCTGATCGCCAAGATGGATGCGCTGAATGAGCGTGAGCTGTTCAACAAAAAATACAACCTGACCGAGGATCTGCCGTTACTCAACTTCGCTATTGGCGATGGCAACCATTCCATGGCTACGGCAAAGGCATATTGGGAAAATGTCAAGAAAACGTTGACGGAAGAGGAGCAGGCAACGCACCCGGCACGATTCTGTCTGTGCGAAATTGTCAACATTCACGACGAGAGCCTGATTATTGAACCGATTCACCGCGTTGTGTTCCATGTCGACGCCGATGACCTGTTTGCGGCCGCAACGTCGTACTACGCAGCGAACGGCAGTTCCTGCACAATCGCCGATAAAAACAGCGCGATTGCAGACACAGCTCATGCAATCCCGTTCTGCACCGCATCGGCGGAAGGAGTTCTGGTCGTTTCCAATCCGAAATGGGGTATCCCGCTCGCAACGCTGCAGGCATTTCTGGACGACTACATGGCATCCCGCCCGGATGTTAAAATCGACTACATACATGGTGACGACGTCGTTCGGTCGCTCGGCACAAAGGGAGGCAACATCGGTTTCTTCCTTCCGGAGATCGAGAAGAACGATCTGTTCCGCGGTGTGATTATCGACGGCGTTCTGCCGCGCAAAACATTCTCCATGGGTGAAGCGCATGAAAAGCGGTTCTACATGGAAGCCAAAATGATTGTAAAATAACTAGTTTGTCAACTCTTCCGGACGACCGATCAAAGGTCGTCCGGTTTTTTCATTCGTCCAAAATTCCGCGCGTCCCTCCCGTACCGTACAGACCGTAAAAGCATATGCCAAAGGAAACTCGTGCTGCGGATCAAAGGGACAGCTCAGGCAGAGATACTCTCCCCATCGACGCTGCGTGATGCCGTCGTGGGATGCTTTCCGGTCCGGTGCTGCTCCGTGTAAGTACTGTTCCCCTGCAACATACCACTGCGGAAGGTTCGGCCAATAGCCGCAGTTTTTCAAAAATTGTTTGCTCAGACTGCGGTGCAGCATCATTTCTTTTCCGTCCGGTTCCGGTACTCCAATCAAAATAGGTTCTTTTCCTTCCGAGCAGCCCCATACGCGCCAAATTCTGGGGACAATCGGTCCATGAACCCAAAACGCCACCTCGTTTGTTCGAATCTCTGTCGTCAGCTCTCCCCATTCTCTGCCGTCTGCTGTAACAACCACGCTATTCCCCTCCCACCATCAAAAAAGCTCCTCTGCACAGTGTATGCAGAGGAGCTTTCCTTCATTATCCTTCCGCTTCCGGGAGCCCAAAGCTGACCGCCAAAGCACGGTCCACTTCATTCATGTGTTCCTCATCTAGCGTTCCCATTTTTTCCCGCAGCCGCCGCTTATCCAGCGTGCGGATCTGTTCGGTCAGAATCACGGAATCCCGCGTCAGACCAAAGCTGCGGGCTCCCAGAGTAATATGTGTCGGCATTTTGGCTTTATTGATCTGGGATGTAATCGCCGCCGCAATTACTGTTGGGCTATATTTATTGCCGATATTATTCTGTACGATCAGTACCGGACGCATCCCGCCCTGCTCACTGCCAACCACAGGGGAAAGGTCAGCATAATAGATATCACCACGTTTGACCTGATGGTCCATATTCATCACACTCCGATGGAAAAATTTCGCAAGTTTGTTCGGGCATACAACCGTTGATTGCCTGCCTGTTTGACTTCCGTTGTCTTTACTTTCCCCACCAGAACGACTGTTTAGTCATAGATTTAAGGAATATTTTTTCTCTATTGTATGCAGCCGGCGGCCGCGTGGATTCTTTCTGCAAGCCGCTCAACAGTAAAATCGCGGTATGCGCTTGCTGATGGCACACAGGACCTCATAGGAAATCGTACCGGCTGCCTCCGCAGTCGTATCCGCTGTGACCACGTCTTCGCCAAACACCGTGACCACGTCACCGGTTTTCACGTCCATTCCGGAGACATCCAGCATGCACATGTCCATACAGATACGTCCGATGACCGGCACAACTCTTCCCTGCACGATCATCCGGGCCTGTCCGCTTGCCGCCCGGTGGTAGCCATCTGCATATCCCATGGTCACGACGGCAATTCTGGTCGGCTGCTGGGTGCGATACGTCCGTCCATAGCTTACCGTAACGTCCGGCTGTGTGTCACGCACCTGTACGACATGCGCCTTGACCGTCATAACAGGACGCAGATCGACGGTTTTACGCGTTGTTGCATCCGGGTAGCAGCCGTATAGGATGATACCGGCGCGCACCATATTAAACACCGGCTGCCCGTCCGGCAGCGCCATGGAAAAGGTCTCCGGATGCTGTAAAATCGCGCCGCTGTTGGCACAATGGCGATACGTCAGGGAGATACCATGCTGATCCAATGCCTGTGTCATATCCCGAAACAGGGTAAACTGCTGCCGCGTATACTCTTCCCCCGTGTCCATGTCCGCAACGGCAAAATGGGTAAAGATACCCTCCGGCTGGATTCCCGGCAGGGAAACCGCCTGCACAATGGTATCCACATTCTCATCCGTTGGCTCGGATTCAAAGCCAATCCGCGTCATTCCGGTATTCAGGGCAATATGTACACGAACAGAAGCTCCTGCCTTCTGTGCCGCCTGAGAGAATATGCGGGCGGTTTCTCCATCGCACAAAGCCGCCGCCACGTCATACGTCCAGAGCAGCGGCACTTCTTCCGCATCCACATACCCCAGAATCAGGATGGGTTCGCTCAAACCTGCTTCGCGCAGCTCCACGGCTTCCGCCGCCGTCGCTACCGCAAAGAAATCTGTCCCTTCCTCCGACAGCGCACGCGCTGCCGGAACCGCACCGTGACCGTAGGCATCTGCTTTTACCACACTTAGCATCCTGGTTTCTGGAGCGACGCTGTGTACATGGCTTCGGATGTTGCGAAAGTTGCTCACTAAATTGTCCAGATGGATTTCCGCCCACGTGCGGTTTTTATTTTGGATCGACATGATAATTACTTCTTTCTATGTTTTGTTCGGGACGCACCCATTGATCTCTTTCTATGCGCCCGCTATTTTTGCAGGACAAACCCGCTGAATTGACAGCTGATTTTCTGTGTTCCATTGCACAAAACGCGCGCTGAATGCAGCTGTCCGTCCTCCTGACTCAGCGCAGCTTCCTGCACAATGGTACATTCCTCCGTATCCTCCCGATATTGGGCGATGACGTATTCATCCTCTGTCCACACGGACTGCGGCTGCGCGGTGCTCAGGCTATGCAGCAACGCCGGTACGGCATCCGCCGGTGTCAAGCCATCATGATCCGGTAAAAGCGTTTCCAGCGCCATGTCTTCATAGGTCAGCGTGCCGCTGTCCGCATCATATACCGCGGTTACGCCGGCAATGCTCTCCGGCTCCAGCACCGTGACCTCTGCATGGGGAGCGTCTCCTCCCTCGTATCGGATATGCAGTTTATATTCCGTCCGTTCGCTGCCGGAATCTGCCTGAATGAGAGCATCGGTTTCAATGACCGATGCGGATGCGTAGCCTTGCTGTATCGAGTCTGCAAGCGCCTGCGGATCTTTGACCGCGGAGCAGCCGCACAACAGACACAGCGCCGCAGTCCCCAGACATTTCCAATGCAATGATTACCACTCCCTGGAGTTCAGCGGTTTGAGTACCCTTGGAATGTATGACAACAGATCGGTCGGCGTCATTCCGTATTCTCCCAGCTCATTGGCACACAGATCGCCGGCACGACTATGCACATACGCACCGCACGCGGCTGCTTCAAACGGCGGCAGTCCCTGTCCCAGAAAAGACAGGATGATACCGCTGAGAATATCGCCGCTCCCTCCCTTGGCCATACCGGGATTTCCGTAGGGATTGCGGATGATCCGCCCGTCCCAGCCAGCGATCACCGTCGTATGGCCTTTGAGCAGCAGGACACAGCGGTGCTTTTGTGCAAACGCCAATGCCGTCTGCTCCGGTGTTTCTGCGCACACATCGCAGATGCGTGCAAACTCACCGGAATGCGGGGTCAGAACCACAGGGTACCGTGCTTCCTCTACTGTATCTATATGCCCGCGCAATGCATTTATGCCGTCCGCGTCCAAAACCAATGGAGCATCCGCCGTCTTCAGCAGATACTGGATCAACTGGCAAATCGCTTCGCTCTGCCCCAGTCCGGGACCGGCCAGCACTGCCGCCCGACGATTCAGCTCCAACGTTTTCCACTCGGAGATGCGTCCCCCTTCATCGGACGGAAGCACCTCAAACGTCGGTTCGTTGAGCTTTTGCGCCAGAATCCCATGAATGCAGTCCGGAATGGCTACGGTAACAATGCCGCTCCCTGCACGGACCGCACCCATTGCAGCAAAATACGGTGCACCGCAATAGCTTCGGCTGCCACAGATCGCTGTCACCCGTCCATAATGATTTTTATTGGTTTCGGGATCCCGTGGATGCAGATAAGAAAACAAATAGCTTTCTGACGTTGTCGGAATCATACAGACTCCCCCTTTTCTCCCAAATAGAGCGCTGTTGCCACCGCATACGTTTGACAGTGCGAGATCGACAAGAGGAATTGCCCCGATGGACGCAGGACAATCGGCGCTCCCAGCTCACTGTGCCCAATTTCGATGTCTTGAAAGGATAACCCGCTCTGAAAGCCGGTCCCCAGCGCTTTCGAGACAGCCTCTTTGGCACAAAACAGCCCGGCAGCCGACTGAACTGCATTGCTTCCCCGGCTGTCCAGCCAGCTCCGTTCCGACTCTGTATACACCCGTCTCATAAATGCAGGTTTTTGCATGGCAGCACCGATGCGTTCAATCTCGATGATGTCGGTTCCCAGTCCGGCCATTCTCTCAACTCCTTGCTCCGCAAGCTCTTAAACCAAAGAGCAAACCATGAAGGCTTTTACGATTCCCCTTCGGCTTTCTATTCTATCACACTTTTAGAGTTCTGTCCCCCGATATCTGCTGTTTTGGGAAATTAAAATTTTTCTGCGAAAATTGTAAAAATTATATTGACATTTCCATGCCTCTCCTGTTATAATAATCATCGTTGCGATACGGTTTATCCAACAGAAACAACGAGGTGTGGCTCAGTTTGGTAGAGCGCTGCGTTCGGGACGCAGAGGCCGTGGGTTCAAGTCCCGCCACCTCGACCATCTTTTTTCCAACAGAATATCGAGGTGTGGCTCAGTTTGGTAGAGCGCTGCGTTCGGGACGCAGAGGCCGTGGGTTCAAGTCCCG
>JBJEZE010000078.1:0-4056 GCA_051887235.1 Butyricicoccus sp.
GCTCCGTTGACCGCCGTTGCCAGAAAATGTTCCGGCACACGCCGCCATTGCAGCAGCGTCTCCGGTCCTTCCGGACATCCGGTGTATTTCTGATACCAGCGCGGCGTGCACAGACAGCCGACCCGGCCGCCGCTCAGTGCGCCATCTTTCCGCGCCGCAAATCCAGCTGCTTCACCGGGCAGCTGTTCATATACGTCCTGCACCCGCGCGCCGTACTCCTGATAATCCGATTCGGTCAGCCAGATACAGAACGCCGCCCCCCAATCGTGGTCGCGCGACAGCTCGTCGTCAAAGCCAAAGCACTCCGATCCTTCCCCGGCAAGGCCAATGGCCATGCGCGGCATCAGCTCCGGCAGTTCACGCTCCAACGCCGGACGTCCGACTGTTTCATAATACTGACGTGCTAATTCCAGTCCGTTCATGCGTTCATCTCACTTTTCAGCCGACGCAGCTCATTGACAACGGCACAGGTGCGGTCGTGATCCGGTCCCAGATGCCGCTCGTAAACCGCAGCCGCCTTTTCCAGAATGGCAGCGGCCTCCTGCTTGCGCCCCATGCTCATATAGACCCAATACATGTTCTGGCAGGTGATGCCGTACTCCATGTTCTCCCCAAAAAATTTCAGCGTGTACCGCATGGACTTCCGGTATACTTCCAGCGCTTTTTCGTGTTTGCCTTCGGAATACAGCACACCGGCCAGACTGTTCAGTCCGGCTGCATAATGCACATTCTCTTCCTCCGAGCACTTCTCAAATTCCTGCAGTGCCCGGTTTAAGGTAAACATCGCGCAGTCCGTCTGCCCGTTGGCATAGTACATCGCCGTCAGATTATTGTATGTAATCGCGACCTCCTGCCGCTTGTCCGGCATGGTCTCGATAATGGCCAATGCCTGCCGCAGGTATTCAATCGCAGGCTCCAGCCGCTTGGTCTGCCGGTACGCGAGCGACAGATTGTTCAGAACGCTGGCAAACTGGTAGGTGTTCTCCATGCCCAGATCCCGATAGATATTCACGGATTCCAAAAACAGCTGAATCGCCTTGACATAATTCTGCATCAGCCGGTAGGTGCCGGCCATGTTGTTCAGAACCGTCGCGTACTGTACGCTGTTTCGTCCCAGGTGCTCCTCCGTCAGCGCCCGCGCCTGTTCAAAAGCGGCTTCCGACTGCGCATACCGGCTGGTTCCCCGATAAAACGAACCGATCTCATTCAAAATCGCAATCCGGTCCCCCACACTGTTTTGCTTGTCCTGCGCACTCTCAAGCAGAAAGCGTTCCACACCCTGCAAATCCCCCTGTGCATACTGCAAATCCAGTTGTTTGTAAAATTCCTGTGTCCGATCCTGCATGGCTACTCCTCCTGTCTGTTCCGACAATTCTTCCATTTTGTCCATTATAACCAAATCCGAACAGCATTGGTGTGCGTATCCTCGCAAATACTTTGCCTTTTCCAGCCTATGTTGTACCGTTTTCCCCATTATGTATGGCATGATTCCGAATCCAACCGCTTACTCCCGAATCCCTTCTTCCTGGGACAGCATCCTGACCGCATGATCCACAAAGCAGCGCACGATTGGAGACGCGTTCTCATAGGATGGCAGTGCCAATCCCAGCGTAATACTCTGCGGTGGATCCAACGGAAGGATCGCCACATCATTGCTGTAACACATCGTCACCAACTCATTGGTCAGACTGATTCCCATCCCCTGCTCTACCATGGCAATCATCGCCGTCGATTCCAAAGTGGACAGCACAATATTGGGCTGGATATGATTGTTTTGAAATACCGTTTTCATATCGTCTTCCTGCTCGGAAGAATAGGAAATCAGTCGCTCTGTTTGAAACCGCTCGATCGGAAACACATCCTGCTGCGCCAATGGGTGCGAGCGCGGCAGCAGCGCTACCATCGGGATTTCTGCCAGCGGAAACCATTCGTATTCCATCGGTTCATGATAGCTGAAAAAGGCAAGATCCGCCTGGTTTATCTTGATCCAGTTATCAATTTGTTTCCAATGCCCCTCCATCAAGTGAATCTGTATTGCAGGATGCCGTTCTTCAAAGGACTGAATCACCCCTGGCAGCCAGCAGGCCGCAACACTGGAATACGTCGCAATGGTCAGCCGTCCAATCATCACTCCATGGATTGCACTGGCTGTCTGATAGATCCGTTCCTCCTGTTTTAAAAAGTCCCGCACAGCCGGAAGCAGCAGCTCGCCGTCCGAGGTAACACACACGCCTTTTCGGGTTCGGTTCAGCAGCGACACCCCCAGTTCCTGTTCCAACGCTCGTACCAGCTGACTGACGCCGGATGGGGTGTAGTTCAGCCGCTCTGCTGCCTTCGTAAAGCTTCCGGTCTCTGCCGAAGTCAAAAACGCTTTGCAGCGTGCACTCTCCATATCCGCTCCTCCTTTATGAAGTAATACTTAAAACACTTTGAATTATATGTGGTTTGACTTTATTATATTGCCCCCGTATAATCAAGTCAAGACACGGAGAATCCGTACATTTTCCGAATAAAGACGTTTCTATCCGATGAAAAACACCCTATTGGAGGAAAAAGCGATGTTCACTCAGCTTCTCGGTTTTATCGGCGTTGTATTCTGCGTCGGATGCTATCAGATAAAAAACAGCCGTCTGCTGCTGTTGTGCCAAATGGTCGGCAATCTTTTCTTCCTCGTCCAGTACCTCTTGCTGCACTCATACGCCGGCTGCCTGTCCATCGCGGTCTACGTGGTCAGCAGCTACGTCATCAGCCAATCGGAGCACCGATGGGCAAACTGGAGCGGCTGGAAATGGGTGTTCCTCGCGCTGGCCGTTTTTGTCTGCCTGTTCACCCTGACCGCGCCGTATGACATGATTCTGCTGCCTGCTTCCGCCGCCTTTCTCCTGACAACCTGGACAAAAGACGGTCGAATCATCCGACTCGGCAAGCTGTGCGCGGTCTCTCCGCTTTGGATTGTCTATGCTCTGCTCGTCGGCTCCTATGGCACAATTCTAAGCGAACTCATCGGCATTACTTCCACTCTCATTTCCATCCGGCGTTTTCATACCAAAAGCGCCATGCGCAACAGCGCGTAACGCGGACAGACCAGATCATTTCGGCGCTTTCCCCGTTTGTTTCTAGTCGAGCAGTGTGAAGTAATCTTAATTGCCAACACCTTGTTTCTCTTCTCACCGGTGTGCATACGCCAGACGCAGAGAGGGCGTACCTGGTCCGTACGCCCTCTTTTTTCTCCGTCACACAAAAATACAGGAGGCGTACCGCCGTGGTACGCCCCCTGTTTGTATCCATTTGGACTCAGAAGCCCAGTTTTGCCAAGAACTTAATCTTGCTGCGCTTGGCAACCGGCTCACCATTGTCCGGCGCCTCCGCTACCTCCGGTTCGGGCAGGAAGCTGCCGTCTACCGCACGCGGCCGCTTGAGCAGCCACTTCAGGAAGCTTAGCGTAATGAGCAGGACAATAAAGGTCATCGGTATGCCGACGAACGATTTGATCGTCTTGACACCGGCGATGCCGCCCAACGAGATGAAGACAACCGCGATAACCGCAAATACGGTACCCCAGAACAGCTTCAGAGCGATCGGTGCCTCGGTCTTGTCGTCCGCGCCCTTGTAGCACATACCTGCCAGTGTAACCGCCATCGAGTCGCACTGGGTAACCAGTGAGATCGTGATGATGGCCAGCATGACAATTTTGGCTATGGTGGATATCGGCAAGACATTAAACATGGACAGGGTCAGAGCCTCTGCGCCCTTCTCCAGATAGAGGGTGTAGAAGTCAACGCCGTTGTACAGCTGCGCATGCAGGATGGTGCCGCCGAATACGGAGAACCAGATAATGCCGAACAGTGCCGGGAACAGCCACTCAACCAGAATGAACTGACGGAGGGTGCGGCCATATGCAACGCGAACCATGAACAGGCCAAGCAGCGGAGCGTATGCCATCCAGTCAACCCACCAGTACATATCCCAGTTCTGCGGCCAGTTGGAGCCATCCAAATACGGAGAGGTGTTCAGGCTGTTGTACACGAAATCGTTCAGGTAGCCGCCAAAGCTCTC
>JBJEZE010000078.1:4156-14649 GCA_051887235.1 Butyricicoccus sp.
TCAAAAATATCGGCCCAACGGCTGGTGCTTACCTTATCGCCCAGCAGCGGGATCAGCAGAGAGCTGGTGCGGAACGGTGCGCCCTTGTTCAAAATCAAGTAGGACAGGATAACGCCCGTGATAACGCAGGATGCATACGGAGTCAGGCCCCACTGCAGGAAGCATTTCTCCATCGACCACAGGAGTGCCTGGTTGCTGCCGGACGCAAATCCGGTCGCCGGATCCGGTTCCATGGTGAACAGCAGCGGTTCTGCAGCGCCCCAGAAAACGACACCCGCGCCGATACCAGTACACAGCGAGATGCCAAACCACTGGAAATAGCTGAACTTCGGCTTTGCGTTCGGGCCGCCCAGCTTAATATCGCCAATCTTTGTAAACATGATGACAATGCAGAGCACTACCATAAAAAAGATGACGAGACTCGTAGCCCAGCCCAGGCCGTTCATCAGATTGACCATAACGAGATTGTTCAGTACATTGTAAAACGCTTCTGCGTTGATCACAATGGCAGCCAGCATCGCTACAAACAGAACAACCGTGATGGACATGACTATTGGTCTGAATTTACGTTCTTCGTTCATAATTTTTCCTCCCAAAATCACTTATTCTCTCTATATAAAACGCAACCCCTTTCCCGCTATCCTGTGTTATTCTCTTCTCACACAAATCACAGTCATCAACCTTGCGGGGGAAGATTGCGCACATTTTCGGACGAAAAAATAACTGCAGATGTCCCTATTCCGGTTTGAATTTGGAACAAAAATTGAAACAATATGCAGAAAAGACAAAGTATCCGCAATGTAAGCGCGTTTCTTTTTGCAATATTATAGTACAATACGCGTATATCACGTGCTTTGCTGTTTTTCAGGTAAAATGTTCTGTTTCGCGCATAAAAAAACACCACAAGCCATGTTCCAAATGGAACACAGCTCGTGGTTTGTTGATGTATGAAATTTGTGAGAAGACATAAGGATCGAGGAAGCAGCAGACTCTGCATTCCTTTCTATGGTCTTATTATACAGTATTTAAAACGTGTTGTCAACAACGTTTTAAATATTTTTTCTTTTGTTTTTACCACAGATTCCCGCCAGATGCGCCAGGAACCGCATCCGACCGAGAACGATTTCTTATTTCTACTCAAAGGGGAAAATACTTCTTACTTCTTTGCCTCGTCTGCCGCAATGCGGTCTGCATTGATTTCCATCCAGACGTCGCAGTTCTTGATTCCGAGCTTTTCCGGATTGAAGTACGGATCCTCTACGCCAGCCTTGCGCTGCTCCATATAGTCGTCGTAAACCTTCTTAACGTTCGGAAGCAGGAACAACAGAGCGATCAGGTTGAACCAAGCCATCAGAGCGAACATAACTTCGCTGATTGCCCATGCAGTCGACGCAGTAACCAGAGTCCAGATAAAGAAGAAGATCGGCATGATGATTCGAATTGCCCAGATCAGCTTGCCGCGGACGGACTCGTTCATGTTGCGGCACAGGTAAGCCAGACCAGACTCACCCTCATAGTAGTATGCGATACAGGTGGAGTATGCGAAGCAGGTCAGCGCCAGCGCAATAATCATGCCGCCGATGCCGAACGGGATAACGGTGTTGGCACCTTCCTGTACCCACAGTACGTTTGCCGTGCCGCTCTCTGCCAGTTCTGCCATCTTGGAAGAACCAGAACCGATGTACATGTAGCTGCCGTCTGCGCCCAGTACGTTGAAGCAGTCCGAAACAACTGCCATCAGACCGGAGCATACGCAGACCGCTACGTCGATGTATACGGAAAACGCATTGACCAGACCCTGCGTTGCCGGGTGCGGAGTCTCTGCTGCTGCTGCAGACGGAGGAGTTTCACCGAAACCGGAACCGGAGGAGTTAACCGCACGCTTTACACCATAGGAGAACGCGCCGCCGATCATGCCGCCGAAGACAGCGTGCGTATTGAACGCACTTCCGAAAATCTGGCCCAGCGCATTCGGGATGTTGCCTGCATTGCCGATCAGGACGATAACCGTGATGATCAGATAGCCGATGGTCATGAACGGAACGATGATGGTCGAGAACTTTGCAATTCGACGGACACCGCCGGAAATAACCAGGAACAGAAGAACGGCGATAACCAGGCCAACTGCCCACTTCGGCGCGCCAAAGCTGTTCTCAAATGCCTGCGCAATGTTGTTGGCCGACGGACCGGTAACCAGCAGCGGAACGCCGATGGTTGCGAACAGTGCGAACAGAACCGCCATGATCTTGCCCAGCCACTTGATCGGGATGCCGCGCTCCATATAGAAGTACGGGCCGCCGCGGTACTGGCCGTCCATGCGAACCTTGTAGATCTGGCCCAGAGAGTTCTCGGCGTAGGCGATTGCGGAGGTAACCAGCGCGGTAACGATCATCCAGAAGATTGCGCCAGGGCCGCCGTACATGATCGCGACCATGACGCCGCCGATATTACCAACGGCTACACGGTACGCAGCAACCGAGCAGAACGTCTCAAACGGCGAGATGCCTTCCTGCGAGCCGCTGCCCGAGGTCAGCAGCTTCCACTGCAGCTTTGCCTTGGTCAGGTTGCCAAACTTCATGGCAATGCAGAACAGAACAGCAGAGCCAAAGGTGAGTGCGATTAATGGGGTTGCCCACAACGCGTTGTCAATTGCCATAATAATTGATGCGAAATCCATAATTTTTCTCCTTTCACTTTTTAATGGATTGCTGTTTCGTCTATGTCTTCGATCCTACCTCCCCTTTCTATACTTCTACATTGTTTCGTTTTGGTACTTTTAGATTAGTATATTATTCTGAAACAGGGGACGGGCCGGGGGTACCGGCACCTCCCTGTATGCAGATCCTATATGGATACTGAGACTCGATTGGAATCAGCGGCCCTTGATGCCGATGTCCAGAACCTCATGCATGTACTTGATGGACTTGCGCATTGCGTCGATCTCTTCCTTGCGTCCGTCCTCCAGCGTGTAGCCGCTCAGCGGCAGCTCGATCTCCAGATCAATGGTATCCAGTTCTTCCGGAGCCTTCTCGCGCAGGATCTTCATGACCTCAACGACATCAACGTCGCCGTCGCCGATCGCGCAGCCCAGAGAGTGAGTGCCGTCCGGATCCGCAAAGACACGGTTGTCGCAGAAGTGTACGCAATAGCAGTACGGAGCCATCTTGTCGATGCAGTCCTTGATGCCTTCCGCCATCATCAGCGAGTTGATGGTGTCGCAGCATGCGCCAACCAGCGGGTGATTGATCTGCTCGACCATCCAGATAACCTCGTCCGCGAACAGGTCGCAGTGGTTCTCAATGGCAATCTTCATGCCGTACTCTTCAATCTTCGGGATGTTGCGCTTGAAGTCCAGAACGATGTCTGCCATCTGCTTGACCGCCTCCGGGCACATGCAGGAATGCGACAGCGGGTGCGGATGCTCCACGTCCGTGCTGTACTTAACCAGCGTACAGCCCAACTTGTGCGCGATCTCCAGAGACTCCTCGATGGTGCAGTTGACACGCGGGTCAGACGGTGCGTTAAAGGAGATGTTCAGCTCGAGATCCAGTCCCAGACGCGCTGCCTTCTCCTTGACCGCTGCCAGATGCTCATCCGACAGATCGTCGTCCAGATCAACCAACGTCATGTGGATAACTTCAATGCCTTCCTCAACGCACATGTCCATCAGCTTATCCAGGTCGATAACCTTCTCAAACGCAAAGGTCTTGCCCTCGCTCTGGAAGCCCCAGCTCTCGCCCAGGCCGCTCAGATGCAGCGTGTAGGTGTGCATACCCAGCTTAAACTTACGATTTGCCTGCTTTGTCGTAATCATACAATCTCGCTCCTTATTCTAAAAAATGTGTTTGCTTGCCTCTGCCGGTTTGCCTGATTCACGGTAATCCCGCGAAAGCCGGCTTTGGTCATTTTTTTCATTGTTCTTGTCTTATTAAGAAGCAACTTGCGTGCCAATTTGAATATTCGACTAAATTTTTTCGGAAAACCCAAATAATTTATTGACTTTGCCAAAACCAATCCATCTCGTTTTGTGTATTTTACCAAAACAACGTTTCGCAATTCGTGTAATTTCTGCCCATTCGCGATTGATGAAAATTTATAAATCATGATTTTTCATCAACCCATGATGAAAATTTGCAAAAATCTTTTCCCCGTCCTCCGAAAAACAAAGGGCCAATGGTGCGTTGATTTTCGTCAATCACCATCGACCCTTTTGATCTGCTGTCCATCGCTTCCATCGGCCGGAAGCTCTGTCTATTCCTTTTTATTGAAAACCAGATAACGGCTTATTTCCCCAGTTCCTCTACATCAATTTTATAGCGGTTGATGCGGTATTGCAGCTTTTGCCGATCCATCTGCAAACTGCGCGCCGCCTCCGACACATTTCCATTGGCATCCCGCAGTGCCTGGATAATTGCTTCCTGCTCCAAACGCTTGAGCGTTTCATCCAGCGATCCTTCCAGACGGCCGCTGCTGGGATCATATAAATGCGATCGGAAAACCGGCTCTTCCTGCTGTTTCTCCTGCTCTCCGCCGAACTTCGCATCCATTTCCTTTTGGCTCTCGTCCCAGATATGCCGCGGCAGATACTTGGGAGAAATCACCGACTGCGTATCCGGCAGTACATTCATCGCGTGTTCAATCGCGTGCTGCAGCTCGCGGACGTTGCCCGGCCAGCTGTAATTTTGAAATACCTGGAGCGTTTTCGCGTCAATGCCCTGCACCTGTCTCTGCATTTCCTCGTTGCAGGTCATCCGAAAACTGTTGGCCAGCAGCACAATGTCCTCTTTGCGTTCGCGCAGCGGCGGAATTGTAATGCTGACAACGCCCAAACGGTAAAACAGATCTCGGCGCATTTTTCCCTCTTCGATTGCCTGATACGGCGGAACATTGGTGTTGGACAGCACGCGCACATCTACCTGGATCTCCTCCATGCCGCCGACACGGCGAATGCGCTTGTCCTGCAAAACGCGCAGCAGCTTGGCCTGTAAATTTATGTTCATGGAATTGATCTCATCCAGAAGCAGCGTGCCGTGGTTGGCCTGTTCAAACAGTCCCGGCTTGCTCTCCGCGCCGGTGTACGCACCGCGCTCCGTGCCGAACAGCAGGCTTTCCAGCAGATTTTCCGGAATCGCCGCACAGTTAATCGCCAAAAACGGACCGTCTGCGCGTCCGCTCGCATTGTGAATGCTCTGCGCGATCAGCTCTTTGCCCGTTCCGGTCTCTCCGTAAATCATGACGGAGGAGTTGGAGCGCGCCGCCTGCTGACACTGGCTGATCAGATCATCCATCACTTCGCTGATATGGATAATGTCCCGGAAATGGTAGGTGGCCGAAAGCGGTCTTGTCTTTTTCATCTTGCTCGGAACGCGCTGCTCTACCAGCTGCTCCTGCAGATCAATGATCCGCTTGCGCAGGATATCCAGCGTCTTCCAGTTCTGCATAATGCTCGACGACGCCAAAACCTGTCCGTTCTGTACAATCGGATACATATTGGCAACAATATCGACATCACAGCCAAAGCAGGTCGTATAATACTGCCGTTTGTTCAAAATCGGCTGTTTGGTCTCAAGCACATGCGGTATACCGCAGTCCTCGCCGTCCCGCATGAAGTAGACATCGGATACATATCGTCCCCGGACATCCTTTGTGGCAATCGAATCCATTTTTTCCGCCGCATCGTTGAGCAGATAAATGCATCCCTCTTCGTCACACAGAATAACCGACTCCTCCAGCTGGTTGACCACCTGCATCAGCATATCATGACAGACATCGTTGGTCGCCTGACGAAAGACAATCAACTCTGCGCCGTCCGGCAAGTCCTCTGCTTCCGGAGCCGGGCAGCGTGTGACGTATTGATCAAATTTCACGCGCACATAAACCGGCTTGTTCGTCTTCTGTCCCAGCTCGCCGGCAATATCGTTCAGCTGTTTTCCAACCAGCTTTCCCTCTCCGCACAGCAACGCATCTCCTGCCTCATTGATTTCCAAAATTCTTCCGTCTTCCGAAAGTATCAGTGTCCCTATCGCAGACTGAGAAAATGCCTGCATTATGTCCCGATAGTTCATCGCATTCCCCTCCATCCTCTTCATCATGAAGCAACTCTCCGGCCTGTCGTGTCTTTCTTACGGCCGTCCCCTACATAAGTAAAAAGCAGCGGTGAAGCCCGCACCGCTGCCATCCGATCTGTTTTTAGTTACTGATATTGTATCAAATGATAAACGTTGTTTACTTGCCGTTCGTCATGTGTTTTTTGCAATATCTCAGGTTTCTTTTTTCCCGTTTGGAACCCGCTTCCTCTCCTTCCATCCCTCTCCAGCACCAGTTGCACCCCCGCGCGCCGCGGGGATCGCCGGAGCGCAGAAGAGCTCGTCCCGTTCTCCGGCCGTCTGAGATATATAATTCACTTTTTGTTATTCTGTATCTCCATTTGGCGCTCATACGCCTTCAAAACCCCCTGTATTGCCGCTCCGCGGAATCCAAGACGTTCCATCTCATTGGTGCCGTTGATCGTCATTCCGCCCGGCGTGGACAGTTCATCCTTCAGCTGTCCAATATGTTTGGAGCCCTCCAAAACCATCGCCGCAGAACCCAGCACCGCCTGTGCCGCAAATCGGGTGGCCCGTTCGCGATCCATGCCGATCTGCACCCCGCCGTCCGCCAGTGACTCGATAAACATATACGCCATCGCCGGCGAACAGCTAAATACCGGGCACGCCGCCGGAAGAAGATCCTCCGGCACCTCCTCGCACAGACCGCCTTCCGAAAAGATGTCCATGACCCGTTCCATATCCTCATTCTTAATATACCGGTTGCGGCAAAACAGATTTACGCCCTTTCCAATGCGGATCGGTATATTCGGCATGCTGCGGATAATGGGAAGCGAAATGCCGGCTTTCTGGAACAGCTTGGTCAGCTCTTCGGTAGACCACGCTCCCACAATGGACACCAAAATCTGTTTTTTCCCCTGCCCCTTGTTGGCCGAAAAAATGGGCAGGAGCGGTGCGATGACATCGTTCACAATGGGCGGATTGACGCACAAAACGACGATCTCACAGCGATGCACAATTTCTTCGCTGGACGCCGCAATGCCGCAGTGATACTGATCCGCCAAACGCTTCACTTTGCTCATCGTCGGATTGTAGACTAAAATTTGACTCGGATCCAGCTTGCGGCATACGACCTCCGCCAATGCCCCGCCCATGTTCCCGGCACCGATGAATCCAATTGTTTTGTTCATGTTGGTTTTCTCCTAAATTGTATTTATTTCAGCGCAGTCTGCATGATTCTGCAAAATTCCACGCCGTTTTCTCTTTCTGTTTCTGTTATTTCAAACTTTTCACGGTATTGTCAATGAATGCAACTTCTTCTTGACTTTTTCACACAAATGCTTTATGATGCAGCAAGCCGCTTGTCTGAGACAGACAGTCAGCTCGAAGGGAGGAATTCTGAATGAAGCAAGCCAAAAAAGCAAAATCCTATGAGGTCGATTTGACCAGCGGCCCCATACTCAAACAAATGATCGTGTTTGCCGCTCCGATCATGGCCTCCAGCACTCTGCAGGTACTGTTCAACGCCGTGGATACGATCGTTGTCGGCCGATTCGCCGGTGACAATGCGCTGGCCGCAGTCGGCTCCAACACATCCCTCATTACCCTGCTCACCAATCTGTTTATCGGATTGTCCGTCGGCGCAAACATCGTAGCTGCCCGCTACTTTGGCGCCAAGGATCAGAAAAAAGTACACGACACCGTACATACCGCCATCCTTCTTGGCCTGTTGAGCGGAATCATCCTGACGCTGATCGGTGTGATCGGCGCCAAACAGATCCTCATCTGGATGCAGGTTCCGAACGATGTCCTGAATCTGTCTGTGATCTATCTCCGCATCTATTTTCTCGGCATGACCGCCACGATGGTATATAATTTTGGCAGCGCGCTGCTTCGTTCCATCGGAGACACCAAGCGGACGCTGTATTATCTGTCGTTTGCCGGCGTTGTGAATGTGGTGCTGAACCTGATTTTCGTCATCGTATTCCACATGAGCGTTGCCGGTGTGGCACTGGCTACCGTCATCTCCCAATGCATCTCTGCCGTACTGGTCATCCGCTGCCTGATGCACGAGACCGGCAATATCCAGCTGGGCCTCCGTGATCTAAAGCTGTATCCGCAGCCACTCAAAGAGATTATCGCGGTTGGACTGCCCGCCAGTGTGCAGGGCATGGTGTTTTCCTTCGCCAACGTCGTCATTCAGTCGTCTATCAACTCGTTCGGCAGTGTCATTCTGGCCGGAAACTCCGCCGCTGCCAGCATCGAAGGGTTTATTTATCTCCCTGTCAATGCCTTCTATCAGGCCACGATGCCGTTTATCAGCCAGAATGTCGGCGCAAAAAAATACGACCGACTCAACCGCGTGTTCTGGGCCGGCATCCTGTGTGTCATTGTCGTGGGAGAAGTGCTGGGCAACGGCGCCATTCTCCTCTCCAAGCCGCTGCTGAGCATCTATACCACAAACCCGGATGTCATTGCGGCCGGACAGATTCGATTCCGTTCCTACTTTTTCATCTACGGCATCTACGGCACCATGGAGGTTCTGGTCGGCGCAATCCGCGGTCTGGGATACGCCCTTCTTCCGACGATCGTATACATCACAGGCGTGTGTGGACTGCGCCTCCTGTGGATCGCGACAATTTTCCAAATCCCCCAGTTCCACACCATTCAGATGCTGTACTACGCGTTCCCGTTCACCTGGTTTGTCTCCATCGCTGCTCTGGCCATCTGCTACGCCTACGCACTGCATGACCTGCGCAAAAAAGCGGACCATCTACTCGCCGAACGCTGACTGTCTTATATTTCTTTGTTCGGAATCTCAAGTTGAAAAAGCTGCCCGTCCTTTGAAAGGACGGGCTTTTTGCTTCTCAAAGATATACTAAAATCATCCATGCCGTGCACATCATCAACACGATGATGGTTGCGGGAATGGTATACTTGCAATACCGTCCCCAGCCAATATGGTGTCCTTCTCGTTCGGCTACCGAGACGCCGACAACGTTCGCCGACGCACCGATCGGAGTAGCGTTGCCGCCGAGGTCCGTGCCCAGCGACAGCGTCCACGCCAGCGTGGGAAGCGGGATAATCTGCATAATGGAAATCAGCCGCACGACCGGAACCATCGTGGCCGCAAACGGGATGTTGTCCACCAGCGCACTGGCTATTGCCGACAGCCAGAGGATGATGGCTATAATAACCGCCGGTTTTCCGTCTCCCAGTGTTCCAATCAGATTCGCCAGAACCTCCAGCACGCCGGTCTGGTCCAGACCTTCGACCGAGAGGAACAGTCCGATGAAAAACAGCAGCGTCTTGTAATCAACCTGATGATAAATCTCACGGACACTGTCCGTGCCGCTGATGAGAATTGTGCCAATGGTGGTGATCACCGCAACAATAACGCCGATACAAGCCACACTCAATTCGGTCTGCGCGTGCGTAATCAACAAAACGACTGCCAGTACAAATACTGCTGCCGAGAACACAAACGCCTTTTTATCCGTAATCGCAGAATTGGGATCGGGATACACCGCATTGGGATCCCGACTCTGTTCGCTGCGCCGCAATTCGTTCCGCAGGCACAGCCAGAAATACAACACCATCACCAAAAAGCTGATGCCGGCAATCACACCGGTATTGGTCAAAAAGTCTGCAAACGAGAAGCCAAATGCTGTACCGATGATGATATTCGGCGGGTCGCCGCACATGGTGGCGGAGCCGCCCAGGTTCGCACAGAAAATCTCCGCGATAATCATCGGCACCGGATCAAAGTTCAAAATACGGGACAGCTCAATCGTAACGGTTGCCAAAAACAGAATAACCGTAATGCTGTCGATAAACATCGCCATGACCGCGGACATGCACAAAAAGCAAATCAGCAGCGGGACATTTCGATAATGCACCTTTTTGGCCATCAGCAGACAGAGCCAGCGGAAGAATCCCGCATTGTTCAGCCCTTCTACCATAACCATCATGCCGGCGAGGAACAGAATGGTCGACCAGTTCACGCCCGACGTACTTTCCGCCGCCTTACCGTACCAAAACGTGCTGTCCATCAGGCTCTGCACATTCAGCGCCCGGTAAACCGCTTCTCCGCTGTGCATCAGCAATCCAAACACAACGACTAACACCAGCAAACCGCTGACCAAGGTAATAATGTGCCGCTCGATCTTGTCCATAATAATCATGGCAAACATGACCACAAAGATTACAATGGCGACAATTTGAGCGACATTCATTCTTTCAGCTCCTTTCGCCGCATATGAAAGATCCGCGACTTATCCGCAGCCCCACAGTACACGCGTCCGTTTGCCATACAGGCCATCGCATAGCCCAGCAGCAAGCTCTGCCGTTGATAGCAGAACCCATCCGCGTTTACACTGACAATAATTTTCTTACGTCTGTTTGTTTTCACAATTCTCTCCTCCTGCACATCATCATTTTTGTGTA
>JBJEZE010000078.1:14749-39278 GCA_051887235.1 Butyricicoccus sp.
AATGGTTTCGGTTTCAGATTATGCCTTCCAAGTCTGATCCTTCACGAAGCAGTTGGTGAGAATCATGCCCAGAGAAGTGACAACAATCGCCGGGATAACGCCGCCGCCGAAAAGGTTGTACAGCGGGGTGATCATCTCAAATGCCATCGCGCAGATGATACCCAGAATCATGCCGACACGAATAGCAGTAACACTCATCTTGGAGCGGAACTCGCCGTCCTTGCAGCTGTGATCGCGGTAGATCAGACCGATAACAAATACCGGAATCAGTACGCCGCCGCATACCGTGTATCCGTAAGTACCCAGCGCGTAGATGAATGGAGCAAACAGACCGGCGAAAATAGCAAAGACGCCAGTGGCAGCAGTTGCAATCTTCGCATACTTAACCGACTTCTCCGGCGGCAGCTTGCCTTCCGGGTCCATGATATCGGTTACGATGTTTGCAGCAGCACAGTTCAGATGCGTATCCGCACAGGACAGGCAGGCTGCCAGTACGCCAACGCCCAGAATGATGGAAACAAAGGTCGGCATCTTGTTCAGGATCGCCCAAACCAGTGCCTGGTCGCCGATCTCCTGATTGTAGGTCCAAGTAGCAATACCAATGGTCAGAATAATGAATACCATGATAATGTTGCAGAAGAAGGTGAAGCCGTATGCCTTGCGGGCTGTCTGGACGTCCTTCGCTGCAAATGCACGGTTCCAGAAGATCGGGTTGGAGGTTGCGCCTACCAAACCGGTCAGGAAGCTGGATATGTTCACTACCATCGGGTTCTTATTGAAGTCCCACATAGTCGGGTCAATCGACTTAACGGTATCGCCCAGCCAGCCCCAGCTGAAGTGCATCATCTTCAAGCCAAAGAAGATAACGCAGATTGCCAGAACCATCTGGATGGCACCGTGCAGAGCGTCCGCCATGATGACCGCCTTAACGCCGCCGCTGGTCGTGTAAACAATAAAGATAATACCGCAGATAATGACCGCAATGCGGTAGTCAAATCCAAACAGCTGCTGCAGCACGTACGCAACGCCCATGATCTGGGAACCCGGCCAGCACGCATTCGGCATCAACGATGCCACACCGGCGACACGGCGTACAACCGGATCTTCGCCCGCCAGATGACCTGCAATGTAGTGCGGCATGGATACATACTTAAAGCGTGCCAGATACGGCGCGATGAGGTATCCCACCAGAATGCCGCCCAGCAGGCCTTCGCCGAAGTACTGCCAGTACGCAGACGTTCCGTACAGCGCGCCACGGCCAGCCTGGCCGATAAAGTTGCCGGCGCCCGAGAAGCTCGCCCACGCCGTCAGGGTCAGCAGGATCGTACCTGTCTGCTTACCGCCAATAAAATAGTCCTCTGCATTCTTGGAGGTGCCCTTGGTCATAAAACCAATGCCCATACAGAACACCAAGTCAATGATAATTAATAGTCCCGCTATCAATTTCGCGGTAAAAGATAATTCCATTATTTTCTCCTCTCACGTTTCAACACATCAAAAGCGTCCTTTCCACGGTGCAAAAGGCCGAACGCACCGTGCGCCGGACTGGATCTTCATCGCCTATAACCCATATCGACTGTTGCTTGCGAATAACAAATTATTGGCAAAATGTGTTGGCAAAAAAATTTACCAAACCACGTACATAGATCACCTTCCTTCTGTCAAAATCACGTTATTTACATCAACCAGAAAATCCAACAAATTGCCGAATCTCTCTTTGATAATATTATATAAAACTATGCAAATTCACAGTTTGCTGAAACTCAGGTTATTTGTGCCGTTTGTTGTAGATGTTACAATTTTTCTACAAAAATCGCGCCATTTCCCTATCATTTTACTATGATTTTTTATTCACTTTAGCCAATTTTTCTCGCTATTTATTGGTTGTTTTCACGGTGTAAACGCGAAGCGCAACGCGTTACATTTGGCGAAAAAAGAAAATTGGGCAGAGCTACGTCGGCATCTCTGCCCAAGTATTTTCTCTGTTTTGTTCTCCGCGCTTACCCGATTTTCTGCTTAAAGCACGGACAGTCGCGATAGGCCTTCGGCGTCATTCCGGTCATGTTGTGGAACGCGCGGGTGAAGGTGGAATTGCTGCTGTAGCCGACCATCAGTGCGATTTCCATCACGCTGAAATTCGTCGTGGAAAGCAGTTCCTTCGCACGGTTGATCCGGACACAGCGCAGATAGAAGCTCGGAGAAAAGCCGGTCTGCTGCTTAAACCAGTCATTGTAATATGTGACGTTGTAGCTCTCGATTTTGGCGAGCTGGTGCACCGTGATCGGCAGATGATAGTATTCGTTGATATAGCGGATGGACGGTGCTGCGCAGTTCTCCATCAGCTTGCTGTACAGGTAATTGTACAGATAGCGAACCGAGTTGCTGTCCGGATTCTGCTTCAGTTCTGCCTGAATCAAAGAGACCAGCTGCGTGATCTGTCCCTCCATCGGGATGATCAGCGGATAGGTCAGGTGGACCATTTCGCCGTTCTCTGCGATGTCTGTCGGCAGATTGATGACCAGGAGCTTGCCCTGATAGTCGTCACAGCGGTGGATCATCTCGGCCGGGATAAAGCACAGCTCCTGCGGGGTAACGTCATACTCCGAATCTCCGACCCGAATGGACATCTTTTCCTGAAGCGGTACCATAATCTGTGGATACCCATGAGTATGTTCTCCGCTGCACTCATGAAAAATATGAATATTCACTTTCTGACTCATAATGCATCCCTCGCTTATATCCAGCCCGCATGATATACAGGCAGTCACTTTTTCTTTTTACTTCTATTATTGTATCAAAATTTACTGTTTAAATTACCTTTACATACTGGCCGACGATCTCACGATGACGTGCCATGTCCTCCGGACTGGGCGACTCCACGCCCTTCAACAGGTACTCGCGCCCCAGCTTTTCGTAGGTCGCTGTTCCCAGCTTGTGATACGGCAGCAGCTGTACATGCGCCAGATGCTTCAGTTGGGTACAGAACTTGCCGATATTCTCCATATCCTCCGGGGAATCGTTGACTCCCGGAATGATCGGCGTCCGAACAACCAGACGGAACGGGCTTTCGTGTTCGTTGGTCGCCAGCAGATTGTCTAAAATCAGTTTATTGTCCACGCCGCAGTACTTCTTGTGCCTCTCCGCATCAAAAATCTTCAGATCGACGTGTGCTGTATTGACATAATCCAGAATCGGGCGAATGGTCTCCCACGGCGCGAAAAACGAGGTCTCAATCGCCGTGTTGATACATTCCGCCTGGGAATTTCTCAAAATTGCATAGGTAAATTCCGGCTGTGCCAGAACTTCTCCACCGGATACCGTGACACCGCCGGTGGAAATAAAGTAAAACAGAGAATCCTTTCGGATCTCCCGAATGACGTCCTCTACCGTCATTTCGGTACCGTAGACGTTTTCCGCCGTTTTTTCTACCTGAAACGACTGGCTCTCCGGCGTCGAACACCACTGACAGCGCAGCGGACATCCCTTCAGGAAAACAACGGTACGGAATCCGTCGCCGTCAAATACAGATGACCGTTCCAGTCGTAAAACCATGCCTTTTCTGTTGCCGTCGAACAATTCCATTGCGTCTGTTTCCTCCTAAACCATTTGATTACGATACTTCCATGAACGAGATGACCCACCCGCCGCCGAAGCAGCGGATGGGGTCCCAAACTACTCTTATGCGTTACACTTGCTTTGTTGCGATCAGCCGCAGCAGCCACAGCCGCCCGTCCAGCTGCCAATCTCGGTACGTCCGATGATTTCGTCCTGGGTCTCCTTGCCCAGCTCAACGAAGAATGCCGTGTATCCGGCAACGCGGATCAGCAGATCACGATGCTTCTCCGGATGCTCCTGTGCATCAATCAGCGTCATTCTGTCAACGACGTTGGTCTGGCAGTGGTAAACGCCCAGCGTGCACATGGTCTTAACCAGATTCATCATATGCGGGATACCGCCTTCGCCGCGGATCAGGGACGGCTCAATCTTCATGTTCAGCTGCGTGCCCTGCGTATAACGTGCGTGCGGGATCTTAGATACCGACTTCAGCAGTGCGGTCGGGCCGTTGGTGTCCGTGCCGCCCGTTGCGCCGATACCATCCGTCAGCGGAGTGAGTGCATTTCTGCCGGACGGCAGTGCGCCAACCCACTGGCCAATCGGGGTGTTGCCGGATACCGGCAGCATACCGGTGGTCATCTTGCCAAACTTGGTGTCGTACTTCTCGAACTGGTCGATAACGTGAGTGAATACTTCGCCTACGCAGAAGTCTGCACGGTCGTCGTCATTGCCGTACTTCGGAGCAGCCAGACACATTGCCTGAATGTCTTCGTAACCAACGAAGTTTGCGTCCAGAGCCTTGACCAGCTGATCCATCGTGCACTTCTTCTCGTCGAATACGAGGTACTTAACTGCTGCAATGGAATTGACAACGTCCGCCTGACCAACGGTGATGACACCGCCGCCGCAGGTGTACTTCGCAGCGCCCGGCTGGCTGTAATCCTTACCGACCTCCATGCACTGGTCAAAGCCCAGAGACAGTGCCGGAACCGGACGATAGTTCATGCTGAGGTAATCCAGCAGCTGGTTGCCGGAGGTGATAACGTCAACTGCGTAGTCAATGTGTGCCTTTACCGCGTCAAAGAACTCGTCGAAGGTCTTGAAATTGCGCGGGTCGCCGGTATGAACGGATACCTGCTCGCCGGTGATGCGGCTCTTGCCGTCATTCAGTGCGAACTCAACCATTGCGCCCATGTTGATGTCAGCAATATCGGTGTACTGCTTCATACGGCCAGCCAGGTTGGTCTCAACACAGCCGCACGGGTTCCAGTCCCAAGCCTCGCTCAGCGGAACACCCTTGTTCTGCATCATGCGGATGCCGATATCGTTGGAGTAGATCGCCGGCATGGTCAGGCCTTCGCTGATCGCCTCACAGGCCTTCTTCAGCAGGGTATCCGGATTCTTGGCCAGGCTGTAGGTAACAGACAGGTTCGGCTCCTTGAAGCGAACATCCTGCGTAGCCTGAATCATCATATAGGACAACTCATTGGTTGCGTCTTCGCCGAACCGGTTGATGCCGCCGCAGCTGGTCTGTACGGTGATGCAGTAGCCTGCCGCATACTGTGCGGTGATCTCATCCTGGAACAGGGACATTTCTGCGACCTTGATCCACAGGCAGTCAAGCAGCTCCTGCGCCTCGTCGTCGGTCAGGATGCCGGCTTCCTTGTCTGCCTTGTAGTACGGATACAGATACTGGTCCAGACGGCCCAGGTTGTAGGAAGAAGCGTTCTGCTCCATGAAAATTGCGTACTCGTAAGAGATAACTGCCTGGCAAGCCTCATAGAAGGTGCGGGCCGGATGCTCCGGTACCCAACGGCAGGTCTCTGCGATCTTGAGAAGCTCTGCCTTGCGGGTCGGATCGGTGCACTCAGCAGCCTGCTTCTCTGCCAGATCAGCATGACGGTTTGCCAGAGTGATAATACCGTCACAGGCAAGCAGTTCGGACTCGTAGAAGAACTTCTTCTCCAGATCGCCCGGAACCGCATCATCCAACTGTGCCAGCTTCTCTTCTGCCAGCTTGCGGATGCCGCCGATACCCAGCGTCAGGATGCGGGAGAAGTTCGGCGTGGTCTCGCCGTAGCCGCGGACAGCCTTACGGTCGATAAAGATCGCGCCGTTGTCCTTCATCTTCTGCATGTCCGGCGGGCTCATCAGCTTCCAGCGGTCAAACACGCACTTGTTCTTCCAGTAATCCTTAACGTGATCCAGATAAACCTGCTTGCCCTCCTCGCTCAGGTAGAACGGGTCAAACGGGCGGGTGCTGATGGTGTCCAGCTCTGCTTCGATAACGCCGGACGCGCTGTCCGCACACAGCAGGCCTGCACGCGGCTTAAAGCCGACGCCGCCAACCAGAAGCTCATTGTCCAGAATGTAAATGTTCTTTTTCTCACAAATTCTCTTGTAGCCGGTTGCCTTCTGGATAATCCACGGCTGGCCCTCGGTTTCCTTAAAGCCCTCAGTCAGGAACTGCGCATTGTAAACGTCCATTTCAACGCGAGTGTTCAGATACTGCTGACGCAGCTTCTCAATTCGCTCCATGTACTTCTTAGCCATAGTATTTTCCTCCTTGTCATAATGATTGCAATGTTGTGTGTACCGCGCCTTCGGTTCGATGCTCTCTTCCATCGCTTTATAGCGGCACGGTGATTTTGTCGTTGTGCTTATATAAGAAGCAAACCTCGTGCCAATTCAAAATTTTTTTTGATTTTTTTGAATTAACTTTATTTTTATGAAAATTGTCGTATTTTCACGATTCATTTTGTGCTATTTGACAGAGATCGAGGCTGCACACGGCAAACCGCGCCGTTTTTGTGAGAACCACCAAACAAACTGCACAATTTTTGTGAGATTGCGCAATTTTCTGTGAAATCTCACAAACAACTCCCGTTGCTTTTATGCAATATGGAAACACCCCGCGCGGACAATCCCAGTTTGCCGTCTTTCTTCTTTTCTTTTCCCGTTTTCGTCCCCGTGCGCAACTGCAAACATGTATACAACTGTGCCGTTTTTCTCCTTTTTGCTGCAAACTTTTTTGCATCCCGTGAGCAAGCAGGTGCAAATTATTTTGCGCCGCGTTCATTTGCACCTCCTTAAAATATGGCATTCTGCTTCAAAAAGCTCCTGTTCCGCCTCTCTATTTGTAAATGCGCCCAAATTCAAACGTTCCTTTTTGTAGACTTTGACTTTCAAATTCTCAAATTAAGGTTTAAAATACAAATTTATACATATTTCAAGTTGTGCCGATCTTCAGATCAGGTTCCCTATTTTTTCCGACCTGATAGCGTGGAGCTGCGGTGTGCTGCAAAAGGGTGCAAAATAATTTGCGTCCTTGTATTTCCAGCCCATCCGACAAGGCATTGTCAGCATTTCTATCATTCGCTGCCAAGCCTCATGCCGCAGGCTGCTGTGATGTCAAAAAACAAAAAAGATCAATGGACCATCGGTTTTCCCAATCGTCCTTGATCTTTACAAAAAGCAGTATACCCCTTCAAGCAGGTGGAAAGTCAACCCGTTCTCCCATGTTTTTCGGGATATTTTTGATAAAAAAGTTCAATGCGGTGCAGACCAAGAGGTTTGCACCGCATTGATGAGTGGGATAAAAGAGTGGTTTCAATGGAGGTAAAACATACCGAGATTCGTATGTTGATACCACTATGCCTAGGTTAGATTGGATGATCGCCACGATACAGGGATGGGTGGCTTGGTCATCCCCGTATCGCGCATCTCCTGAAATATTGAAGGATATTTCTTGCTAGTTAATTAAGCCTTCGGGGTGTATACGCCCTCACGCAGGTAAGCCTGCAGCTGCTCGTGGGTCATGTGGTCGATATCCAGGTAATCCAGAGTCCACTTAGAATCGCCAGCCAGATCGCGCTTCAGCATGGTGGAAGCCAACAGGATCATGGAGTCGATGATCGGGGTCGGAACGTTGTACTTCTTGCCCAGCTGAGACATCAGGTAGCAGCCAACCGGAACGTCCTCGGTGATGTAACGGTTCTCCAGATCGAACGGACCGTCGCCCCAGAAGTTCGGGTAGTTCTCTTCGTACGGAACAGCGAAGTCCGGACCCATGTACTCCTTGCCGTACATGGTGGTACGGGAGAAGAAGTCCTCATAGTTAACGGTGCACAGACCAACTTCCATAGCAGCAGCCAGAGCCTTCTCCTCTTCCCAGAACTTAGCCTGAACCTCAGCGATTGCCGGGCAAGCGCCGAATGCGTACAGGGAGTAGTCAGCCTTGTTCTTACCCAGAACGGTGTCGAAGTTCTGCATGGTGGAAACTGCCAGGATGGTGCCCGGAACGTGGATAACCGGGTTAACGTTGGACAGGTTGATGTCGATAACGGTGTTGCCCTCTACGAAGCCGTGATGGAATTCCTCACCCTTCTTGGAGATGGTAACCTCGCCCTCAGCGTCGATGATTGCATCGAATGCCGGGATGTAGTAAGCGGAAGCCATGAACTTGTCGTTGTCCTTCATCGGCAGAGCGCAGCCGCGGATGGTGGTGATACGGTCCTCAACCTTGCACTCGTTGGTGACAACGCCGCCGCGGCGTACAACGCGGATGCCGTACGGAGCGGTGTACCAAGCGCCGATGACTACGTCCTTGGTGCAGCCCATCTCACGCATCATCTTGCGCATTACGAGCGTGCCGCAGTTATCCGGCAGGATGTGAACGACCTGGCCGTCCTCCAGCAGCGGAATCAGTTCCTGGAAGATTGCCTCGTGGCCCAGAGCAACCGAAGCAACGATGATGATGCCAGCGCCCTTAACAGCCTTTGCCATATCGTCGGTAGCCAGAGCAACCTTCGCGGTGCCCTTGCGCTGGAAACCGAAGAAGCTGAACTGGTTACCGGTCAGGGTGATGCCAGTCTTCTCGATGTTTACGAAGTTTCTCTTTGCGAATGCCGGCATGTCCCAGATGCGTACTTCCTTGCCCGCCAGAGCACAGTCTGCAGCCATGGTCTTGCCGATTGCGCCGCCGCCCAGAACTGCGATCGGCATGTCCTTCAAATAACTCATGTCCATGTTAGTATCCTCCTCAATTGTCTGTCCACGGTCTCTCGACCAATGTTGTTTGGTTGGTTTAATTTTTTTCGGTGACTCCAAGTCATTGAACTGTAGTCATTATATGTCGTGCAACGCAAAATGTAAAGACCTAATAATCAACAAATTTAAACGGCTTTTCTTGTTCATATCGTCCAACTGATGGTTACTCGGTCTCTCCACCCGCGCCCTGCTTCCGGTCTGCTCCTCGCCGTCTGGCCTGAGCCGCGGATCCCGCGCCTTCGCAGTGTTCTCGGAGAACCGCTGTTCTCTTTGATGGTTTTATTGTAATTCAGCGGCTCTTTTTTCGCTGTGCCGCACCTGACGTCTATTTTGCAAAGAATCGGATGCCTTTTCCCCATTTGTTTTGTCAAATAACACAAAACCGCCGTATATCTGCATCTCAGCAAACATACGACGGTCGATTCCGTACCTGTGTTCAGTTTTCCGCAGGCTCCGCGCCCTCGCGCATCAGCCCCCGCGCCACAACGCGCACCGTGTTCTCCAGCATGTCCGCCAGACTCATGCCCTGGCTGTCAAAGCACCACATGACTTCCACGCCGATCATGGTGGACAGCAGCATGTCCACGCACTGCTCGTCCGAAATGTCTTCGCGCAGTACCTGCTGCTCTCTTCCCATCTTGACAATGCGGTCCAGACACTGCAGCAGCGCACGGTCCTTCCCGTACATACTTTTGCCCGGAACCGTAAAGTAATTGGAAATGACCGCTTTGATAATGCCCTTGCCCCGCTTCTCGTATTCCGTGTAGGAGATGCGGACAAAGCGCGTAATCATGGACATGAAGTCCATCCCTTTTACCTTTTCGAACGCCCGCTTGTAAATCTGGTCCGAGTGTTGGTAGGTATAGAAAACAACTGCCTCTTTGGATTCAAAGTAGCGGTAAAAGGTGCCCTTGGCCACGTTGGCCGCTGTCGTAATGTCCTCAATGCTGACATTGTTGATGCCTTTTTCATTGATCTCCCGCAGTGCCGCCGCGTACAGCTTATCCTTGGTTTCCAGCGCCTGCATCTGGCGCTTCGTCAGCCGTATGCCTTTCGTATCCCGTGCTCTATCGGACTTCGGGGGATTCGGAGAATTGTTCACGTCCTTCACCGTCCTGTTTCAAAATCATTTGTTCCGGCTGCGGCTTGCGTGCCGCGCCGCGTTATGCCTGCTCTTCGCCAAAGGAGCTGCAGTAACAGCGGAGCAGATAGGGATCCAAACCGTAGAAGTCCTTGACGTGCTGGCAGATCAGCGCGCGCATCTCCTCCAGATTGCCGCTTCGCATCGCCGCAATCAGCGGACGGTGGTGGTGAATCTGAATCAAGCTGTCTTCAATATCCGTGTATTTGGAGATCTGGATCAAATGAATCTGCTGATAAATCGCGTATTGCTGCTGAAGCAGATAGGAGTTGCCGGAGATCTTCGCAATTTCCAGATGGAACTCGTCGTCCGCCCGGATTCTCCCATAGACGTCGCCCTTGGCCGCCGCCTGCTCGCAGAGATCCGCCAGCCGGTCCAGCTGGTCAAAATCCGATGCGCTCCCATAATACGAGGCCAGCTGCACCGCGAGGACATCCTGCGATAGGCGGATCGCGCCGATTTCCTTGATCTGCTCGTCGGTGAAGCATGTGACTGCCGCGCCGCGCCGCGGCCCGATGGTGACCAGTCCCTCCGCCGCCAGCTTCCGGAGCGCGTCGTGGATCGGCGTCCGGCTGAGGTTCAGCTTGGCGGAAATCTGAAGCTCCGGAATGCGCTCTCCCGGAAGCAGCTCCATGCGGAATATCATCTCTTTGATTTGCTCATAAGCAATCGAACTTTGCGAGCTAATCGGTAACACCTGCTTTCGTTTTCCGTTTCTTGTTCGTTACGATAACACTTATTTGCTGTGCTATATCCAAGCACAGTATACAGTATGAAGATTCTATAAGTCAATTTATTTTTTTGCATTCATTCTGATAAATTTTGCATTCAAAACTTTTGCACAAATTACGACTTTTCTTTTTGTATACTTCGCAGAAACTGCCAAAACAGCATTGACAAATTGAATGCAATCGTGTACATTGTATGCAAGGTCAGTGACCGAAAGTCACTGAACCACAGTCTAGTAATTTCAAGCATTTATTCTACATTTTACCGCTGTGCGCTTCACAGCACGCCACAATACAAGGAGGAAGATTTGTATGGCAAGTAAAAAAGAATTGATGGACGGCAACCAGGCCGCCGCGTACATCTCCTACGCGTTCACCGAGGTTGCGGGCATTTTCCCGATCACTCCGTCCTCTCCGATGGCTGAATATGTTGACGACTGGGCTGCCAACGGCAAGAAGAACCTCTTTGGCCGTCCGGTACAGGTCGTTGAGATGCAGTCCGAGGGCGGCGCTGCCGGCACCGTACACGGTTCCCTGCAGGCTGGCGCTCTGACTACTACGTATACCGCTTCCCAGGGTCTTCTGCTGATGATCCCGAACATGTATAAGATTGCCGGCGAGATGCTTCCGAGCGTGTTCCACGTTTCCGCACGCACCCTGTCTGCTCATGCGCTGTCCATCTTCGGTGACCACTCCGACGTTATGGCAGTTCGCAACACCGGCTTCGCCATGCTGGCTTCCACCAATCCGCAGGAAGCGATGGATCTGGGCGCTGTCGCTCATCTGGCTTCCATCCACTGCCGCATGCCGGTTCTCCACTTCTTCGACGGCTTCCGCACCTCTCACGAGATCCAGAAGATTGACGCTCTGGACTACGAGGATCTGCGTCCGCTGGTCGACATGGAGTCCCTGAAGGCATTCCGTCAGCACTCCCTGAACCCGGAGCATCCGGCAACCCGCGGTACCACGGTCAACCCGGACATCTTCTTCCAGTGCCGTGAGGCCTGCAACACCAAGGTTTCCCAGATTCCGGAAGCCGTTGAGTACTACATGCAGGAAGTCGGCAAGATCACCGGCCGTCCGCATCATCTGTTTGACTACTACGGCGCTCCGGACGCTGACCGCGTCATCGTCCTGATGGGCTCCGCTGCCGATACCACCCAGGAAACCATCGATTACCTGCTCGCTCAGGGCGAAAAGGTTGGTATGATCAACGTTCATCTGTACCGTCCGTTCTCCGCAGACCACTTCCTGGCTGCTGTTCCGGCTACCTGCAAGAAGCTGGCTGTTCTGGACCGCACCAAGGAGCCGGGCGCAATGGGCGAGCCGCTGTATCAGGATGTATGTTCCATCTACAAGAACAGAGGTCTGGAGATGGACATCGTCGGCGGTCGTTACGGCCTGTCCTCCAAGGACACCACCCCGGGCCAGATCCTCGCCGTATACGAGAACCTGAAGCAGGAGACCCCGAAGCACGACTTCACCATCGGCATTGTCGATGACGTTACCTTCACGTCTCTGCCGGTAGGCGAAGAGATCTCCACCTCTCCGGCCGGACAGACCAACGCGATCTTCTGGGGCATGGGCTCCGACGGTACCGTTGGTGCGAACAAGAACTCCATCAAGATCATCGGTCATGAGACCGACCTGTACTGCCAGGCATACTTTGTATACGACTCCAAGAAGTCCGGCGGCCTGACCCAGTCCCACCTGCGTTTCGGCAAGGATCCGATCCGCTCCCCGTATCTGGTTACTGCGGCTGAGTTCGTTGCCTGCCACAACCCGTCCTACGTTCACAACTACGACATGGTTGCGAACCTGAAGGAAGGCGGCACCTTCCTGCTGAACTGCCAGTGGGATGCAGCTGCTCTGGAAGAGAACCTGCCGGCTTCGATGAAGCGCGCACTGGCGCAGAAGAAGGCAAACTTCTACATCATCAACGCCATCGACATCGCCCGCAACATCGGTCTGGGCAACCGCACCAACACCATTCTGCAGGCTGCATTCTTCAAGCTTTCCGAGGTTATCCCGGTTGAGCAGGCTGTTACCGCCATGAAGGATGCCATCTACAAGTCCTACTTCAAGAAGAAGGGCCAGAAGGTTGTTGACATGAACAACGCTTCCATCGACCACGGTCTGAACGAGCTGGTCAAGGTTGAGATTCCGGAATCCTGGCTGACCGCCGAGGACGAAGAGGTTGAGCAGAACGTTCCGGAGTTCATCAAGGAAGTTGTCATCCCGATGAACCGCCAGGAAGGCAACGCACTGACGGTCGGTCAGATGATGAAGTACGGTCTGGAAGACGGCACCTGGCCGTCCGGCACCACCAAGTACGAGAAGCGCGGCGCTGCCGTTGACGTACCGGAGTGGATTGCGGACAACTGTATCGAATGCAACCAGTGCTCCTTCGTCTGCCCGCACGCTGCTATCCGTCCGATTCTGGTCACCAAGGAAGAGCTGGACGCTGCTCCGGAAGGATTCACCACCAAGAAGGCCATCGGCGCCGGCATGGACAACTACACCTTCCGTCTGCAGGTTTCCCCGTACGACTGCACCGGCTGCGGCAGCTGTGTCAACGTTTGCCCGGCCAAGGAAAAGGCTCTGGTCATGAAGCCGCTGGCTTCTCAGATCAAGGAAGCTCCGAACTGGACCTATGCGGTTGAGGAAGTTTCCATCAAGAAGGACGTTGCAAACGACAAGTCCGTTAAGAATTCTCAGTTCAACAAGCCGTACTTCGAGTTCTCCGGCGCATGCGCAGGCTGCGGCGAGACTCCGTACATCAAGCTGGTAACCCAGCTGTTCGGCGAGCGCATGTATGTTGCGAACGCATCCGGCTGCTCCTCCGCTTACGGCGGTTCCACCCCGTCCTCCCCGTACTGCACCGACAAGAACGGTCACGGTCCGGCATGGGCAATGTCTCTGTTCGAGGACAACGCAGAGTATGCGTACGGCTTCCTGCTCGGTCAGGACGCGATCAAGAAGCAGCTTCTGCAGACCATCTCCGATATGGCAGAGCAGGGTATCGCAAAGGATGCCTGCGAGGCTTACCTGGAGAAGGGCAACGTTGCAGCAGAATCCCGCGCGGTCAGCGATGCACTGCTGGCAGCCATCGAGGGCATTGACAGCGACGATGCTGCATTCATCCGCCAGAACAAGGAATACCTGACCAAGAAGAGCGTTTGGGCCTTTGGCGGCGACGGCTGGGCTTACGATATCGGTTACGGCGGTCTGGACCACGTACTGGCTTCCGGTCGTGACATCAACGTTCTGGTTCTGGATACCGAGGTTTACTCCAACACCGGCGGTCAGGCATCCAAGTCCACCGCAGCAGCTGCCATCGCAAAGTTTGCGGCAGGCGGCAAGGCTACCAAGAAGAAGGATCTGGGCATGATGGCAATGAGCTACGGCTACGTTTACGTTGCTCAGGTAGCAATGGGTGCTGACCCGAATCAGACCCTGAAGGCAATCCGCGAGGCGGAGGCTTATCCGGGACCGTCCCTGGTTATCTGCTACTGCCCGTGCATCGAGCATGGCATGAAGTGCGGCATGGGTCTGTCCCAGGCCGAGGAGAAGAAGGCTGTCGAGGCTGGTTACTGGCATCTGTACCGCTACAATCCGGAGCTGAAGGAGCAGGGCAAGAATCCGTTCACCCTGGATTCCAAGGCACCGACCGGCGACTTCCAGGCATTCCTGAAGGGCCAGAACCGTTACGCTTCCCTGAACCTGTCCTTCCCGGAGAAGGCTGCAGAGCTGTATGCTAAGGCTGAGAGCGATGCACAGGAGCGTCTGGCAAGCTATCAGAATCTGGCTGACTAATCGCAAACACTCCTAACCCGACTGTATAGTCACACGCAATTCCTTTCCTAATCCGTCAGAACATCTTCCGGCAGGCTTCGGTCTGCCGGAGGATCCATGACACAGTCGGACGAGACGCTTTTCCCCAATTTTGCGTCTCACCTAACGTAGATCTATTCCCTTCATTTGTTGCAATATCTTCCTTTTTTACGCTTCCGGCAGCCCACTTGGACTGCCGGAAGTGTTTTTCCCCGAAAAAAATACGCAGGACGATGCGTTCCATCGTCCCGCGTGTTTGATCGCATTCTCTATTCCTTTATCAGCGCCGCGACGTCAATCTTGTACCGCTTGATGCGATACTGCAGATTCTGCCGGCTCATCTCCAGCTGTCGCGCGGAGGCCGAGATATTGCCGTTGTTCTCCCGCAGCACGGCGCAGATCGCGCTGCGCTCCATGCCCCGCATCCGGCTGTTCAGGGAAGAGTCTCCCTGCCGCTCTGCGGATTCCGGTTTGTTCTGTTCGGACAGAATGTGCGCCGGAAGATACTGCGGAGAAATGAACGAGGCATCATCCGGCAGGACATTCATGGCATGCTCCACCGCGTGCTGCAGCTCGCGGACGTTGCCCGGCCAGTTGTACGTCCGGAACACCTCCAAGGTATCCTCGTCGATTCCGCTGATGCTGCGTCCCATCTTCTTATTGCACTGCATGACAAAGGTCTTGGACAGCAGCAGAATGTCTTCTCGTCGCTCCCGCAGCGGCGGGACGGTAATGTTGACGACACCCAGACGGTAATACAGGTCCTGCCGGAGCTTGTTCTCCTGAATCGCCTGCTGCGGCGGAATGTTGATCGCAGACAGCACGCGCACATCCACCTGGATTTCCTCCGCGCCGCCGACCCGCCGCAGGGATCCTTCCTGCAGAACGCGCAGCAGCTTGGACTGCAGCGAAATGTCCATGGAATTGATCTCATCCAGCAGCAACGATCCGCCGCTGGCCTGCTCGAACAGTCCCGGACGTCGCTCCGAACCCGTATAGGCGCCTTTTTCCGTGCCGAACAGCAGGCTTTCCAACAGGTTTTCCGGAATTGCCGCACAGTTGATCGCCAAAAACGGTCCGTTTCTCCGTCCGCTGGCATTGTGGATACTCTGTGCAAACATCTCCTTGCCGGTTCCGGTCTCTCCGTAAATCATGACCGCAGAATCGTTTTTGGCTACGCGGGAGCACTGCGTAATGACGCGCTTCATATTGGCACTGTTGTACACAATGTCGCCAAAATTCCACTTTGCCGTCAGAGAGCTTTTGGTCTTGCTGACTTTCTTTTTCCCCTGCTGCTCGGTCAGCTTCTGCTGCAAATCAATGATCTGCTTTTGCAAGCTGTCAATCGTGCTGCAGTCCTCCATGATGCAGACGCCGCCCAGAACCTGTCCGTTGCGCATCAGCGGATAATCGCTGGCGACTACATCCATTTCCCGTCCGAACCGCGTCGTATAGCGCATCCGCTTGTTGACAATCGGGCGTTTGGTCCGCAGAACCTGCGGCAGCGGCAGCTCGCTTTCGTCCGACGTCTTGTAGAGATCGGTAACCAGATCTCCCCGAACATCCTGCGTGATGATGGACTCCATCTGGACGACCGCGTCATTGAGAAGATACACACGTCCCTCCGCGTCATACAACGACACGCACTCACTCAGCTGATTGACAACATCGACCAGCATATCGTGACAGGCATCGTTGGTCGCGTCCCGAAACACAACCAGTTCGGTACGCTCCGGCAGGTCATCCGCCTCCGGGCTGGAACAGCGGAGCAGATATTCTCCAAACGCAATGTTCTGATAGCGCGGGGCCTTGCCCTGCGCGCAAAGCTCCGGCGCGATCTCCTTGAGCCGCTCTCCCACCAGTGCGCCCTTGCCGTGCAGCAGCCGGTCTCCCGTCTCATTGATCTCCAATATGCGCCCCTCTCTGGAAAGCAGCAGCGCGCCCATACCAGCCTGAGACAGCACGTTCATCACTTCTTTATAGTTCATCTTGACACACCTCCTGTCAAGCCTTCCTCCGAAAAACCGTTTCTTCCTATTTCACAATATTTTGGTAAAATATCGTGCAACAAATCAATGTTTGGAAGCTTTTTCTGTATTTTTAATCCCTTTTGTCTCATTATATCGTATTTTTTTCAGCCCGCAACCGCAATTTTTTCTCTCCGTGTTTTTTGTGCATATTTAACAAGGAAAGCCCGGCTTTTCGTTGCCCAAATTTCGCAAAGATGATATAATAGAGAAAACCCTCGAAATAAGGAAATGATCCCATGGAACTCCAACTGAGTCAAAAACACAGCTTTTCTCTGTCGCTGCAGACATCAATGCATTTGTTACAACTGAACAACCTTCAGCTGCGAAACTATATCGGTGAGCTGATGACCAGCAACGCGATCGTCGAGTTGGAATATCCGGAACTGGACTACCGCCCCGGGCCGTTCGAGCAGCAGCGCCAATTTCAGCGCGCAAGCCGTCAGAACGACCACGAGCAGGAACTGTCCAAGGAACAGCTGATGGCAGACAAAGCCTCCGCCGCTTCCGCTTTAAACGATCTGTTCCTGCAGAGCGCAGCCATGGATTTGTCCGAACCGCACACCCGGATTATGGATTATCTGATCCATTCTTTGGACGAAAACGGATTTTTGCCCGACTCCGACCGCAGCATTGCGCACGCACTCGGCGCGCCGCTGGAAGACGTGCAATTCTGCATCCAAAAGCTGCAAAGTATGGAGCCCGCCGGCATCGGCGCAGCCAATCTCAGCGAATGTCTTTGCCTCCAGCTGCTTCGCACCGCTCCGGAGGATGCGATCGCGCTGCAAATCGCGCAGTCGTATCTGGAACAGCTGGCAAAGCTGCAATACAGCGCCATCGCCAAAGCACTTCAGGTCTCCAAGGCGCAGGTGATGGAATCCTGCGAACGCATCCGCTCTCTCCACCCCAAGCCGCTCAACGGCCAGAGCACGGAGAGTCCGACTCCCTACATCCTTCCGGATTTCTATGTGATTGAGGACAACGGGCGGCTCTGCTGTCTGATGAACGACTATTACCTGCCCAAGCTCTCCATTGATCCGTACTATAAGGAACTGATCGACAGCAAACAGCTGGATTCGGACGCCAGCGAATACCTGAAAAAGAACTACCAGCAGGCCAACGAGGTCATGAAGTTCCTCGCCTACCGCAAGAGCACGCTCCAGCGCGTTGTGGAGTACATACTGACCATACAAAAGGATTTTTTCTTTCTCGGGCCTGGCCACCGCGTCGCCATGAGCAACCGAGACATTGCCCAGGCGCTGTCTCTGCATGAATCCACCGTCAGCCGGGCGGTAAACGGCAAATTCTTCGAATGTAAGTGGGGTGTCTTTCCGCTCAAGTCGCTGTTCCTGCACAGCACAAACAGCGACACAGATGCCACTGCCAGCTATGACCAGATTTTGCAGCTGCTCCAACAGCTGATCGCCGAGGAGCCTACCGATCATCCATACAGCGATCAAACGCTCACCGAGTTACTGGACGAAAAGGGATTCCAGATCGCGCGGCGCACCGTTGCCAAATACCGTCAGCAGCTGGGCATCCCGACCGCCGGAAAACGCAAAAAACGTTAAGCGCCAATCTGACTCTGCACCAGCGCCCATATAACCGCCACCACAATGGTCGGCAGCATATTGGCCGGTTTGAATTTTTTCTCCCACACCAGATTGACGCCCACACAGAAGATCAAAATCGAGCCGGTCATGGACAGATTGGACAGCGCTGCCTCTGTCATGATCGGTTGGAGCAGCCGCGCCAGAATGGTAATGCTGCCCTGGAACAGTGCAACCGGAATGGCGGCAAACACACAGCCCTTGCCGAGCGATACCGACATCACACAGACAATCAGAAGATCCAGTACACCCTTCAGCGCCAGCGTGGAATAGTCGCCGGATATTCCGTCCTGAATGGAACCAACCACCGCCATCGCGCCAATGCAGATGGTCAGCGAGGTCGACACAAACGCATTGACAAATTGATTGTCGTTTCCGTTTCCGGTCTTTCTTTTGATCCATTCGCCAAACTGCTCAATCCGCAGTTCAATATTGACCGCCTCTCCGATCAGAGAGCCGATGGCAAAGCACACAACCATCATCACGGTGCCGCCGCTGGTCAACTCGCCCTGCCGGATGGACAGCATCTGCTCCACCGCTCCGCCAATTCCGACAAACATGATGCATACGCCGGTCGCCTGCATCAGCGTCTCCTGAAACCGTGCCGTCAGTCGTTTGCCGAACAGCATGCCGATCACACCGCCGACAATGACGCACAGTACATTGATGATTGTACCCAGTCCTATCATAACCTATCTCAAACGCTCCTTGTTTGCTTTTTACACATTTTCCCTTCCTTGATTCGGCAGAAAATGCGCACAATGCGTCTATTATATCACAATTCCCGTTATTCCGCATTGTTTTCTGCGAGAACGCTGCCGTATTTTCGCAAAGACGCGTCCCAAAAAGACAGGCCCTGCAGCCGACGCCGCAAAGCCTGTCCTGCCCTATTCCGCTCTCCGGCCGGAGAGCTTTTTTCATGCAAATCAGGCGAACTGCTCGCGCACTTTGGCGTCCTTTGCGGCAACCTTTTCCGCCATTTCCTTTTTAAAGGTGTCCAGCTTGGCTGCCAGGCTCTCGTCCTCCAGCGCCAGCATCTGTACCGCCAGAATCGCCGCGTTGTCCGCGCCGTTGACCGCTACCGTGGCGACCGGAATGCCGGACGGCATCTGAACCATAGACAGCAGGCTGTCCATGCCATCCATAAACGAAGACTTGATCGGTACGCCGATGACCGGAAGCGTGGTGTACGCCGCCAGAACGCCGCCCAGATGGGCCGCCTTGCCGGCCGCCGCAATGATCACGCCGAAGCCGTTTTCCTTCGCCGTGCTGGCCAGCTGCTCCGCCGCAGCCGGAGTCCGATGCGCCGACACAATGCGAACCTCAAACGGCACGCCGAACGAACGCAGGCGGTCAATGCAGCCCTCCATGACTCCGAGATCGCTGTCCGATCCCATGACGATACAAACCTTTTTCATGTTATGTCCCTCCAAACAGACGCACAAAGACGCCGAAGGAACACTTCGGCCGCCTTGGTAAAATGGTGATGCCTGCGCGTTGCTGCAGAGGATCTCTGCCGCAGCAGCCGCCCAGTGACAATTTTATGAATACAGACTCCAAAGTCTGCCGACACAAACTGCGCCGGCAGACCCTGGGTGAGTGTATAATACATGGAAGAATATCTCAAAAGAATTTGCTTACAGAACCATTCTGCAAAGCGGAGCAAATTACATTGCCATGTTGTAGATCTCTGCTGCGATCTCCTTGGTCAGCTTGACAAAGTTGCCATGGTTCGGAGCGCCGTAGAACATGTTCTCAACCATTCCCGGTACATCCTCCGGCTTGCCGCCTACCTCAGAGATGGAGGAGCGCATGCCCAGATCGTTGAAGAACTCACGCAGCATCTTGATGCCGAGTCTTGCGGTGGTCTCCGGATTCTCGAAGTCGATCTGGCAACCGAATACGCGGTTTGCGAACATAACGAAACGCTCGGTGCCCTGGGTCTTCATCGCGTACTCCATCCAGTACGGGAACAGCAGTGCAAGACCTTCGCCATGGGAGATACCATAGTTGATGCCCAGCTCGTTGTCCATGTGATGGGTGCCCCAGTCCTGTGCACGGCCAACGCCGGTGCTGTTGTTCTGCGCGATGGTAGCGGCCCACATGATGTTTGCACGAGCTTCGTAGTCGTTCGGATTCTCCATAACGCGGCGGCCTTCCTTGATCAGGGTGATCATGATTGCCTCCAGATAGCGGTCGGTCAGCTCTACATCCTTGGTATGGGTGAAGTAACGCTCCAGGCAGTGAGCCATGATGTCGGAGATGCCGGAAGCCGTCTGGTACGGCGGCAGAGTCATCATCAGTTCCGGGTTCATGATTGCGAACAGCGGACGCAGGATGTCGCCGTCAGCACATCTCTTGTACTGATTGCCGTCTTCGGTAACCAGGGTGACAACCGAGTCGGTGGAACCCTCGGAACCGGAAGCTGCGATGGTAACGATAACGCCTACCGGCAGAGCCTCGGTAACCGGGCCCTTCTTGCCGCAGTAGAAATCCCAGAAATCGCCGTCATACAGAGCGCCCAGAGCGATGCCCTTGGCAGAGTCCATAACAGAGCCGCCGCCAACAGCCAGAACGAAGTCAACGCCTTCCTTCTTCGCCAGCTCGATGCCCTCATAAACCAGATCGCTGTGCGGAGAAGCCTTAACGCCGCCCAGCTCTACGTAGCCGATGCCCTCAGCATCCAGAGAAGCCTTGACGCGGTCCAGCAGGCCGGAGCGCTTTACCGAGCCGCCGCCGTAGTGGATCAGAACCTTGTGTCCACCGTACTTCTTAACATAGGCACCGGTCTCATTCTCGGTGCTCTTGCCGAATACAAAATATGTCGGGCTGTAGAAATTAAAATTTTCCATATCGAAATCCTCCCTAGTCGTATTTGAACCTTACTGATTTGATTGAACCTTACTGATCTGTTGCGTGTTCATTAAGTTGTTTTCAGTATACCGAAAAGCGAACAAAATTGGTGTGCCTATATTCCCCTGTTTTTTGCAGTATCTCGCTTTTTCGTTACTGTTCACAACTTCGCCAAATCGCCCCGCGCATTCCGCCCGTCTCTTGTACGGATTGAAACAAAGCGCGCAAATTGTCCGCCCTGCCGCCCTCTGTTTCGCACTTTTTTGCCCTTCCGTCTCCGGTTTTTCCTCCCGTTCCCTCCATTTCCCCGCAGAAATCCATCCGTCCAAACGCGTATGCAGGCCCCGCAAAGCCGAGTTCGGGCAAAGTCCATACGGGTCTGCACCTGTTTTTTCCATACTACTGCTTTGCCCTGCTCCCCAGCCGGATTGTCCTCTTTCTCTCCACCTAACGTCCCCTTATTTCCTCTCTTTCTACGCCTTTAGGCGTAAATACCCCATTTTCTTCCGTCTTTTGCAGCAGATAATCCGCACAAAGAATGAGAACAATGGCAAAGTAAATCGGACGCTGTTTGCTTATAATAAGATACGTTCTAATAAGCAATGCAGCCGTGCCGAATCAACGTGGCTTCTTTGGACAGAAGAAGAAACTTCTTTGGGCGGCAAATCCACAGAGGAGGGCTATTATGAACGCTGCTGATACACTATTTGTTATTCTTTGCGCCGCTATGGTTCTGTTTATGACCCCGGCCTTATCCGCCTTTTACGCTGGTCTGACCCGCCGGAAGAGCGGCGTGGACATCATGATGCAGGTATGGATTTGTCTGGCCGTGGTCGGACTTCTCTGGATCGTCTGCGGCTTCTCTCTTGCATTCGGTTCGGATACCGCCGGAGGCCTGATCGGCGGCGGCGATTATCTGATGCTGCGTCAGGTCGGCATAGAGCCGAATGAAAATTATGGTTCCACCATTCCGTTTGTCGCCTTTTTCTTCCTGCAGGTCACCTACGCAATCATCACCCCGGCACTGATCTGCGGTGCGGTTGCGGAGCGCATGACGCTCAAGTCGTACACGCTGTTCGTACTGCTGTGGAGCCTGATCGTGTACATCCCGCTGGCTCACATGACCTGGGGCGGCGGCCTGTTCTCCCGTCTGGGTCTGATCGACTGGAGCGGCGGTGTCGTCATCCACGCAAGCGCCGGTTTCTCCGCTCTTGCTGCCGCACTTGTCCTCAAAAAGCGTAAGGTTCAAAACAACACCCCGCATAACATGGCTCAGGTTTCCATCAACTGCGGTGTCCTGTTGTTCGGTTGGCTGGCTTTCAACGCCGCCAGCGCACTGTGTGTCAATGAAAACGCCGTGTACAGCATGGTCAATTCTCTGATCGGCTCGATGGTCGGCATGGCCGTTTGGCTCATCCTAACCGGTATCCGCGAAAAGCGTCCGAGCTTCCTCACCGCGATGATCGGTTTCCTCGGCGGTCTGGTTGCGGTCACTCCGGCAGCCGGCGTCATCAACACAACGGGTGCGCTTGTGCTCAGCCTGATCGTTTCGGTCGTCTGCTGGGTCTGCATCAACGTCGTTCATCCGACCGTCGGCTTTGACGATACGCTGGATGTCTGGGGTCTGCACGGTATGGGCGGCTTCAGCGGCATCATCCTTCTGCCCCTGTTCACCGACTCCTCTCTGATCACGATGGAACACACGGTTGGTCAGCAGATTCTGGTGCAGGCGGGCTGTGCCATTGCAACCGCTGTCTTTGCCTTTGCCGCAACCTGGATCATCCTCAAGGTAATCGGTCTGATCACGCCGCTCCGTCTGCCGGACGACGTCGAGGGCAATGTGGACGAGATGGTCTATCAGGAAGTCATGTACGACTAATCCTTTTGCGTAACATCTTTATAATATACCTTCTTTCTTTCAAACGGCAGCTGTCGGACTCCCTATCCGGCAGCTGCTGTTTTGTGTCCGATTGTCACAAATCGTTTCTGACATTTCTGTCATCCGCTTTGGTTGCGTCATATGTTCAAATATGTTATACTACAAATAACAACCGTGACCGGGCAGAGCCACCGTTCTCACCGCAAACGGCATATCATTATTCCGAAAATCTGAGCCAGACGGAACGGCCGAATGGATAAGATGGATGAATGCCGGAATCCTCCGGCTTTTGTGCGCGATTGCTATCCTCCGTCCGATCTGTCGGACGGAGGATTTTTTTCTGACCTCAGGAGGAAGAGTATCATGGAAACACGGGTTGCAATGCTCGCCATTGTCGTTGAAAACCCGGACAGCATCGACCGCATGAACCGTATTCTGCATGATTATCGCCCGTACATCATCGGCCGAATGGGAATCCCGTATCCCAACCGCGGCATTTCGCTCATCAGCGTCGCCGTGGACGCCCCCGCAGATATTATCAGCGCGCTGTCCGGAAAACTGGGCAACCTGCCCGGCCTGTCCGCGAAAACCGTTTATTCCAAGCTTCCGGAATCCGACCATAAGAAAGGATGAGTCTGACAATGTATAATGTGATGTCTCCCAAGGCAGAGGAATTTATCAGCGATGAAGAGATCCGCCGCTGCCTTGCCTACGCAGAAGAAAACAAAAACAACCGTGAAGTGATCGACCGCATTCTGGAACAGGCGCGCGAGATGAAGGGCATCTCCCATCAGGACGCACTGGTTCTGCTGGACTGCGAGCTGGAGGACAAAAACGAAGAAATCTACCAGCTGGCCCGCGACATCAAGCAGGAATTCTATGGCAACCGCATTGTCATGTTTGCCCCGTTGTATCTGTCCAACTACTGCATCAACGGCTGTGAATACTGTCCCTATCATGCCAAAAACCGCCATATTCCGCGCAAAAAACTGACGCAGGAGGAGATCCGTCAGGAAGTCATCGCGCTGCAGGACATGGGCCATAAGCGTCTGGCGATTGAATCCGGCGAGGATCCGGTCAACAATCCGCTGGAATACATTCTGGAAAGCATCAAGACCATCTACAGCATTCAGCACAAAAACGGCGCCATCCGCCGCGTCAATGTCAACATCGCGGCGACTACCGTGGAAAACTACACCAAGCTCAAGGAAGCCGGCATTGGCACCTATATCCTGTTCCAGGAGACCTACAACAAGGAATCGTATGAGCAGCTGCATCCGACCGGCCCGAAGTCGGACTATGCATACCATACCGAGGCAATGGATCGCGCGATGGAGGGCGGAATTGACGACGTCGGATTGGGTGTCCTGTTCGGTCTGAACAACTACCGCTATGACTTCACCGGCATCATCATGCACGCCGAGCATCTGGAAGCGTACAAGGGCGTCGGCCCGCACACCATCAGTGTGCCGCGTGTCCGCCGCGCGGACGACATCGACCCCGACGTCTTTGACAACGGCATTTCGGACGATACCTTTGCCAAGATCGTTGCCTGCATCCGCATTGCCGTCCCTTATACCGGCATGATTGTTTCCACCCGTGAAAGCCAGCAGAGCCGCGAGCGCGTGCTGAATCTGGGCATTTCCCAGATTTCCGGCGGTTCCCGCACCTCAGTTGGCGGCTACACCGAGGAGGAGCGTCCGGAAGACACCGCACAGTTCGACGTCGACGACCGCCGCACGCTGGATGAGGTCGTGCAGTGGCTGATGAAACTGGGCTATGTGCCGTCGTTCTGCACCGCCTGCTACCGCGAGGGCCGCACCGGCGACCGGTTTATGAGCCTGCTCAAGAGC
>JBJEZE010000079.1:0-38716 GCA_051887235.1 Butyricicoccus sp.
TTCCTACGCTGTCGCTTTCTTCCTTATCGCCATCTTCTCTCGAAAGCCTGACATACGCAGCTGTGTCAAATAAACCCCATGTTGTCGGATACTTCATCGTCTCACCTATCGGGCTGATGGAGCTATCAAATTATTATAGCATTTTTTCCTTACTTCATCAATCATGTCAGCAGAGCCCTCCCTCGTTTTGAAAATGAGATCGGATGATGCGAACAAGCAGTTCTTCCGCAGAAATCTTTGACAAAAACTCACGCTCTACTGTGTAAATTATGGTAGTATCCTGTGTCAACGTGCATCCCCTCTTTCTGGTTGAATACTTGTTCTCAATATACGATACGAACGGCACCGCTTATGACTGGAGCCAATCCGGAGTTCCGGAACAGGAAAAGAGACCTTGACGATTGTTTTCGTCAAAGCCTCTGATTGTTCCAGTCAGTTTTTCTGTCCACGGTTCTGTCTCTTTGGTTCCATGTGCGGAAACGGATCAGCCGCTTTGGTCAGCCAACATGGCAGGACCGCTCTGCGCAGGAGGACAGATCCTTCACAACCTCTCCGGCAGCGATCAATCCGGCGGCAGCCGGAACAAACGCCGTACTGCCCGGTACCTGTCTGCGCTGCGTGCATTTCCGTGCAGTTCCCGGCGGACAGATGCAATATGACCGACAGCTGATGCTCATATCCTCCATCGGCGTGATCGGAGGTTCTTTGGAATAGACAACCTTGAGCTGTTTGATTCCTCTCTTTCTCAGCTCATGCCGCATCACGCGCGCCAGCGGACAGACGGATGTTTCATAAATATCCGCGACCTCAAACCGGGATGCATCCAGCTTATTTCCAGCTCCCATACAGCTGAGAATCGGCGTTTCAGCCCGTTTCGCCTGTTCGATCAGCTCCAGCTTTCCGGTCACGGTGTCAATCGCGTCGACAATATAGTCGTATTGTGTAAAATCAAACTGTCCGGCTGTTTCCGGCCCATAAAATGTTTGAAACGTGTTGACAATCGCATCCGGATTAATCTCTAAAATCCGCTGCTTGGCCACCTCCACTTTATACTGACCAACCGTCTTCCGTGTGGCAAAGATCTGGCGGTTTACATTGGTCAGGCACACTTTGTCGTCATCAATGAGATCCAGCGTTCCTACACCGCTGCGAGCCAGCGCTTCCACCGTATAGCTGCCGACTCCGCCCAGGCCAAATATTGCCACACGCGCCTGATACAGGCGTTCCATCCCCTCTGCGCCCAATAATAATTGTGTCCTGGAAAACTGATTTAACATATTTGTCTCCTAATTGGAATGTTTTTATTGATTTACTTGCTTACAAGGCAGAAAAATCCAGAAACAGAAGCCGCATTTTCTCCTCGCTGTCAAAAAATTCATTGCCGTGATCCGTTCCACGAAATACAAGGCTGCCTTTGTGGTACGCGATCAGCGTATTCATCGGGACTGGATCCCACTGATCAAAATTCAGCGGCTGTGTGGAAACAATCGCTGTTCCATCTTTCTGACAAAGATACAGGCTGTTGGCATAATTGGTGTGTACATACAGCAATTCTCCGTCATAGATCAGCAGATTCAGCTTATTTTCCGGTGAAATGCGGCAGACAAAGCCATCCACAAGATGAAACCGTTCTTCTGCTGTCATCACGCGCCCCAGCTCTGCCTGTTTGCGATTGACGCAGTCAATCAGATAACACAAAATGCGCTCACTGTCCGTCTGTCCCTTCTGTGTTTTGCAATACAGGTCCATCTCATCACACTCAAAAATCGTGCCGTTGTGCGCCAGCGTCCACGCGCGGTCATACTGATCCCGCATGACAAACGGATGGCAGTTTTCATACTCCGTGACGCCTCTGGTGGCAAGGCGGATGTGTGCCATCATATTGTCTGCCTCAATCGGCGTGTGCAGCCTTTGTTTCAGATAGCGACTGACGCAGGAATTCTCCGGCTGTTTTTCCAGCGAAACGGAATTTCCGTAGAAAAACGCCAGTCCCCACCCGTGCGGATGCTCGCTGCCGTGAGAGAAAAATTCCCGCAGCAGCGCATTCACCGGTATCTTTTTGATTGAACTGATTCCAAATAATTCACACATCGTATTGATCCTGTCTTTCCTTTGCAAGCTGCAATGCCTTCTGCTATCGTAATTGCAGATCTGCCGCGCCCGATGCAGATCATAGTCTTCCAAATTCTGCGATATAATCGTCCATTGTTTTCCTACCGGACAACAGGCCGTCTATCATCTGTCTGGCTGGACTGATCAGCTGTTCCGCCCGCGGATACAACGGCTGCAAAAACCGTTCTTCTCCAAATCCACGTTTCTGTAAACCGTCCTCCGCAATACGCAGGATGTCAAGCAATAACGCTGACAGCTCACCGCGATCAAACATGTCGGGAAGCTCCTTTTGATCAAACAGATGGCGCAGTTCCGATGGGGTATACCCCTTGTGATAGATCACATGGTCGGATTCCAGCCGCTGCGTCAGAGTGTGCAGATTTTCCATCAAACCTGCGTGCAGCGCTCCCGATGCCATAATCTCACTGACCGGCTGTTCGCAGACGCTGCGAAATTCAACCGTCCCGCGGAAGGTCAAATCTTCAAATTTGAACGACCGGAGATACTGCAGATCGGACAGCTCCGGATGGAACGAAATGCTTTGATAGGTATTTCCATCAAAATATTCCCCTGTCACCTTGTCGGAGGTAAAATATTCTGTCAATCTGGTCGGCCGGAAATTGATATATTTCCCATCCCGTTCCACGCAGTAGATACTCATGCTCTTGATATAGTCAATGATTTCATCTACCGATTCAAACTGTACATCATACATATCCACATTGTGCCGGTTGAGTCCGTGCAGGCTGTTCTTCCAAAAATTGTCCCGGATGCATAGTGTCTCATAGTGGTCACCCCACGGGGAATTGGCAAGCAGCAGAGACTTTAACGGCTCCAGCTTGGTGAATGTATTGAGTGTTTCAATCAGCATATCCTCCTGTACATCCACCTGAACCTGGCTGGCACAGGAGAACAGTCCAAAGTTGGGATGATCGTGGAATGGGATTGCCTGTCCATACAACGGATACGAGCTCAAATGATGCAGCAGCATCCGATAGCGTTCGCTGCGCACCGGAATGTTCTGGTTGATCTGATAACGCGGGTTGATTCCCATCCCGGTCAGCGTGTGGTGCTCCCGCTGCAATCGCTCCTGCACAAAGGAATAATACTGCCGGAACCGCTCATCCAAACGGTTCATATCCTCTTCTACGCCAAAGGAAAACTCCAGCGTGTTGTAGCTGCAATCATACGACAGCCCGTCTCCGGTTTTGTCGTTCAGCGCAGAATAGATATGTCCATCGTCATCCCGCTGGAAAGACGCAAAGCAAAACTGGCAAATAAAATCATCCGTCAGCCGATGTACGACCTGAAAATCGACCGGCCTTCTGCGCTGGTTGACAATCGGCAGTTCAAACTCCAGACCGACGCGTTTGGTTCGGTTCCGCTTTGTCGGAACAATATATCTCTGATAAATGGCTTCTTCTAACTCCTGCGCTCTCATAACTCTATTCCTCCCATATTATCTGTATTGTGCCGCCGCCATCGACCATATATCCGTCATGTCGCACGATTCCTCGGTTGGCCACTCTCCGCTTCTCACCACAGTCCACACCTTATTTTGAGCTTCATGGTCTGCCGAAGATCAGAAAGAATGTCTTCGGCATCCTCGAAGCCGACAAAGCTAACTGCTGCTCCTCCTGCGTGATACGCGCAACGTCACTTTTATATTACATATTTACCTAGTAGGATTATAGCATTTATATATTCCACAGTCAACAGCCACTTATAACAAAAACAAGCCAAGATCGGCCTTGAAGAAGGTGATCCTGACTGTTTTTATCGGGAAATGGCTGTGTACAATTCCGGCAGCACTTCTTTTGATCCCGCTATCGGGCGGTATGCCAAGCAAAGGGAAACAAAAGACCGGAGGCCAACAAGCTCTGTTGTAACCTCCGGTCTTTCCGGTTAGTCTCCTCTGTCACGTATCACGCGGGATACGGTTTTTTTCGTAGCGATCAACCTGAACCAGCACTCCATCCTGAAATACCAGTGTAATTGTCCCATATTTGATGCCTTGCGCAACTTCCTGAATATATTGAATCTGATTTTCTGTTATTGCAGGGCGCTCTATCTGCTTTTCATTCAGCAAGGTTCTAGCTCCTTCCTATGTCAAACTTTCTTAATCATCCGACCAGGTTGTATCATATTGTTCCGATCATCACAAGCCGGTCAATTCATAGAATTTTTCTTCACTGAGTGCCACGTCTCCCATCGGATACTCCCGTCCCAATGCGGCATATTTTCCCTTCCCAAAGCTGTGATACCGCAGCGGTTCATACGTGACATTCGGTTTTCCACGCAGAAATGTCCGGATTGCCTCAATCTCTTCCGGCGTATCATTAAATCCCGGGATAACCGGCGTACGCACTTTTTTCGGCAGGTTCGGAAACTCTTCGCACAGCCGCGTGAAGTTTTCTATGATCTGTTGATTGCTCTGTCCGGTGTATTCCCGATGCTTTTCTGCGTTCATCGACTTAATATCAAATAGAATCTGATCCAAATGCTTCGCCGCCCGGCGCAGAGAGTCGTATGGTGCACAGCCGCACGTCTCGATGGCTGTATTGATGTATCGGTTCTGCGCTTCGGTCAGCAGCGCTTCCAAAAAATCAATATGGGACAGCGGTTCCCCGCCGCTGACCGTCAATCCACCATTTCCGGACTGATAAAAAATGCTGTCACGCTCTGCCAAATCCACCAGTTCTTTGACAGAATACGATTCTCCCTGAACCACAATCGCTTTGGAGGGACAAACCCCGGCACACTTCAAACAGTTGCTGCAGGAAGAGAATCGGATCGACGCTTTGGACGAAGGATCCGCAAACGAAATGGCGGATTCCGGACAGACCGACGCGCACAGGCCACATTCCTTCTGGCTGATGCATTTGTCCGGCAGATAAAAAATTTCTCTGTTTGGATTCTGCGACTCCGGGTTGCAGCACCACCGGCACCGCAGCGGGCATCCTTTCAGAAACACAATCGTTCGGATACCGCTGCCGTCGTGAAGCGAATAATGCTGAATGTTGAACACCAGATCGGTCCCGGATTTTTCCCGAATACTATACTGCTGCATGTTCTGTTCTCGAAATCAGGTCGTCCTGCAGATCCTTTGTCAGCTCGGTAAAGTATGCACTGTATCCGGCGATGCGGACCAACAGATTGCGGTACTGATCCGGATGCTTCTGCGCTTCCCGCAGTGTGTCTGTATTCAGGACGTTGAACTGAATATGCCAGAGCTTCAAATCCCGCCATGCTTCAATGAACTGTACCAGCTTCTCCGTTCCTTCTTTTCCCTTTACACAGGCTGGGCTCAGCTTAATATTGATCAGACGTCCGGCGTGCTCGATGCGGTCATAATTCTTGGTCGCATAGTTGGACAGCAAAATCGCGGTCGGACCATGACGGTCTGCTCCCTGCGACGCGGACGAGCCGTCCGACAGCGGAATATAGGCACGGCGTCCGTTCGGTGTTGCGCTGACCACCTTGCCAAAGGGCACGTGAGAAGTGAACGGGACAATGCGCAGGTCCATATGGACACCCAGCTGATTACCGTACTTCCGTGAGAACTCCTGACCGTCGCGGTCAAGCAGCTTGCCGATTTCGTCGGTATAGGGATCGTCGTTGCCGTAGGCCGGTGCATTCAGCAGCATCTGGCGAATGCGCTCGTATCCGTCAAAGTTATACTCCAACGCTTCTTTCAGCTCTGCCAGCGTGATGGCATGATCTTCAAACACAACCTTTTTGATCGCTGCCAGTGAATCAATGACGGTTGCAAAGCCCATATACTCAAAGTAACCCAGATCAATGCCGCCTTCGATCTTCGGCTGATGCAGGTCGGTATAGGTATCACGGCACAGCTTGTGCAGTGCCGATCCCAGCGGGCTGGCAAAATGCTGGCCGCGCAGGCGGATAATCTCATGCTGCTGGATAAACGCATGCTTGATAAAGTTTCTTGCCTGCTTGAGATAGGCATCCAGAACTTCCTCAAACGATTGGAAATCCTCAAAGGTTCCGGTCTCCAATCCCAACAGCTCATCGCCATATTTCTGCATACGGCCGTTATACACCACCATCTCCAGTGCAGCGGCAAAGTTGATATAGGCGTTCGGGCTCGTATAGGTATCCCGATTCGGCATACGGCACTCGGCACAGCCGGAAACACTGTAGTCATACGCCTCTTCAAAAGCTGCACCCTTGGACAGCAGCAGCGGAATGATGTCTTCGTCATTCAACAGCTTTGGGAAGCCTTCACCGGCCTTGATGGTCTCAGCAATCTGATACAAATAACGCTTCGGGCTTCTGGCATGGACACGCGCTGCCAGATCCGGATAATTCAGCGGGAATTCTCTCTTGGATTTGAGCAGAATATAGGTCAGCTCATTGGTCGCATCCTGTCCGTTTTTCGTCTGACCTCCAATCGTCACTGCCTCCCAGTGTGCGTAGCCTTCGTTGAACGCACCACCGGTCTCCGACAGATACAGGTCAATAAACTGTGCCATTGCAACCCACATGCACTCAAACAGTTCCTGTACCTCGTCATCCGTAATGCGTCCCTCTTCGACGTCCTTGACATAGAACGGATACAGATACTGATCCATGCGGCCGTTGGAAATAATCGTGCCAGTCTTCTGCTCGACGCGGGAGAACATCTGTGTAAACCACTGCGCCTGCATCGCTTCATAGAAGGTACGCGGCGGATTCTCCGGCACATACCGGCAAGTCTCTGCAATCGTTAACAGCTCCGCTTTGCGCTTTGCATTGGTCTCCTGCTCCGCCAGCTGTTCTGCCAGATCGGCATGACGGTTGGCCCACAGCACAATCGCATCACAGGTGATAATCGTCGCTTCCAAAAACGGCTTCTTTTCCGTATAGTCAATCGGGCTGTATTCGTCCAGCTCCGCCAGACGCTGCTCCGCTTCTTCCTTAATGCCGCGGAATCCCTTCTGCATGACGATTTCGTAGTCATGTACCCACTGCAGCGACGAGCGGAACGATGCCGTCTCGTTGACGATATAACGGGACGTCAACTCTGCGTCGTTGTTGTAGGTCAGTCTGGTCGTCTCTTCCGTCAGCGACTTGGCAAAGTTTTCATGGAACGTCTTGCCAACCCAATACGGAGAAATTTCCTCCGATACAATACGGATTTCCTCTTCGGAAATATCAAACGGCGAATTGCTGCGCGTGGAGATTTTGCTCAGTACCTCGCCGTAAATGTTGCCGTCCAGCTCCGGGTACAAAATGCCATAGCGTCCCTGTTTTCCGCTGCGGCCTACCAGCAGCTGATCATCATCAATGTACACGGTTGCATTTTTGGCATAGTGCAGCAATGCTTTCGCCCAACGCAGATTCAGCGGCTGGCCTTCCGTCTCGCGGAACGACTGGGTAAAATATAAGCCGCGTTCAATATCAATCTGCGGCTTTGCTTCGCGAATCCTGCGCAGAATTTTGAGCGCGCGATTGCCGCTGCGGAACGCCACAACATTATCGTGTGCAATCTCCTCCTGTATTCGCTGTTCCTGCGGAGAGTATGTCAATTCCATAAATAAGCTCCTTTTTTGTCAATTTTGGCGCGCATGCATGTCAGATGCTGGGGACAAAGGGAACCTGCACTTCTTTGAAGAATTCCCGATAAATTTCATCCCGTGCACGCGTAAAAGTGGATCCGGTCCGTCGGCGCGGCGTACCCAGATCAACGTGTTGGATCCGTTTGATCCGTCCCGGACGCGGCGTCATAACAACGACCTTTTGTCCCAGATAAACCGCTTCGTCAATGTCATGAGTCACGATGACCATTGTGATTTTTTCCTGCTTCCAAATCCGCAGCATCTGCTCCTGCAAATGCACTTTTGTGATGGCGTCAAGCGCGCCAAATGGTTCGTCAAGCAGCAGAATCTTTGGTTTATTCGACAGCGCGCGTGCGATAGCAACCCGCTGCGCCATACCACCGGAGAGCTGCTTGGGCAGCGCGTGTTCAAATCCGTTCAAACCGACCAGATCCAGATTATGCTGAATCAGGGCGTCGTCTTTTTTCAACTCCTTCGGCAAGCTGAACCGGATATTTTCCTCGACAGACAGCCATGGAAGCAATCGGTGATCCTGAAAAATAAAACCTTTTTCCCTCGACGGGCCGCTGATCGGCTGCCCGTCAAACAGCACATCTCCCTGATATTCGGTTTCCAATCCGCCGATGATGCGCAGCAGCGTACTTTTGCCGCAGCCGCTTCCGCCGATGATGGAAACAAAGCTGCCTGTCTCGATATCCAGATTGATCTCTTCCAACGCGGTGACGTTCGTCTCCTGCGTCGCAAAAACCTTGGTCAGATTTTTAATTTCTACTAAATTGTTACTCATCGCTGTGTCTTGCCTTTCAATTCCAGGTAATGATTTTTTCTCGGATTGCCTTGAGGACATCGTCCATGAGCTTTCCGAAAATCCCGACAATCAGCATTCCGAGAATGACCACATCCGGACGGGACAGGCTCCGTCCATCTGCCAGCATGAACCCGACGCCGCTGGTCGCTCCGATCATTTCCGCCGCCACAACACAAACCCAGGCATTTCCCAATCCCAGACGGATTCCCGTCGTAATAGATGGCAGAGCACCCGGTATGATGATCTTGCGGACCATCTCCAGTGTCGAAACTTCATATACCTCTACCAGCTCATAATATCTTTTGTCGATATTTTTGATGCCATCCACGGTATTGACAAAAATCGGGAAAAACGCGCCGAGAAAAATGATAAATACCTTGGAGCTCTGACCTATGCCGAACCACAGGATTGCCAGCGGAATCCATGCAATCGGCGGAATGGGACGGAGGATCTGAATCAGCAAATCGGTAAATGTCTCAAATTTCGGAAAAACGGAGACCAGCACACCAAGCACAAAGCCTGCGATCAGCGCGATTGCAAAGCCTTCCAGCACGCGGATCAAGCTGACGATAATATTATTGAGCAGCGCACCCTTCTGCGCATATTCAACGGTTGTAGCTGCAATGGTTTTGAGCGGCGGCAACGTATATGAATGGAGCATCCCCGCCAAGTCCGCCGCTTCCCATGCAGCCAGTATGATGACCACCAGCGCAACATAAAGCACCCAGTGTCCCAGTCCCTTTCGGACAGCCTTTTTCTGATTCATGACGTTTCCTCCTGCATTTGATGGCTCAGGATGCGGCAATCCGCCGCATCCCAGCCGGTCCATCAGCTCAGTTGTTTACTTCCTCAACGTACTGCGTGTTGATGAAGCTGTCCATATCCACATCATTCTGAATGATTCCCGCATTCAGAGAGAAGTCCTTAACTGCGGTGATCTCTTGGATGTCGTCTTCATCCAAAGCGGTCTTAAAGGTGAACTTTTGGATAATCTGCTCCATCAGCTCCGCAGAAACACTGAAGTCTTCTGCAACATCTGCGGCGCATCCCGCCGGATCGGATTCCAGATCTTCATTGGCACGGTTCAGAGCTTTGATATATGCCTCTACAATTTCCGGATGTGCCTCCGCATACTCTGATACAAAATAAGTAATCATGTTGCCCTTTTTGATGCCGGTACCGTCAGCCAGTACCTTCGCTGTGCCTTCCGAAGTCAGCTGAGAAATGTACTGCTCCCAAATGACAATCGCGTCTACCTCTCCATTGGCAAGCGCTGCCGGCTGATCACCAGCGCCCAGATTGATGGACTGCACATCATCCAGCGTGAGTCCCTCGCCTTCGAGCAGCAGCGCCAGCAGGTGCTGTGCATACGAACCGGTTGCATACCCGATTGTCTTGCCCTTGAGATCGGCTACACTGCTGATCTCCGAATCGGCCGGGATGAGGACTGCCAGTGCCTGCTCACCATACGCGACGTTGGAGACGATTTCGATTTCCTGTCCGGTCGACTTTGCAATGATCGCCGGCAAGTCCGCCATGAATCCAACGTCCTCTTCTCCTGCTGCAACGGCTTCGTTGACCAGCGGACCGGACTGGAACTCATCCCAGTGATAGGACGCTCCTACCGCTTCCAGCTCTTCCTGTAAATATCCGCGCTCATGCGCAACGTAAATTGGTGTATACAGCGGGAACGGCTGCGCGCCGATGCGAACGACGGTTTCTTCCGCTGTTGCTGCTGCTTCTGCACTGCCTGCTTCTGCCGCTGTGTCTGCAGCCTCATTGCTTGCGCCACATGCCGTCAGCGCTGCTGCTGCAATCGTTCCTGCCAATGTCACGCCAAGGATTCTCTTAAAAATTTTGCTGTTCATTGTTGTTCTCCTCTGTTAAAATCAGTTGTTTTTCTCTGCTAAAACGGTTGTTTTTCTTGTTTCGGGCATAAAAATAGCAGAGCCTTCAAACGCCCTGCCGGTTTACCATTCTACAATCTCTATGCTCAAATGCTTCGGCTGAAACGATTCTTATAGTATTCTCTTGCAACACATCTGACATCGCATCATGACATCTCTCCTTTATCCTGTATTCCTATTGGTTTAATTGGATTTAAAATCTGACTCTTATCTTACACGCTCTTTGCCCATTTGTCAATCCTTTTTTCATTTATTTTCCTATTTGCATATTTGTTTTATAGGTTTATCGCTTTTCGCAGTGAATTTTTCACAAAAAACAGGTGCAGACAAAGCTGTCTGCACCTGTTTGCATCGTACTTTATTCTATTTTACACCATTATGATTTCAGTGTCCGGAATTATGCCATGATCTTGCCGCCGGCAATCAGGATGGCGTTTCCGTCGATATAAGCGGAACGGTCATCACACAGGAAGGCAACCACTTCGGCGATGTCGGTCGGCTGACCAATGTAGCCCATCGGAATCGTAGCCTCCATCTCGGCATAATACTCCTTGACGTTCTTTCCTTCCTTCGCGCCGCGCTCTGTAAAGGAACCGCGCAGCATATCCGTCTCAATATTGCCCGGCTGAATGGCAACCGAGGTGATGCCCTTCGGCGCCAGCTCCAGAGCAATCACACGGGTCAGCATAGCAACAGCTGCCTTCGACATGCAGTACGGAGCGTTGTAAGCCTCTTCACGAACTGCGGCGATCGAAGAGGTGTTGATGATGCGGCCCTTTCCCTGTTCTGCCATGATCTTGCCCACTTCCGAGCAGCAGATAAAGGTGCCCTTTACGTTGATATCCATGGTGAAGTCATAGTCTTCATCGGACATTTCCAGAATACCACCCGTGCGGTCAACACCGGCAGCATTAAACAGACAGTCAATACGGCCGAATGCGTCAACGGCTTTCTGAACAGCTGCCTGAACCATTTCACGCTTGGTGACATCCGCAACTGCATAGATTGCCTCACCGCCATTTGCCTTGATCTCAGCAACGGTTTCCTTTAAGAGTTCTTCCTTCATGTCAACGGCAATGATTTTAGCGCCGTAGGAAGCACAAACCTTCGCTGTCGTGCCGCCCAAGCCACGTGCAGCACCGGTAACAAAAATAACTTTGTCCTGTAAATTCATACCATTCATTCCTTTCGATTGATCCTTGCGTAGATTTATTTCTGCGGGATATTTCCATTTGGATAAATAATAACGCGGGTTGCTTCTTTGTTGCGCAGCAGCTCAATGGCATGATTGATGTCCTTCAGCTCAAACCGATGCGAGACAAAGGAATCCAGCGCAACACGGTTGCCGGTGATCAGGCTGATTGCAGGCGGAAACGCTTTTCCCAACGAGCCAACCATGGTCAGTTCCTTCTGGGTGAACTCTGCCGGCGGAACCTGGGACATAGCGTTGTGATTCAGTCCGAACAGCAGAATTCTTCCGCGGCAGTTGAGCAGTTTGACGGCTTCCGTCAGAACCGGTCCGCGTCCTACAGCATCGACAACCACATCCGCCAAGCATCCCCAATATTCCCTCAGAGCGTCTTCCATCGGGACATCAGACTGGCTGTCAATGACAAAATCTGCTCCGCATTTTTTTGCTTCTTCAATGCGTGCCTCACCCTTTGCAACAACAACCAGCTGTGCAACGCCGCAAGCCTTCAGGGCCTGAATAAAGGTAAGGCCAACCGGACCGGCTCCGTACAGGAGGACGTGATCGGTTGATTTCAGCTGAACCATGTTGAGGCTATACATGGCACAGGCCAGCGGTTCCGTCTGTGCAGCGCAATCCGGATCAATATCCGCCGGCAGCTTGTGAATTTGGCAGGTTTCAACAATGACATATTCCGCAAAGCCTCCGTCGCAGGTCTGTCCGTAATGACGCGGCTGCGGGCACAGGTTGGCGAATCCGTGTTTGCATTCCCAGCATTCCCCGCAGGGAAGGCACGGATTGACGACAACTGTATCGCCTTCCTGATAATATTGAGATGCCTTTTCTCCCAGCTCAACAATGGTTCCAAAGAATTCATGACCCATGACCACTCCGGGAGTGATTACCTGTCCGGGCGGCACCGTCAGCGCATGAAGATCGCTGCCGCAGATGCTGGCGGCCCGAACTTTTAGCAAAACCTGATCCGGTGCGGTAATATGTGGGATCGAAACTTGTTCGACACGTAAGACGCCATTTCCTTTAAAAACAGCAGCCTGCATTGTTCCTTCCATAAATGATACCTCCCTTTATGCTGCGCTGTCGCTGAACATGCTGCGCAGCGTCTTGATATCCGCTTCAACCAGTTCAAAAATGTCATCCCGCCAGAGATTCATGGGCTGCTGGTTGTAGAAATTCTCCAGAAGCAGCCATTCCGTGCATTGGGTTTCCTTAATGACCTTTACTGTCTCCGTCAGAGATACATCGCCGGTTCCCAGCGCTGCCGAGCTTATGGTATTGTTAAAGCCATCCTTGACGTGAATCTGAACGACATGCTTTGCAATGGCGCGCAGCAGCTCTGCCTGATTGTATCCATGATTCAGGTAATAATTCTGCGTATCATACATTACTTTAAGCCGGTCACAGCCAACCTTATCAATCATCTCCAGTGTCTTTTCGGCGTCCATGACATTTTCCAATGCCAGAATGAGATTGGTGTCTGACGAAATATCGCAGGCAAACCGGAGCATCTCACAGGTATTGTAAAAATCCTGCTCAGAACGAATATCGCCGCGATTATCGTGGAAACTCGGAAGCTGTACAACTGGAATATTCATGCGCTTCGCGGCATCAATGCCTTTGCGGATGACTTCCATTGCGATCATGCCATCCAGCGTGTTGCGTCCGGCCGACATACCGTGGACATTCAACGCATTCAGCGCCATAGACGGAAATTCAATTCCAAATTTCTGTCCGCACTCCAGATAGATATCCTGAATGCGCGGATTGCTGAGTTGGCAGCCAACTTCGTATTCGCCAAAGTCGAGCTCCATACCCTCGAGGCCCAGCTCAGAGAGTATTTTCAAACCATATGGGCCCATAGGCGGGAGAGCCCACTCGACGATTCCCAATTTATATCTGCTCATCACGAGCCTCCTTTACATTTTGAAGAGAAGGGGTGAGGCAGAGCAGAGAGTTCTCATCGCTCTGCCTCACGGCTATTATGAAAAATGTTTGTGTATATGTTGAGAATTAGTGGCACTCGCGGCCGCCGGAGATATTGTAGGAAGAACCGGTAATAAACGCTGCGTCATCGCTGACCAGGAAGGTACACAGCTTGCCGATTTCCTCCGGCTCACCCATGCGCTTGAGCGGGGTCGCTTCGTTGAACTCATGCAGATACTGCTCAAAGGTCAGGCCGTACAGCTCGGCGCGGTCATGCAGGCAGCGCTGAATCATATCGGTGTTGATCGTGCCCGGTGCGATGCTGTTGACGCGAACGCCGTACTCCGCCAGCTCCAGTGCCAGAGCCTGCGCCAGCAGCCGAACGCCAGCCTTGGAAGCACAGTATACTGCGTTGAATGCCTCCGATGTCTTGGATGCGCAGGAATCGATCATAACCATGGCGCCGCTCTTCTGCTCTTTCATGACTTGGCCAACGTACTTGCCGAACAGGAAGGAGCTGCGCAGATTGACAGCAACTACCGTGTCCCAATCTTTCACGTCCTGATCTACGATTGCGCAGGAACGAAGAATACCGGCACAGTGAGTGAAGATGTCAATGCGGCCATACTCTTCTTTCGCCTTGTTGACGGTGTCGATGACAACCTGTTCATCCGAAACGTCTCCGACCGTGTAAATGCACTTTACGCCCAACGCTTCGATTTCCTTGGCAGTCTGCGCAACCTTGTCTCCGTTGATATCCATGATCAGCAGATCCGCGCCTTCCTTGGCATACTGCATTGCAACGCCGCGGCCAATACCCTGTGCAGCACCTGTTACGATAGCAACCTTGTCTGATAATTTCATGTCCCGAACTCTCCTTTACAATTTTTTATATAGTTTTATATTGGTTTCGTATACAAAGCCATTTTGCCGAAGCTACATTGAGTATCGTTTGGTTGATGAAATGACTGGTACTTCCCGCCTCATCAGCAAAATGGCTGTATAAATCTGAATTCTGTCCGCACTGTTGCGAGAGAACCTTTGAGAAGCAGTTGAGAGCAATATACCGCTTCTCAAAGGTGAAGAGAAAAACACAAAATGTTTCTTTTTAGAACATAAAATAGAGTTTTCCCGATCGAATATTGTATTTTGCAGTTCTATGAGGAAGATATTTCTTCTTCGTAAAGTCTTCAGAAATACTCCATATTATACAAGTTTCCACTGCAAGATTTTATCCTTTAACAGTGAAAATTGTTCTTATATTTCACTTTTCTCTGTGTTTCTTCGCTTTTTCTGAGTATTATTATACTGCAACGAAATTATTTGTGTTAGCAAAATACTGCTGTAAATACTGTGTTTTTATTTCAGTTTTTTCAATGACATCAAAAATCTTGCATTTGGACTCCAGATCCATGCCGGTTGTTTTGCATACCCCGCTGCGGCGGGAAATAAAATCACGCACAGCGTCTGATTTACGACACTGTGCGTGAAAATAATTTGTATTCTTTGGTATGTAACAGCACCCCTCATGCGGCAGACCAGCGCAGCATACCGTATTGCGGCATCTGCCGGGGCAAGCGATGTCAGTCCTTCTTCCGAATGGATCTGCGGCTGAAATGCTCCCGATATTCCTTAGGAGAAACACCGACATACTTCTTAAACATCGCATTCAGATGACTTCCGCTGCCGAATCCGAGCAGCTCCTCGATCTGTCCAATCGGGTAATCACTGCCCATCAGCATACTCTGGGCTTCTCCGATCCGCCGGTAGATGACATACTGCATGGGAGAGGTTCCGGTTTCGCGTTTGAATAAATGGGAAAGATGCGATGTGCTGATGTGGAACTCCGCACTGATTTGCTCCAGCGTGATCGGTTCCGTAAAATGGCTGTCCAGGTATTCGACAATCTGACGGACCAGCGATTCATTTTTTCGCATGAGAATCCAGTCCGCGCTGGCTTTATCCATCTGGTATTTGCGCCATGCCAATAAAAAGATAGAGGCAGCCAGTGAATTGCACAGCAGCTCGTCTTTCTGCTGTTCCGAAAAACAGCGGTGCACCGTCTGCATCAACTGGTGTATCACCTCTGACTCCTCGGTCGACAGAGATAAGACCGGCTTCTGCTCTTCGTCAATCATACAATTTTCCGGAAGGGAGTCAACCTTCACCTGAGACAGACCGACGCTGTAGGTTTGCATGGTATGCTGCTGAAACGGTGCTTCTCCGTGTAAGACGTTATTATTGCAAATAACCAGATCCCCCTGACGGATTGCGTATTCACGGTGTCCGACCTGATACCGCCCTTCCCCTTCGGATACATACAGCAGCTCCAGGCGATTGCTGTGTTTGTGTACCATCTGAGCGTGATTCTGCCCGAACGCTTCATTGACAAAATATGTACTAATCAGGACCAGGTCACCGAATTTCATTTGTAAGCGGTCTTTTTTCATAGCGCTCATCCCCTCCAGTAACAAAAATGCACTACCATTTACTCAAATACTGGCTTTGACTTGTATTCAGATTATAGCATATGTCTTTGTAAAATATCCATGGAAGGTTTTGCTTACTTTTTCAAGCCATATCTTTTTTATTTAAAATGTACAACACCAAGCAAAAACAGCGAAAATTTTATGACAAACACATAAAGAACGACAGGGTATCGCTCATCAAGAGTCAATAATTTTTTGTATCATCCGACTTGTTTTGTGCATTTCTGCCAAATTCCGAATGTCAGAATTGGGAGCGAACGCAAGAATTTCCTATTCCCGGGAAAAATACTGATCGAAACCCGGGAAATTGGCGCAATACTTTCATAACGTTCTTTCATAAAGCTCTGCTATAATCAAATCACGATAAATCCATGGATGGTTGAAATTTTACATCAACTCAGGCAATATTACCCGTTTAATGAAGTAAGAAGTTGCATACCGCATAAGTAGAGTTTCTGTTCCGGTTTACTTTAATGGTTATTCTCACAGACCATTGAAAAAGAACAGAACGAATACATATCGCAATACGGCTACAAATCATTATCAAGCGAAATGTTGCATTTGAGAACATTAGAAGGGAGGAAATTATGAACAGCTCAGAGTATGTTCTGGAGATGAAGAACGTTGTCAAGCAATTCCCAGGTGTCAGAGCATTAGATGGGGTAAACCTTCAGGTTCGCCCGGGCAAGGTTCACGTTATTTGCGGCGAGAACGGTGCTGGCAAATCCACTCTGATGAAGGTTATTAACGGTACCTACGTTGCAGACGAAGGTGAAATGTACTACAAGGGAGAAAAGATCGGCCCTCACACCGTACAGGACACACTGGAAATGGGAATCGCTATGATTTATCAGGAGCTGAACCCGGTACTGGATATGACCATTGCAGAAAACGTCTGGCTGGGACGGGAACCGCGCAAAGGAAAGTTCGTCGACTACAAGAAAATGTACAAAGACACGCAGGACCTTCTGGACCGCTTGGAAATCCCATATGACGCCCATCAGAAGATGTACGAACTGGCCATCGCCGGACACCAGCTGGTGGAGATCGCAAAGGCCATGTCCTGTAACGCCTCGGTCATCATCTTTGACGAGCCTTCCTCCGCCATTGGCGATGAGGAAATTGAGATTCTGTTCAAGCAAATCTTCAATCTCCGCGAGCAAGGCGTCGCCATGCTGTACATCACGCACAAAATGGACGAGATTTTCCGCATTGCCGATGAGATCACCATCATCCGGGACGGCAAGTGGATCGAATCCGGCCCGGCGAGCGACTATGACGCGGACAAGCTGGTTGCACGAATGGTTGGACGCGAAATTACCAGCGTGTTCCCCAAGGATACCACCGTTCCCATCGGAGATGTCATCTTCGAGGTAAAGGATTTGACCCAGAACAAAGAAGATGGCGGACGTTTCCGAAACATCAACTTCCAGCTTCGTGCGGGAGAGATTTTAGGATTCGCAGGACTGGTCGGCGCAGGACGCACCGAGGTCATGCGGGCGATTTTCGGACTGGATCCCATCTCCTCCGGTCAGGTTTTCCTGAACGGCGAGGAAATAAAGATTAAAAATACACGTCAGGCAATTGATAAGGGAATCGCAATGGTCAACGAGGACCGCCGCCAGTACGGCCTGGCTCTTGGACGCAGCATTCACCACAACGTATCACTGGTCAATCTGAAAAAGTATACAAAGGGCCTGATCGACGACAAAGCCATCAGCAAAGATGTGGAAGAGATGCGGAACACGCTGCAGATCAAAATTGCCAACGAAGACGTAGAGGCAAGCACGCTGTCCGGCGGCAATCAGCAGAAGGTTGTTTTGGCGAAATGGCTGGTGGGCGATATTCAGGTCATGATTCTGGACGAGCCAACACGAGGCATCGACGTCGGCGCAAAGAGCGAGATCCACAAGCTGATGACCAAATTTGCTCGTGAGGGTATGGGAATTATCATGATTTCGTCAGAACTTCCGGAGGTACTCGGAATGTCAGACCGTATCGTAGTAATGCAGGAAGGCATTATCCAGGGTATATTGGACCGTTCCGAGGCAACGCAGGAAAGCATTATGAAACTGGCAACGAGAGGAGTAGGAAAATGACGAAGAAAAAGTTTAATTTTGGCCAATTTTACGGAAAGTATGGTATTTTTATCATCCTGGCTGTTGTATTTCTTGTTTCAGCCGTTTTTGTCAGAGGATTCCTGAGCGTTTACAACCTGACGAACGTTCTTCTCGCAATCACCTGTACGACAACGCTGGCTCTCGGCGCAACGTTCGTTATCATCCTTGGCCACATCAATATCGCATACGGTTCTGAAATTGCATTCGTCGGATGCGCGGCCTGCCTTGTTGACGTGGCTACCGGAAACGTGTTCCTTGCTATCCTCGTAGCTCTGCTGCTCGGACTGGTCATGGGTGCTGTCACCGGCTTCATCATCACCAAGTTCAGCATTCCGGCATTCATCATGACATTAGCACTGACAGAAGCGGCCCGCGGCGGTGCAGTTATCATCACAGACGGCAACACCATTTCCGGCTTGTCCTCTGGCTTCACTTTCCTCGGTCAGGGCTATATTGGTCCGATCCCGATGTCTGTTCTGATCCTGGTTATCGCATTTGTCATCATGTGGATCATCCTGAATAAGACCCCGTACGGTCGTTACATCTATGCGGTCGGCGGCAACAAAAAAGCCGCGGAGGCATCCGGTATTGACCCGGACAAGGTTGTACTGAAGGCATATCTGCTTGACGGTGTTCTTATGGGCGTTGCTTCCCTGCTTCTGATGGGCCGTCTGAACTCCGGTGTTCCGGGCGCAGGTCTTACGTACGAAATGGACGCCATCACCGCCGTTGTTGTAGGCGGTACGTCCATGGCTGGCGGATCCGGTACCTTATTCGGTACGATTGTCGGTGCAGTCATTGTTGGTATCATCAACAATGTGCAGACTCTGATGGGTGTTGACTCCAACGTGCAGAAGATTGTCAAGGGCTGCATCATCGTTGCAGCGGTAATCGTTGACGTCATCACAAAGAATTCTGCGAAGAAAGCACGATAAACAGCGAATTTGCAAATCTATGATTTGCTGATTAGAAGTATTATTTTATATGAGAACGGAGGAACTGAAATGAAAACAAACAGAAGAGTATTAGCAGGTATCCTGGCAGGTGCTATGTGTCTGGGTGCTATGGCCGGCTGCGGCGGAAGCGGAAGCAGCAGCAGCGCTTCTTCGTCTGGATCCGCAAGCGGATCGTCAGGCGGCGAAATCAAAATCGGCTTTGTCAACGAAGCGAACACCACGCTGTTTGATGCAAAGCGCATGGACGCCATGGTTGCAGCAGTTGATGCTACCGACGGTGTATCCATCGAGTGTACGGACGGCAACAACGACATTCAGAAGCAGATCGATCAGGCAAAGACTTTCATCGCAAAGGGTGTTGACGTTTTGATGCTGGTACCATGTGACGGCGACGGCATTGTTCCGGCTGTAGAGGAAGCCAACAATGCAGGCGTTCCGGTTATCTGCTTCGGTATCAAGTCTAACGGCGGCGACTATGTTTACGTCGGTTCGGACAACTACGAAGCTGGACATATGCAGGGCGAGTATTTTGCAGAAATCCTTCCGGAAAATGCAAAAATCTGCTACCTGGCTGGCACCGCAGGTCTGCCCCACACTGGCGACCGCCGCAATGGCTTCAACGATGCACTGCAGGAAGCCGGACGTGATGACGTTGAGATTCTGGACGATCAGGACGGCGACTACATGAAGGACGAGGGCATGCGTATTACCGAGACCTGGATTCAGAAGTATGCTGACGGCAACGGAGGCGTGACCTTTGATGCTATCGTAGCTGCAAATGACCAGATGGCTCTGGGCGCAATGGAAGCTCTGAAGACCGCGAACATCCTGAAGGGCAACAATGAGATCCTCATCTCCGGTATTGACGGCACGGACGACGGCATCAAGGCTGTTCAGGAAGGCTACATGGTTCAGACTGTACTGCAGGATGCAGAGGGTCAGGGCCAGGCAGGTCTGGAAACCGTTAAGAGAATCGTAGCTGGCGAAGATGTAGAGGACGAGGTTATCGTACCGTTCCAGAACATCACGCTGGACAATGTAGAGGACTACGCTTCCTAACAAAATTGCTTCTTCTTTTACCAATACTTCTACTTCATTAACATTCGAGGTTATGCAGCCTGTTGTGTCGGGGTCCAAAGCGGCATGGCAGGCTCATAGCCGTACAGGAAGGAATATATCATGAAAAAAGGCTATCACAGTGTACAGACAAAAATATATCAGACAATCCCCCGCTCGGAATTTTTCGGAATTGCACTCGGATTTGCGTTTGGCTTGATTGCCTCTGGTGTATTCCATGCATCCTTTGAGCTTGTCGGAGCTGCATGTGGTTTTACCATTGGCTGGCTGATCGACCGTCTGTTCTTTCTGGTGAAAGATGTACCGGAAGAGAATCCCCCAGCGCTGGACACATCGAAGTCCGATGAGCAATGACAGAATGATAGATAGGAGCAAAGGCCGCTTCCGGAACGGAAGCGGCCTTTGCTGTCTGGCAATCCCGTGAAAGGTATGCTCAAAACAAAACCGCCGGCTTTGCCGGCGGCAATGATATGATTCCATGAAAACAGTGCTGCTTCCGTCAGGAACCGTCTGCTTCGTTTTCCTGAAAGTTCATTCGATACTGCAGCGGCGTAAGTCCAACGTATTTTTTAAAGGTAGCACTGAAATGGCTGGCATCGTAAAACCCGAGATAATCGCCAATCTGAGCGATTGGCTGGGAGGTATTCATCAGCAATGACTGCGCCTCCCCTATTTTCCGCTGCTGAATATACTTCATCGGAGACAGGCCGGTTTCCTTCTTAAAGATGTGCGCAAGATGAAATCGACTCATATGGAACAGCTGTCCCAGCTGTTCCAGCGTGACGGATTCCATAAAGTGCTGATCCAGATACGCAGTAATCATCTGAACCAGCTCATCCATCTGTGTAATTCGATCGTTTTGTTCCGGAAGGATCTGCTGCTGCAGCATGCGGCACACCAATTCCAACAGTGCTTTGGTCAGGCTATTGCATGTGGTCCGGTACGATGTTCCAAGCGCATTCAACTCATGCAGAGACAAAATAATGTGCTCAAAGGTGGAACGCCGCTCCGGAGTGATGTACAGCACAGGAGACTGTCCCAGTTTGGTGAGGGTATTCAACGGATAACCCTTCAGCTGAACATTGCGCAGAACACAACAGTAGCTGATCATACCAATATCCTTCGCATCGGATGTTTCCCCATGCATGATTCCGGCATTACAGATGACCAAGCTTCCCGGTGTCAGAATATATTCTTTCGCGTCAACAACATAGTGACCACTTCCGTGGATCACATACAAAAGCTCTAACTCATCGGTGTGGCGATGAATCAGCTGAGCATGCTTATGATGGTAGTTCTCATCGACAAAATGTGTGTTAGAAAATTCTGTCGACTCAATTTCCAGCTCATTCATAGAAATTTCCTTTCTGACAGAAAACCATATGTTTTGTATTGCAACAAGAAGAGGCAGGCTTGGCATAACCCGCCTCTTCTTGCATTATATTTATGAGGAGACACAAACGAAAGAAAGAGAAGTTATTAATAATACTAAATTCACACTGAAATGAACCGAGAAGTCCGTCGTTATTTCAGTTGATATTTGTCTCGAGAGATAGAATCCATATATACTCCGTGTCCGCACGGCAAACCAATGATATAAAATATGATCGTCATTGTGTTATCCTGCGTCGTTTTATGACATAGCAAAATAGCGAAATGAAATGCATGGATCCTCGTGTCATTTTGTATGAAATACCTTCTTTATGATTCTATTATAACTGTTTTTTGTGCAATTAGTTAGCAAAATCGTGCTGAATATCGCGGCGATTTTCTCCCAATAAAAGCAATGAATCAAAAATCCTGCACACCAAACGATGAAACGGCAGTAAAATCGTATTCCATACCGTCAGCACCGGCGAAGAATGTATGAATATTTTGAATAACAAAACAGGAGTTGACTGACAGGCAGTGTTTTTTATACAAAGATACAAAAAACCAGCCCGGATGCACAGAAGCATCCAGGCCGGGTTTGAAAGAGAGAAAAAAGAATAAAAATGGAGTTGAGGGTATCTCCATGTGGGCAATTGTGTTATCGTGCGTAGATTCCGTAGCCCTCCGGCATCGGCTCCATGATGCTGGGAACACCAACCAGATTCTTTTCGATGATTTCTCTGGTGCGGGTTCCATCCGAGATGGCTCGCTCCGGGAATCCCAGCGGGTTAAAGGTTGCAATCGTATCGTCCTGCTCATTGAATCCAATCTCCCGCAGCGTCTTGAAGATGCGGTCGAAATCCACATCGCCTTCACCCAGATGGCCGATATGTGCATGGCAGCGAACGGTTCCATCGGCATACAGGCCGGACGGGTTGCAGTTATAGCGAAACAGCTTGGTATAGTCGTAGGTATCGGCAAACAGCACATGCTTCAGGTGCTTGCGGGTATACTTGAGGTTGTGCTCAATATCGCCCTTGCCTCCATCATAGTGGAATGTATGCGGGATGGAGTACAGGTAAGCCAGCGACGGGCTGTCATAATAGCGAACAATGTCATACGCATCATTGTTGTGCTCATAAAAATCATCCGGGTGAGCCTGTACGTCAATACGGATGCCTCTCTCCTCCATGATCGGAACAAGAACATCCAGAGAACGCATCAGTTTTGCCTCACGCAGCTCCGGATTGTCTCGTCCAAAGCCCAGCTCCGTGTTAAATACATGAACGTCCATGATCTCACCGATGTCAAACATGCGCTTCCAGCAGTCAATCGCATACTCGCGGACAAACTCGTCCGGATCCTGCCAGCGGAAGCCCGTGGTCAGGGACGCGATTTTCAGTCCGGCATCGGCAATCGCCTTTTTATGCCACTTTACCTCGTCGTTGGTCGCCTTCGGACGCTTCCAAAAGCCCGGAAAGTCCGCATTGTATGGGTTGATATATTCATATCCAGCACGGGCAACGACGTCGTACTGCTCCTCGTAGGTCATTCCGGTTTCCCAGAATGCACTTCCGTCAAATGCAATTTTCATAATACTATTCTCCCTTATATAATTTTGCCGTGAATGACTATAGGATTGGAACTACCGATCTTCCCAGTTGTCTGTCAGCTCCGGTTCGAGCTGACAGACAGTATAAGGGAAAATTTGCGATAGTTCGTATCGCCTGAACGAGTTTACTTCAGCATTGTCTCCCGCAGGAATGCTGCGGACTTCTGAATCGCAACCAGATTGTTCGGCATGGACGGATCCTCGACCTCGATGCAGACCGGACCATGGTAGTCGCCCATCGTCAGAGTTGCAAAGAACTCCTTCCACCACAGGTGGTCATGTCCGTAACCGACCGCAACATAATTCCATACGCGGTCCACAGCCGGTCCGTTGTACGCACCCAGCTCAAAGCACTCCAACCCCTTGATATGTGGGTTCAGTCGGGTATCCTTACCATGCACATGATAGATGGCGTTTTCTTCGCACAGCTTGCGGGCGATCATCATCGGGTCGCCGCCCATGAAAAACAGATGACTCGGATCCAGATTCAGACCGATAATATCACCGACCGCATTGCGCAGCTTCATCAGCGTACTGACATTGAAGACCATATTCATCGGATGGTTTTCCAGCGCAATGGTCTTGACGCCGCAGGACTTGGCGAGATCTGCAGCTTTGCTCCAGAAATCAATCGTGACATCCCACTGGTACTTGAGGACATCCATCATTTCCGGCGGATAGGTATGCAGCACCCAGTTCAGGGTTTCATCGTTCGGGCTGCCCGCCGGGAGACCGGACTGGGAGACGACATGCTCGACACCCAGCAGTTCAGCCAGACGGAAGGTATTCATGACATCCGGTGCGTGGCTGGCCCAGCGCTCTCCCGGGCCGATTGCATTGGCCGAGCAGTTCAGCGCGCAGATCTTCAGTCCACGGCTCTCGATAGCGTTCAGATACTCCTTGCGTGCTTCCGCGCTGTGCAGCAGCTTTTCCATGTCCAGGTGAGGACCGCAGGAATATCCGCCGGTGCCGAGTTCCAGTACCTCAATGCCCATCTCCACTGCGGTGTCCAGCATCTGCTCAAACGGCATATCCGGCAGACCATCGGTAAACAGGCCCAGCTGCATCGGGTTCGGATTAAATGCCGCAACCGGCATATCAAATTCTTTCGGATCAATGCTCATGGTACTTCTCCTCTCAATATTCTACCCAGACGGAGTCCTTTTCCGCAGACTCCACACACTTTTCGACCCACTTGACGCCCAGCACACCGGCATGAACATCCGGGTACCAGAAGTCGATCTCTTCGCCCTTCTCGCACTTGTCAATGGCGATGGCAAACTTCGTATACAGGTTGCTCCATGACTCGAACAGTCCCTCCGGATGTCCGCCGCCGATGCGGTCATTTTCCAGAGCCTGCGGATACAGATAGTCGTTGCCGCGCATCATCACGCTCTGCGGCTTGCCCTGAATCTCATATGCCAGCTGGTTCGGATGCTCTGCATCCCATGCGATGGAGGCCTTTTCGCCGACGATGCGGAACCGCTCGCCAAACTCTGAGCCTGCATTGACGCAGCTGGACCAAACGTAGCCAACCGCTCCGTTGTCATATTCCATGATCGTCATGGCGTTGTCTTCCAGCGCGCGTCCCTCGACAAAGGACTGCTTGGAACACATCAGTCGCTTGATCTTCATCTCCGGCATCATGGCCTCGCTCAGATACAGCAGATGGGTTCCCACATCGTTGAGGACATACGAAGAACCGGCCTTCTTCGGATCCACGCGCCATGCCGTGCCTGCGGATTTCTTCTCCACGGCAACATTGTGCGCGCCGTGCGCAAACTGCATATTGATGATGCGGATCTTGCCGAGATCTCCGTTTGCAATCATCTGACGAGCCTGTTCAATCATCTGATGACCAGAGTATCCATACGATACAAACATAACCTTTCCGGTCTTTTTGACCAGCGCTTCCAGTTCCTCCGCCTGCTCTGTGGTAAAGCACATCGGCTTTTCGCAGTAGACGTGCAGGCCGGCATTCAGCGCTGCCTTTGCGATTTCATAATGAGTAAAGTTCGGCGTTGCGATAGAAACAGCCTGAATACCGTCCTCCCGCTTGGCTTCTTCCTCAAACATCGTCTTGTAATCCGGATAGCAGCGGTCTGCTGCCACATGGCAGTTGCGTCCGAAGTCCAAGCCTCGCTCCGGCACAACATCAAAGGCACCGGCTACCAGCTCAAAATTGAAATCTCTCAGTGCTGCAGACCGGTGGATATAGCCAATCTGGCTTCCGCGTCCGCCGCCGACCATCGCCCAGCGAATCGGCTTATCTACGTTTTTTTCACCAAAAATCATGAAGATAACCTCCCTTGTCCATCTTTTCAGATTGTTTTTTGTTTTTCAATTACTGGTATCATGATAGCATGTACCGTGCATATTGACTTTCCAATTTCTGCTTCAATTTCGCAAATTTGATTTGTATTTCTGATCTTTCCCGGCACAGGACTGCAAATTCCTGCACAGATCCGGTCCATCTTGTTTTGAGGCTTCCCAGCTCCCTTCCCGGAACCGGGAAGCACTCAATCCACACACAACAATTCTCAGGAGCTATTGGACGGTTTACGCTGCAATACCGATCGGAGAGAAGAAGATGTACAGCGCAATAGCAAGTGCTGCACCGATAATGCAGACAATGTGACGATACTTCCACGGTGTCATATCGACGGTACCGGTTGCGGGCGGGTTCCACTCCTCCGCCGTGCTCATGTGGTTCAGAATCGCATAGAACGCAATCTCAAGTACAAACAGAACCGCCATCGCATACAGGTAGTGGATCGGCTCGCCGTTGGTCGGATAAACCGGGCTGACGAGCAAGAAGATGGCATAAACGACAATGTGGAATACCGTGACAACCTTCGGGGTCCAGTTCGGTACACGCTTAAAGAAAACTGCACCCATAATGGTTGTCAGAATCGGCAGACCGAGGAACTGCATCATCGAGTTCAGGAAGGTGGAAATGCCGTTTGCATAGGCAATGAACGGAGAGATGCAAATCGCGATGGCTGCAACCAGTGTGCCAAAACGCTTCGCAATTTTGACGTAGTATACCTCCGGCTGATTGGGCTTGACAATCGCCTTGACGATGTCCAGCGCAAACATGGTGGAAGCGGAGTTCAGAACCGAGTTAAACGAGGACAGGATGGCACCGAACAGAACGGCGGCAAAGAATCCCAGAACCGGTCTTGGAATAACGGTAGCGATCAGCGCCGGATAGGCAATGTCAATGGCGTTGCTGCCTGCAGCGGCAATGGTATCCTGAATAGACGGCAGGAAATAAGAGATAACGCCCGGAAGGACCAGATAGAAGAAGCCGATAGACTTCAGGAAACCGCAGAAAATCGCGCCCTTCTGACCTTCTGCCAGCGACTTGGCTGCCAGGGTACGCTGTACAAACGACTGATGAGTACACCATGCAAACAGGTTGTAGAAAAACAGGCCAGTGAAAACCAGCGGCCACGGAACAGCCGGCTGCGCCGAATCCCAGGCAGCCCAGGCGTTCAGTTTGCTCGGCTCGGTGTGAACCATGTACATAAAACCGTCAATGATACCGCTGCCGCCAGTCTCCTTGGCCAGTACCGCCAAGGCAAGGAACGGTACCATCAGACCACCAATCAGCAGTCCGATACCATTAATCGTATCGGATACGGCAACCGCCTTCAGACCTCCGAAAATTGCATAGCAAGCGCCGATGATACCAATGACGACACAAAGGATGGCAACCGACATGAACCGGCTGATTCCGAGCACTCCGGAAAAATCGAAGATTCTCTCGAAGGCAACCGCGCCGGAATACAGGATAACCGGCAGGTTCAGGATGGAGTACATAATAACGGTGAGCACAGAAAAAATCAGTCGGGTGGTGCGGTCAAACCGTGCCTCCATCAGCTCCGGCATCGTCGTGACGCCGTATTTCAGATAGGTCGGCAAAAAGAAGTACGCCAGTGCAAACAAAGTGAACAGAGAACCAACCTCAAACGCCATAGGGCTCATGTTGGTCGCCCAGCCCTGTCCGTTTGTGCCAACCAGCTGCTCTGCCGACAGGTTGGTTAGCAGGAGTGATCCGGCAATGACGATGCCCGGAAGTCCGCGTCCTGCAAGGAAGTAGCCATCATTGGTATCCAGCTGATCACCGCGGGTTTTGAGTGCCGATATAACCGCAACCAAAGCGGTGAAAAACAGGAAGGTAAGGACGACCCATACCATCGAATTGAAAAAACTCATTTGTCTTTTCCTCCTCTTATCTTTATTTTTTCAAAGCAAGGTGCGCACAGTGCTTAAAAAACGACATAGATCCCGAAAAACCAAGGGGCTTTTGTTCTTTTCTGTCTCTTATTATATCCGTCCTTCTCCAAAACGCCTTTATCATTCCTGTTCCAAATTTGCGTAAAATAAATGTTTTTTGTAACATTTTCAGAAGAAGACTGCTAATTCCTGCACACATGGTCCGGACAGCATAAAACCGGCTCTCTCCTGCGAGAAAGCCGGTTTACCTTTTGGCTTTAATGCTGTTTCCAATACGATCGGTACTGCTGCGGAGTCATACCGACGGTTTTGCGAAATGTGTTATGAAAATTACTCACACTGTTGTATCCTACCTTGGTTGCAATATCTGTAATAGACAAATCGCTCATCAGCAGCCAGGACTGCGCTTCGCCAATCCGCCGGCGAATAATGTACTGCAGGATGGAATATCCGGTCGCTTTTTTAAAGGTATGCGACAGATAGGATTCTCCCATGTGCATATCCGCGGAAATCATCGCAATGGAAATATCCTCTAAATAGTGCTGATCAATATAGTCCTGAATCGCGCGTCCTACCTCATAGGTTTTATTGGTCAAAATGGTCTCATTTTGAATCCCGGCCTGGTACAGCAGCAGTACCAGACAACTGAGCAGATGGGTCAGCATTTCCTTGGAAATCTTCGGCGTGCCCATTTGCCCTTCAAAAATCATGGACATCAACGCCTCCGCCTCATGCATGCACCAGCCGCCGCGCAGCACGGGACTGCATCCCTCTGCCAACAGATAATTGGGCGGCAGATTTCCCAACTGGATGTTTCCGATGGAGCAGCCCAGAATCTCCAGTCCTGTGACCTGATCTGCACATTCATCGTGCAGCACATAGGGATGAAAAATCAGGATATCTCCCGCTGTTGTCGCATAGGTCTGTCCGTCTATGATATGGATTCCGTTTCCCTTGCGAATCAACCGGATCTCCACACGGTCATCGTGCATATGCAGCGCTCGATTCAGACGGGTGTGTTCGATATCCTGCATTTCTGCTTCGATCAGCTGCGGATTCGACTGCAGAATCTTTTGATGAAATTGTGGCTGTGGTTGAAATAATGGCACTGCATGTTCCCTCCTCTGTTCTTTTTCCTTTCCTGCTTTGTTACAATCATATCATATCAGCTCATCCTTCGACAATTACTTTTTCCTGGTTTCATTTCTCATGCGATTGTGTCAAGCACGCAGAAAACGCCTTGATGCTGCACACCAAAACCGGCATGCGCGTCAAGGCGTTTCGTATTCTGTTCTTTCACACTTCAAAAACAAATCGTTTTGTCAACCCAGAGCCACATCCAAAATCATCATAATGCTAAAGCCGACGGCGAAAAGCACCGTCCCCACATTCGAATGCTCTCCGGCAGACATCTCCGGGATCAGCTCTTCCACAACGACATAGAGCATCGCACCCGCTGCAAAGCTCAATAAATACGGCATGGCCGGAACGATGAAGCTTGCCGCTGCAATGGTCAGCAACGCGCCGATCGGCTCTGCGACGCCGGAAAGTACACCATAGGAAAAGGCGCGGCTTTTCCGAACGCCCTCCGCTCGAAGCGGCATGGAGATAATCGCTCCTTCCGGGAAGTTCTGAATCGCAATTCCCAGAGACAAGGCCAACGCACCCATAGCAGAAACACCCGCGTTTCCAGACAAATAACCGGCATACACCACACCGACTGCCATTCCCTCCGGAATGTTGTGTAAGGTTACCGCCAACACCAGCATGGTGGTCCGCTGCAAATGGCTTTTGGGGCCTTCAGCCTGCTCGGCGTTTCGGTGCAGATGAGGAATCAGATGATCCAGCAGCAGTAAAAACAGCATGCCCAGCCAAAATCCTACAGCTGCCGGGAAAAACGACCATTTTCCCAATGCCTCTGATTGATCCAAAGCTGGAATCAGCAGGCTCCAGATGGACGCCGCCACCATAACGCCTGCGGCAAAACCCGAAAGTGCTCTCTGCAGGCGGTCGCTCATGGTATTCTTCAGGAAAAAAACACATGCCGAACCCAAAACCGTCCCCAGAAAGGGAATCAATATTCCTCTCCAAAGTTCAAATGTCATTGTCTCCAGTTCCTTTCAGGCAGAATATCGTATTGCAATAGTGAACGTGTACTAGTGTCTGAATCGTATCATGAATTCTTCAGAAAGTCAACATTTGCATACCTATATTACCATATCTGCCATCGTCTGTTGTCAGCGTGCAGGAGCCGTGCTCCCTTCCCGAAGTTTTTGATAGAGTCGGTACGCAAGAAAGCAAAGTACGACACAGCATACGCCCAGCCACAGTTCGGTAGCGACGATGCCCACCGCTCCTCGCTGGTACAACGCCGGCAGCGTGTCCAGCACCATGTGAGCGATGATCGCCAGAAGAAGATACTGCTTGTTCCGATTGCGTACCCCGTAAAACACAATCATAGTGAGAGAAATGTGAACTCCCATGCAGAAAACCCGTTCTATGATAAAACAGAACGCTGTTCCCAGTCCAAAAGCTTGGACAGACGGCATCAATGCTGCGGCTGTCTCGGCGGGTATGGCATTCCCGCCAATGGCCACCATCAGATAGATCAGTACAACGGGCAGCGTCACGATCCATACTTCGATTCCGCCGTGGCCGATGCCATACATGATGGCATCCTCCCGACGGTCCAGCTTTCTGCGAAAAACCGTAAACATGACCCATCGTCCCACTTCTTCGAATATTCCAGCCATGGAAATACCATACAGGACATAGAGAGGGGTGCTGCCGTTAATCGCCCTGGAAATAGGGTTATCAGATATCAGAAAGACAAAATGCACCAGCAGCTCCAACACTCGTGCCGATACGACAAATCCCAATACACCCAGAAGCAGAGGTTTCCAATGAGCATGATGTCTCATGCGCCAGAAAATGATATACACCAGCGGCAATGCAAACAATACAGCCGTTGTCCCTGCCAGTATCACATTTTGCTGCATCAACATAATAACAACTCCTTTTCTTTCTTATCACTCGTATGTTTTATCTGATATTTTCCGTTCCACTCCCCGCTATTTGAGCATACAGTCTGCGAAACTCCTCCCTGTCTGTCACGCCGGCAAAAGACGGATGGGATAACGCCTGCAGCGTACTCTGCCGCACAAAGCTCAGATCTTTGGGAGCCATATCGCCAAGAGGCAGTCGGTCAATCCATTCTTCCAATCGGTCAAAATACCAATCGCCATGGAGCAGCCGCTGCTTGGCATTCAAAATCGCACAGGTACAGTCGGTGAACTCTTTCAACTCTGTCAGAACGTCTTCGTTTCTGCCATGCGCTCCGTAAACAAGCGCCGACTGAAAATAAAACTGTGCAGTCAGGTTGGGATGCAGCTCCTTCAGCTGATACAGCTCGATCATTCCCTTGACCCGACGGATGGTTTCCTCACATCGTTTCAGATCATCTTCATGCAACGCCAGAAACAGCATTTCCCCGCTGATAATGCTCAAAAGGTGGGTATAGATCCGGATCTGGACATGACTTTTGGCGTTTTCCAGTTCGCCCGCCTGCCAGTATGCCTGCACCAGCATGATGTCGTTCTGGCTTGAAATCCGGCACGGGTCTGCCACATCCTCCAGCAGCGCAAGAGCCTCTTTTGTTTTCCCCAGCTGTAAATACAGCGTCGCTTTCATGGATATGGCATCCTCGCAGACGCTGGCATCCGTGCATCTGTCTATGATGTGGTCCATAAATCCCACCGCTTCCTCCAATACGTTTCTGCACGCATCTTTCGTTTTGGCCAGAACGGCATGATTCAGGTACAAAACTCCCATCTGCAGGAGAAACGGATAGCAGGAATAGTAGCGGTGCACATACATTCTTGCCTCGCGCATTGCCTCCTCAAAGGGCTGTTCGGTAAATACGGTACACAAATCTCCGTATATTTTCTGTATCTGTTCTCTGGAAAGCCTGACCTGATACCCGATCAGTTCATCCACTGTCACACCAAAAAACGCTGCAATCTGCGGCAGAAGGAGCACGTCCGGGATGCTTTTTCCGCTTTCCCATTTGGATACCGATGCCTTTGTGACACCAATAAAATCCGCAAGTTCCTTCTGCGTCACCTTTCGCTCATGGCGCAGGCGAATGATATTTCCGGCAATATTGAGTTCGTTCACAGTCTGTCTTCCTCCTCTCTTTTCTATTATCATACTCCATATGTATACCAAACCACAAGGGAGCGTCATGCAACCTGTCGGACCGAAAGTTGCCCGTCAGGAAACCGGGGTGCTCCCGGTATAAATGATTGCATAAAAAGGCAGGAATCCTCCGTCGGGGTTTCCTGCCAACCATTCTTTTTTATCCGGAACGCGATTGCAAAGCAGCAGGCGGCATTCACGCCCGCAGCTCCTGCACCGCCTTCAAAAACCGTTCGATGTCTGCGGAAGGGCTTTTGGCGTACAGCAGCCCATAGGGAATCGCATGATCCCATTCCATTGGAATTGTCACCAGTGAGGGGTGCACGTCCCTCCAGCACTCCAGCGTGACCATCACGTTGCCGGTCTGCGCACAGCGATTGAAGACTTCCATGTCATAAAACTGCGGGGTATCTTCAATCTTGATCAGCGGATGCTGCTCGATCTGTTCCCGAATTTGATCGACGACCCGGGAGTCTCCGCGCTTTACCATCATCAACGTCTGTCCATAGAGATCTTGTACGGTCAAACGTTCTTTTTGTGCCAGCAGATGCTCTCTGGACACGGCACAGCAGTGCTGAAACGTTCCCAGCTGATAAAAATTACAGCGATTCAGCCATTGTTTGGAATCGCATACGCCGACCAGAAAGTCGAACTTCTCTCCCAGAGCAGAAATTTCAGAGAGAATGCCCTGATGGTCGTCTTCAAACGGAACGATATGCAGTTTATAGCCGGGAAAGGCCTGATTTACCTGATACCACAGATCCATAAACGGTTTGCAGGGATTCAGAATCGAACTGCCGATGCAGAATGTTGTCTCTGCCCGTTCCGATTCCCGATGTGCTTCCGCAAGCGCCTGTGCCGCATATTCCTCCATCGTCTTTGTGTGGCGATATAGCACCCGCCCCGCCGGAGTCAAACGAATCCCCTGACTGGTGCGGTCAAAGAGCTTCAGCTCCAAGTGCTTTTCCAGAACGTTGATCTGCTTCATCACTGATGGCGGAGAAATATACAGCTTTGCTGACGCTTTGCTAAAACTGCCGCAATCCGCTACACACAGAAAGGTTTTTAAATTGGGATTTAACATCGTACCGCCCTCCCCTATTGGAACAACCGATTGGTGCTTTGCCTTTTGGTTAATGCGATGTTACCATATCTGTTCTTCCCGGTCAAGATCATCCGCGGTACAATATGGATGAAACGATTCGCATTCTCTGAAAACGACAAATCGTTCGCAATTCAGATACGTATGAAACGGAGGTTGCGGCAATGCATGCACTGATTGCATACTTTTCCCGGGCGTATGAGAACTACTTCTGCGGACAGTAGAGGTAGGCAATACCGAGATTGCGGCCAAGCTGCTTCAGGAAGTAACCAGGGCAGATTTGTTCAAGATTGATCCCATCCAGCCCTATTCCAAGGATTACAACGAGTGTATCGCCCAGGCACAGGAGGATCAGCGCCGGGACGCCCGCCCGGAGCTGAAGGAATACCCTGACAGTCTGTGTGACTACGATACCATCTATCTGGGTTATCCCAATTACTGGGGTACGATGCCCATGCCGGTGTTCACGTTTCTGGAGAAATTTGATTTCACGGGAAAGACCATCAAGCCTTTCTGCACGCACGAAGGCAGCGGAATGGGCCGCAGTGAACGTGATATCCAGAAGCTGTGTCCCGGTGCAACGGTAGAACGTGGTCTGGCAATCCATGGCAGTTCCGCCGCCAAGGCAGGCCCAGCCTTAAAAAAATGGGCCGACTAATTTCAGGGAGGTTTGACAAATGGAATACGTAACGTTGAACAACGGCGTCAAAATGCCCATGCTGGGCTATGGCGTATATCAGGTAGATCCTGCCGAGACCGAGCGCTGCGTACTGGACGCCCTTGCGGTGGGCTACCGCAGCATTGATACAGCGCAGGCCTATGGCAACGAGGAAGGCGTGGGCGCTGCCGTCGCAAAATGCGGTCTGCCCCGTGAGGAATTATTCCTTACCACCAAGGTATGGATCACCAACGCGGGCTATGAGAACGCCAAGGCTTCCATCGACGAATCGCTGCGCAAGCTGAAAAGCGACTATATCGACTTATTGTTAATCCATCAGCCTTTTAATGACTATTACGGTACCTACCGTGCCATGGAGGAGGCATACCGGGCCGGAAAAGTGCGGGCGATCGGTGTGTCCAACTTCTATCCGGACCGTTTTATCGACCTGGCGAATTTCTGCGAGATTGTCCCCGCCGTCAATCAGGTGGAGACCCATGTATTCCAGCAGCAGCGGACTTCCAAGGCCGTTCTGCAGAAGTACGGCACGCAGATCGAGGCCTGGGGCCCCTTCGCTGAGGGCAAAAATGATATGTTCCGCAACCCTGTTCTGACAGAGATCGGCGCCGCCCACGGCAAGACTCCCGCCCAGACCGCCCTGCGCTTCCTGCTCCAGAGCGGCGTAGTGGTCATTCCGAAGTCGGTGAAAAAAGAGCGGATGGCGGAGAATTTCCATGTGTTCGACTTTGTTCTCAGCCCAGAGGAAATGGCACACATTGAGGCTCTGGACACGGGAAAGAGCTTGTTTTTCTCCCATCAGGACCCGGAAACCGTGGAATGGTTCATGCAGCTTGTAAGGTAAGGAGGAAATTTCTATGGTAAAGCAGACAGCGGGCCGCGATTCCCTCGGATCGTTTGCTCCCAAATTCGCCGAACTGAATGACGACGTACTCTTCGGAGAGGTGTGGTCGAGGGAAGAACAGCTCTCTCTGAAACTGCGCTCCATTATCACGGTCACCGCTCTGGTCAGCAAGGGCATGGTTGACAGCTCCTTTCAATACCATCTGGCTACAGCCAAGCAAAACGGCGTGACCAAAAACGAAATGGCAGAGATCCTGACGCATCTGGCATTCTATGCTGGCTGGCCCAATGCATGGGCGGCCTTCCGCATGGCAGCGGACGTTTACCGGGACGATTCCGGAACAGACGGCGGTCTCTTCGGACTGGGAGAACCCAACGACGCCTACGCAAACTATTTTGTGGGGCAATCCTACCTCAATCCCCTCACGGATCCCAAACAAACGGTATTCGTTGCCAATGTTACTTTTGAGCCGGGATGCCGCAACAACTGGCACATTCACAAGGCCAAAACAGGCGGCGGACAGCTCCTGCTCTGTACCAACGGCCGCGGATGGTATCAGGAATGGGGCAAGGAGGCGCAGGAACTCCATCCCGGAGATGCCGTCACCATTCCCGCCGGCGTCAAGCATTGGCATGGCGCCGCAAAGGACAGCTGGTTTAGCCATTTGGCAGTTGAGGTACCCGGAGAGCAGACTGCCAGCGAATGGCTGGAACCGGTGGATGCGGAAGCGTACGACGCGCTGTGAATCCATATAGAGCATATATCAACTTGTAAACTGAGAAAACCGGTGTGACTTTCGTCACGCCGGTTTTTATCAATCCATCTTCTATTGATTTGTTTGATTTAAAATACTACTTCACAAGGGATTTCTGATGCAATGTTCAGAAATCCCCTTGGATCAAAATTGAATTGTCACGTTGAACGCCTTTTCCGGATCTGCAGCGGTCTCAATTGCAGTGGAAATCTGTTCCAATGGAAATTCCTGCGTAATGATCGACTCCAAATCCCATGTTCCGCTTGCCATGATTGCCATGACATCCCGCACATCCTCCGGGAAATAACCGCCGGAACCAATGATGCTCTTCTGTGCATATGTCATGTGCAGAAGGTCAATCTGACGCGGTTTGTTATTCACCGCCACCGCGACAAAGCGGCTGACGATCTTACCGTTCTGCAGAAAGCAATCCAGGATGCTCTCTTCCCCGGCAGCATCTATCCAGCAGTCAATGTTGGGCGCCATGCCAGTCAGAGAAGGCGCTGTTCCAAAGTAGTCGGCGGCCCGCTGCACAAAGTCTTCCGTTTTGGTGTTGCAGACAGCAAAACCAAGCTTTTGCGCAATGTTCAGACGGAACGCAGACCTGTCACAGAGCATGACCTTGTCCATCCCAAAGTATTTCAACGCCACGGCTGCAGCCAAGCCAATCGTACCGCAGCCAAATACCACGGCGCTTTCGCCCTTTCGCGGCTGTCCCCGTCGGGCGGCCCGGCAGCCAACCGTAAACGGCTCAATCAGACAGGCCAGCCGGTCGGAAATTTCCTCCGGAACTGCGTAAAGAGAGTGATCACGCTTTGCCTCCGGCACCAGAATATACTCTGAAAATCCACCGATGGTGCCAGCCCGTCCGGTGTCATGTTTCGCAAAAAGGGGATACGGATACACGCGCTCGCCCACCTGGAAATCCGTGACGTTCTTTCCTACTTCCACAACGCGTGAAATTGTCTCGTGTCCAAATTCACCGCCTACATGGATCTTATGGCCCGTGTTCGGTCCTTTCGTGTAGACAGCCACATCCGTTCCACAGATACTGGAATAGATGTTCCGGATGATCACGTCGTTGTCGCCGCAGACCGGATTCGGCAATTCCCGAACTTCAACCTGTTTCTGTCCCAAATAAATCGCTGCTCTCATGCAGAATCCCTCCTCATATTTTAAAATTGTCATTGATTTCATGCGGCTGCCGGCTTGGATACCGTTTTGAGATACAAAACAACAGACACAACGATCACGGCTGTCACAATTCCATAGTACAGGTATACAACATGCACCGCATGGATACCGCTTCCCGCCAACGTGTAAATCAATACCGAGAGTGTAGACGCCAGTGAACTGGAAATCTGACGAATGGTGTTGAACACTGCACTTCCGTCTATGCGGTTATTGCCGGAAAGCTTGCTGAGCGCCATAGTGGTGGCAGGAGAATTCAGCATGGACATGGCTACGGTTTGAAGCGCAAAGGTCGCCGCAATATAGACAATGCCCGTCTGCTCCGAGAAACAGCTTCCCATGATAGAATAGGTTGCAAACAGAACGATTCCGGTGAAAAACATCGGTTTGATTCCCATTTTATCATATACTCTGCCCGCATACAGGGTCGTGAACACCGACAGCGTGGAGCCGACAAGGGTTGCATAGCCATAAGCGGAATCGGAGAAACCGCAGATGGACTTGGTAAAGATCGGCAAGACCATTCCCGTTCCCATAGAGATCATATACAGACAAACGCTGATCACGGTCGCAATCAGAAACGATGGCTCTTGAAATACCCGCAGATTCAGCATCGGTTTTTTCGAGGTGAGCTGCATTCTGGAAAACAGCGCGAGGGAAAGGATTCCAACCAGCATCAGTCCGCCGCTTGTGAGCTTCAGAATCGAGCCGCTGCTCACATTGCTGACGCCGATCAGCAGAGTGGCAAACCCAACTGCCGAAAGCATCACATAGCCCACATTCAATTCGGCCTCCGCCTTCGGGATAATATTTTTCATAAAAATGCTGCCGATAAGAATAATGACAACGCCAAACAAAAACAAAGAGGTAAACACACCGCGCCATCCAACCGCTTCCAGCATCAGGCCTGCATAAGTCGGGCCCACGACGGTGGATACCATGGACGCCATAGAAAATACCGACATAACCGTTCCGTGCTTTTCCGACGGATAAAGATGCAGCAGGATGATCTGTCCGAACGGGATCATCATACCGCAGCCAACCGCCTGAATCAGCCGGCTGACAAGCAGAACCGGAAACGCCTGTGCCAAAACTGCGGACAGAGACCCCACCGTATAGGCCAGCATAGTCGCAAAGAAATAGATCTTATTCGGCACCCTCTTGAGCAAAAACGCCGTAACAGGAATAATGATTCCCGAAATCAATGTGGCACCACTTGTCAGCCATTGTGCCAGATTGGCGGACACGCCAAAATATTCGGTAAAATTCGGAATCATATTTGCTGTCACCGTGGTGGACATGGATGTAATAAAAGTCGCAAGGATCAACGTGAAAAAGATCCCTGTCCGTTGTGTAGGCGAAATCTCACTGTTTTCCAAGTTTATTCCTCCATTCTGTGCCATACTTTTTGATTGATATTTTGTACCATATGTTCCAGCACCTGCTCGGTCAGATGAATGTCCTGCGCAGGAATTCCGGAACATATCGTATGGTAGAAATCACGATGTATTTCCTTGATGCGAACAACCGCCGGAACGGCTTTTTCGGTCAGATACAGATGTCTGACGCGCTTATCCTTTTCGTCACTGACAACGTTCACATAGCCGATCCGGATCAGCTTCTTAATGATTTTGGTCAGCGTCGCTTTATCGACCCGAATACACTCCACCATTTCCTGCGCAGATGCGCCCGGGTGGTCATAGATGTATTCTACATAGAATTGCTGTCCCCAGCCGATCTCAAAATCCGCCAATCCGCGATCGTAGTACATCTTCATCAGTCGGTCAAAGATGGAGATACACCGTCCCAAGTCTGGAAAAGTATCGTTCATGTGCTGTCTCACCTGCTTTCCGGAGCGTAGTATACCACAGAAAAGTAGCGAGCGCAACTATTTTTATAGAAAAACTACTGCGTCGTTTTTCTGCGGTTCAGCCTTTTGATGATGCTTCCTCCACTGCTTCATCAATAGTTTGGTACTCCATACAAAGCAATATTCCCTACTGGACAGATGCTTTCGTCCAGCAGGGAATCCATCCGGCTATTGCCGTTGTTTGTTATGCACTTCTTTCCGACATCAGATCTTCATTTGCCTTTTCTACCTTGAGTCGGGACAGAATCAGCATAATGGCAAAGTTGATCAGCATTGGCATCCACAGGTACATAAAGTGGAGCATCGTGATGCAAGATGCCGGCTGAACAGCCGCATTGTTGACATATCCGGCAGCTGCAAGCATCCAGCCGGACAGTGCCGTTCCAATGCCGCCTCCCAGCTTTGTACCAAATGAGGAGCAGGAGAACATGGTACCGTCAATACGCTTGTTTTGTGTAAGATACGTATACTCCGATGCAGATGCAATCAACGCAGTCAGATCGCCCTGCAGCGGGCTCATTCCGATGGATGCAAGAGCAGAGAATGCCAACATCATGGGAACGTTGCCCAGATATCCGCCGACGATAACCAAACCTCTCGAAATGGTACCGAGGACATATCCAGCCAAATTCAGCTTATACATGCCATTCATTTTCTTAACAAGGAACGGTGTAGCAATCAGTCCCAGAATCATCGG
>JBJEZE010000080.1:0-2362 GCA_051887235.1 Butyricicoccus sp.
GGGGCCAGCATCGCGTTTGTCTGGTCACCGGCGCAGCCGGCTCCCTGCCAAACGCCGGGGCAAAGCCCCGCACCCCATTTTCGGGCAGAAGCCCATACCCACTTTTTATCTACGATTGGAGAAAACAGTATGAAAAAGGATATTAAATTCAGCACTCGCATGACATCTGAAAACCGCACGAAAATCAAAGCACTGGCAGCAAAATCCGGAATGTCCATGAGCGACTATGTCACTGCCTGCTGCCTCGGCAAACAGATCATCGTCATCGACGAGCAAAAGGAACTGCTCCGGCAGCTCAAGGGCATCGGCAGCAACCTCAATCGTCTGACCGTCTTGGCCAACATGGGCAAGGTGCAGATCATCAGTCTGGACAACGCCGCCCGGGAACTGGCCGAGGTCAATGCCGCTCTGCGCACACTGGCGGAAGGACGGTGAGTGTTATTGCGGTCGTACATTTTGTGAACTACAAAAAAGGAACACAATCCCGCGGCGCGATGGGCGGCGTGATGTTCTACGTCATGCAGGAAAAGAAAACCTTATGGGAGGGCGAGCAGCTCATCAGCGGTATCAACTGCCAGCCGCAAACAGCCTACGATGAATTTCTCAACACGAAGGCGCTCTATAACAAGAGCGACGGCGTGATGTTCTACCACATGGTGCAGAGCTTTCCAAAAGGAGAGTCGGTCGATCCTGTAATGGCGCACGAAGCGGCGCGGCGGCTCTCAGAATATTTTGAGGGCTGCGAAGTCCTCATCTGTACCCATGTTGACCGTGAGCATATCCATTCCCACTGTATCATCAACTCTGTCAACTTTGAAACCGGCAAAAAGCTGCACATGGCAAAAGAGCAGGTGCAGGAGCTGAAGCAGCGCAACGATACCATCTGCCAGGAGCTGGGACTGCCGGTGTTCCGACCCAGTGTCCACCGCCATGCCCGCGGCATGGGCGGCGCTGAATATCACACCGCACTCAAGGGACAGAGCTGGAAGCTACGGCTGGCAAACACGGTGGATGAGTGTATGCGATACGCTGGCAGCCGCACGGAATTCATTTCTCTGATGGAGTCTGAGGGCTATGCTGTCCGCTGGGAGAGCAGCCGCAAGAGCATTACCTACACCACGCCGGACGGCATGAAGTGCCGCGACAGCAAGCTGCACGAGGATAAGTATCTTAAGGAGGTCATGGAATATGAGTTCAGAATACGGGCAAAACTCACCAAGCGTCGAGCGGACGAAAACGCTGAAAGAATTAAAGCAGATGAATCGGTCCAACAGCGCAGAGCCGAATCCCGCAACACAGCCAGTGACGCCTATTGTGATCCAGTGTCCACTGCCGGAAGCACTGACGAGTTTGACACGGCAGATGAAAGAAGTCTGCTGGGAGCTGGAGGAAATCAGGAAAGTGCTTCCCGGACTGAAAACCTACATCGATTTGACAACGGCGCAGAACTCATTGACGGAATCGCAGAAATCGCTGGCGCAGATCAACCGCCTGCTGGAACAGGCTGGGAAGAAGAACGCGAAGCGTACCTGCAAATGGTTGGACTGGCTCCCGGACTTCGACTTCCTCACGCCGGTCAAATGGATCGCACTGATATTGGTTTTGATCGCGGCGGTGCTGGCAGTGTGGTACGGCGCGGCGACGGTACTCAGCAATGTGCGAAGCCTGCTCTCCTGACGGCCGCGCTCCGTACTGGTCTGTGCGGCCTTGAGCTGCTGGAGGAAATGGCGGACGATGACAGTGGGGATACCGAAGAAAAGCGTCGTCGCATTCAGGCGCAGGAGGAAGCTGAAAATGTTGGCATGGTGCTCGGCGCCCTCGCAGGCACCGCCATTGTGCTAACACACAAGGCACAAGAGAATACAGAGCAGAAGAACGAAGAACAGCAGCAAACGATGGGAGGTCTTTGAGCATGTTTTTATACGAAGGCGATTGTCTGAAAAATGTTACCGTGATCCACGGCGTCAGATATGTGACCGTCAGTCACTACGGCGGAGATGTAGAGATCCGAAACAAGATGGCCGAACTCATAAAAAGAGACTTTCGTTCGTCTGAACTGGACAAACTTACGAATGAAACTTCAGTGGGTTTGGATATGGCTATTCCTGACCGTCGTGGGTATTGTGTGTCTGAACCATATGAGAAGGAGGACACCTAATGGAACAGGAAAACGGTGCAATCTATTGCCGACTGAGTCAGGATGATGGCAGCGCCGGAGAATCCGGCAGCATCCAAACACAGAAAACGCTGCTGACGCAGTACTGCAAAGAGCACAATATCCGCATCGTCGACTACTATTGCGATGACGGATGGAGTGGGACAAACTTCGAACGCCCGGAATTTAAGCGCATGATCGATGACA
>JBJEZE010000081.1:0-2320 GCA_051887235.1 Butyricicoccus sp.
AGGCCTCCAAGCTCAAAAGAGAAACGGCATAGCGCAGCACCACCTGTTCGCTTTCACGAAGCTTCTGTCCGCCGCACTGGATGCCCAAATAGACCTGCGCACCCTCTTCATTGCCCTCCGTCGAGGCAATAAAAAAGGACGACAGGGTCTCCTTGGACGCTTCGCGCCGCATGTCCGAGCCAGACATTTGCGCATTCCATTCCGGATACCGCTCCGCGCCGTAACGCATCCGCCATTTGGCGTCCCACAGCGCCACCGGCTTATTCAAACGTTCCTCCAGCACTTTGCAAATTCCCTCCATGCCGCCATGAATGCTGGCATTCAGGAGCCTGCTGTGCAGATTTGTGATCATGCGCAGCTCATACAGCCGGCTGTCACGAAGGCGTTCAAATGTGGCCTCCATGTAAATGCTGTATGGCTTGTCCTGTGGAATTTGCAGCAGCGGAAACTGCAGCTGTTCCGCCGTTTCGATCATCTCCTGCGGCACTGCAGGCATGTACTTCCCAGGCTTGAGTACCAGCGCGGTAATCCCACGTTTGGCAAGGGCCCGGATCAACTTGGCTCCCTGCGCTCCATCGCCGCCGAATGCATATCCGGCTGAAAAAAGGATTTCTCCGCCGCGCATCCAATCACAGGCGTCCGGCACCTCGATGATATTCGTCTCGCGGACTTCCCTGTCCAGTCCGCCTGCTCCTGCCAGCAACTCGGCCTCTCCCAACGGCGTCGCCTCCAGGATATTCCTCAGTGTCACGAATTCCGTCATGACGGCCCTCCTTTCAGCAAATTTCCTTGTTATTTACTATACCCGAAATCAGCCGCCATTGCAAGGCATGCTGATCACATCCTCCTTTGCCGGACGTGTGCTTCATGGTTTCCTTCGCCGGTTGGTTACACGCGCCAGGTCAAACTGCTGATTGCCACCAAAATTCCCCGGACGTCTTTGTTCGCTTCTTCTCCTTGTTTCCCTTGGGTATAAATCCACTTTATGATTTTTTATGTGCTGAACTCAGGCAAGTTGCTGCGTCTCTTTGTCTGGAGCAGGATTCTTCTTTAACAGTTCCTCCATTAGCTGCTCCATTCTGCGATTTGCAGTCTCTCCGATTTCCTTGAGATACGGAACCACATCCAACTTCACATTGTCAGCTTTAAAGGGAAGATTTGCGCTCACACGGTCAAGGCGCGGATGCTTCCTTTTGTTTTTCTTCGCACCGGTGGCAAACTGCATTTTCATAGTTTGACCGCCGCCGTGTGAAGAAAAAAGGGGGGTGTCCAGAGGGGATCATCCCATCGGCGCTGGGTTTCCAATAGGGGCGCGGAGCATCCCTGTTGGCGCACGATTTTGCGCTGCAAAGTCTAGTGTGTTATACCTTTTGCGACCGCTGACGCTGGAAAGGGGCTGTCCCACGCCTGACAGGCACTTTACGGCGGCAGCAGAACAGGCGGATTTTGTGGCTGGAAGGGACACGAAACCAGGGATTTGCCATGAGCAAAATCCGCCTGTTCGGGTATAGGTGATGCGGCAAAGCGGAGGTCACAGGCCGACGCTATGCTGCACCACCGGGGGAGCAAAAGGGATATAAAACCCGCCGCAGCGACATACTCGCTATTTGCCGTTGATCAATTTTCAATCGCAAGCAGCGCTTCTATGATGGAAGACAGAAGAAAGGTCCTCCGCTGCTCGTACCACCACGGCAGCTCCAGCCACACGTTATCCAGAGCCAGCGCCTCGGTATGTTTTGCTCTGCTTCCGGACAGGTGGAAATGCTTCGCCGTCTCCGCCAGAGGATGCTCCACATCATCGTCGAAGCCAAAACGGTATCGTAAATACTGTTCTTCTCTGGACTCGATCCTATCCAAGGCATGATGGAGGTCGTTCAGTCGTTCCTGTGCCAGATAAACTTGCTCCGGTGTTTGTGTCGCGGGATCGGGAATGAAAGTATGTCTGCTTTGTTCCTCATCCTTTGCAAGTTCATCCAGAGACACAATCTCGCTCTGATTCTTGCCTTCAAAGGATGAACTCTGCAAACGGACATAGTCGAGCATGGCGTTTTTGATTGCCGGAACAGCATAGGTCAGGAACTGGTTTCCGCTGTCTGAATCAAACTTTTCGATACAGTCATACAGCCCCATTGATCCTTCCTGTACCAGATCCTCGACGTCAATGCACAGGGAACGGTTGAACTGTGCACGCGTATTCCACACCTCATACGCTGACTTTTTGATGTAGCAGAGGTTCTTCTCAATCAGCAGATTCTGCGCATCGGCGTCGCCCTGCTTGGCCAATGCACAGAGCTGTTCATTGGTCATCCGGTCCTTTTTC
>JBJEZE010000082.1:0-9476 GCA_051887235.1 Butyricicoccus sp.
GCCAGACCGATGCAGCGTGCATACTCCTGCCCGGCATCAAACTGCGCCTGATCCGCCCCGCCGATAATGCATCCCAGTGCTGCGGCTGCACAGATCAGCGCACCGGTTTTCAGAGACTGCAGGATTTGCAGCTCATCCAGCGAAATGGTCCGCTTCTCCGCTTCCATGTCCAGCACCTGTCCGCCAATCATCCCTTCCATGCCGGAGGCACGGGACAGCGTGCGAATGGCACGCAGCTGGGTTTGCGGTGTGATTTCCGCCAGCAGCATCGGATCGGACGCGGTCTCAAACGCCAGATTGAGCAGACCGTCTCCGGCCAAAACCGCCATCGCCTCGCCATATACCTTGTGGTTGGTGGGCTTGCCGCGCCGCAGATCGTCGTTGTCCATGCACGGAAGATCGTCATGGATCAATGAATACGTATGTATCATCTCCAGCGCACAGGCAAACGGCAGTGCGCTGCGCAGTTCTCCGCCGCACAGGCGGCAAAACTCCAGCACCAATGCCGGGCGAAGCCGCTTGCCGCCCGCCATGGCGGAATAGCGGGCTGCCTCAAATACCGTACCCTGCCCCAGATCTTTTTGCGGCTGGATATAATTCTCCAATGCATCCTCAACCGTGGAGGAATACGCTTCCAATTGCTGTTTCCAGTCCATCTTTGTCCTTTCTCACAGATCCTCTGTTTCAAACGGAACCTCTTGTTCCTGTCCGTTCTGCTTCTGAATCATCGTGACCTTCTGTTCCGCCTCATCCAGCGTTTTGGACAGCCGAACAGACAATCGGGTGCCCTCCTCAAAGAGGGCCAGGCTTTTGTCCAGCGGTGCTTCTCCCGCCTCCAGCTGCGCGACGATTTCCTCCAGACGCTTCATCGCCTGTTCAAACGTCTGTTCCTGTTCTGTATGGTTTTGCTGCGTCATTTGCGTTTCACCTGTTCTACCGTGCATTGCGCACGTCCTTTTGCGAATTGTATGGTAATCGCTTCGCCTTTTTTCAAAAGCGCACTGCTGTTTACAATCCGTCCATCTTCACGGGACACCACCGAATAGCCGCGCGACAGCACTTTGAGCGGGCTGTACGCGTCCAGATAGGCGGCCAGTTCGGCAAAAGCGCCGCGTTTCTCGGTCAGCAGCTGCCCCATGGCCGCCTGCATCTGACCGCTGGCGTAATCCAGCGCGATTCGCTTGTCCTGGATATACGCCGTTGGTGTCCGCAGCTGTCTCCGGTGTTCCAATGCCTGATAGGACTGCCGTTCCCGTTCCAGACGTTGCTGCATTGCCGCGGCTAACGAAGTCTGCACAGACAAAAGCAGCCGTTTCAACTCCGCGCAGTCCGGGACGCACAGTTCCGCGGCGTTGGACGGCGTAGACGCGCGCGCATCCGCTGCGAAATCGGAAATTGTGACATCCGGCTCGTGACCAACCGCCGAGATAACCGGAATGGAAGACGCCGCAATCGCCCGGGCGACGATTTCCTCGTTGAACGCCCACAGATCTTCCAGCGAGCCGCCGCCGCGTCCGGTGATAATCAGATCCGCCTCTCCGCGCCGGTTGACGTCTGCAATGGCCTGCGCGATGGCAGGCGCTGCCTCTGCTCCCTGTACCAGCGTCGGGAAAATCTGAACGCGCGCGATCGGATACCGCCGCCGCAGGATGCGGAGCATATCCTGTACCGCCGCACCGGTGGGTGACGTGACCAGCGCGATCACGGACGGAAACGCCGGAATGGGCTTTTTGCGTTCGGTGTCGAACAACCCTTCTTCGTACAGCCGTTTTTTCAGCTGTTCAAAGGCAATGGTCAGCGAACCGATCCCGTCCGGTATCATATCAGCGGCATACAGCTGTACCTGTCCGGTCTTGGGATAGGAACTGATCCGTCCGCGCGCAATCACTTTCATGCCATTCTGCGGCCGAAACCGCAGACGGGACGCATCCGAACGAAACATGACCGCCGACAGCGCGGCCTGTGCATCTTTTAATGTAAAATAGTAATGTCCGGAGGAATGAGCTTTAAAATTCGAAATTTCACCTTGAATATAGATGCTGCGAAATCCCGGCGTTTCCTCCAGCAGCAGCTTAATCGTCTGATTAACCTGCGATACGGTATACACTGCGGTGTTAGGATTCATAGTCTTCCCTCATGCAGCCATGCCGCCAGAACCGCCACACCGACTGCATTGTCGCCAGACAGTACCGGTTCGGCAAATTTCGCCCCGAACTGACGGTGCATCGCCTGCTGTACCATGCGGTTGGACATGACTCCTCCGGCACACAGCACCGGAAGCGGGTGCTTCTGCTTCGCCTGCGCCGTTGCCTTCAGAACCGCAGCGGCAACTGTGTCAATGGTAAATCGCGCGACGGTTTCCGTCGGTGCGCCCGCTTTGTGCAGGGCCTCGATCTTGTTCTGTACACCGGACAGAGAAAACCGGCTGTCCGTTACCTTCGGGGTGAACGGCTTTTCCGGTGCCTCACATCGGTTTGCCAATTCCTCCAGCGCAGCGCCTGACGGGAACGCCAATCCTAACAAATTTCCGGCACGGTCGATAATCTGCCCCGCAGCCACATCCGTTGTGCCGCCGACAATCTCGGCCATCGGAAGGCCGGTTTGTTCGTTCGGCGTGACATGCAACAGCTCGGTGGTTCCGCCGGACAAATGCCAGGCCAGAAATGGCTGGCGCAGCAGCTCCAGCGCACCGGCAGACAGCGCCGCCGCCGCCAAGTGCCCCTGCTGGTGCGAGACAGCAAAAAACGGTACCCCGTTCGCGTGCGCAATCGAACGCGCCGTTCCCTCGCCGCACAAAAAACAGGGCATGTAGGAATTCTCCACCGCTCTCGGGCGGGTACTGGCTGCCACAGCAGCAAGCGTTTGTCCAAAACCCGCCGGAAGCTCCTGTATGCGCTCCGGCAGATGCAGCGTGTGCTGAAACAGCGCATCACTCTGGCGCAGCCCGATGCGGCCTTCCGGAACGTCCAGCAGACGTCCCGCATTGTGCCAGGCATGCGTATCCGAATCAAAAATCGCCGCAGACGTTCGATAATTGGATGTATCGATGCCGAGATAACGTGCCATTAGTCGTTCTTGGCCGTCTCACTTCGGCTGACCGCACCCAGTACGCCGTTGATAAAGCCGGACGCTTCCTTGGAATCATACTTTTTCGCCAGCTCGACAGCCTCATTGATGGCCGCGCTGACAGGAACATCTTCGGTGTACTTCATCTCGTACAGCGCCAGCCGCAGAATCGCCGTTGTGATCTTGGACAGTCGGTTCGCACTCCAGTTGGTGGAATGGCTGCTGATGACCTCATCCAGCTCTGTCAGATGTTCGCCGACTCCGACAACCGTGGAAATAATGTACCGCTTCTGATCCTCTTCCAGCGGTCCGGCATACAGCGCAATGTCGCCGGACAGAGAATCCAGTACGGATTGTTCCAGACGGGACGCGACGATTTCTTCCGACTCAAACGCCTGAAATCCAAATTCAAAGATCAGATGCAGAGCAATTTCTCGTGATTCTTTTCTACCCACAGGATAACCTCCATTGGGACTGCCTGCGCAGTCCGTTTTTGTTTTCCATACGGAAATAACATTTTTTATTTTCTTAGAGTCATTATAATGCCTCTACGACTATTATACAAGTATTTTCTCACAAATACGGTCAAAACATAACCCCTGACGATGCGTCAGGGGTCTTGCGCTCGCAAACAATTATTCTGCCAGTTCCGCCGGCTTGTTTTCCGCAGTGCGGAAGGAAAGTCCGCCGATATTGATATTAACCGCAGTCGTCCGCATACCGGTCATCGACTCGATCGACGAGCGGACAGCACTCTGAACCTGCTTGGAAACCTCACGAATATTGTATCCGAACTCGGCAAGGAAACTGATTTCCACCTCGACCAGATCTCCGTGGAACTCTACCTTTACGCCCTTTGCCAGATTTTTTTTGCCGAGAAATTCCGCCACATTGGTACCGATTCCGGAATACAGGCTGCCGACGCCCGGGATTTCCGAAGCCGCGATGGCCGCAATGGACGCAATGACGTCCTCCGAGATGCGGACACTGCCCTGATCGCCGTCCGAGGTCCAGTACGCCTTGTTCTCTGCCATTGGTATCACACTCCTTTTGGAAGCTGCCGGAGCGTGCCGGAGCTTATCTGCTGTCTATTATAGCAAATATTTTTCTCCGGTTCAATGTTTCTGGAAGAATTATATCAGAAAGACTTTTGGGCGGTGTTGGATTCCTGTCATTCCGCATCGCTGATCGTAATACTGGATAAGTCCGCTCCGGTCTCCGAAACAATAATATCTGCAATCTTGGCCGCGTCGGTTTCACTCAGCTTTCCGCCCTCGCTCTTCACGCATGCGTGAATGGTTCCGTCTTCGATGTAAACGACAGCATCCGTGTACCCTTTGTTCTGGATCAGGCTCTCAATTTTGGATTCCTTCACCGAGTTGGATGCGATCTCGCTGATCTGTTTGCTGGCCTCTTCCTTCGCCTGCTCGGTTGCGTCATCGCTGGAGACCGTCTCTTTTAAGATGGATAGCGCCTGATCGCGCGCGGTCTGACGGTTCAGCCGCGCCTCAGCAAACGGATCATCTTCCGACGTTGAGGTATCGGACACCGTCGGCGCACTGTCCTTCGCGGTAGTGCCGCTGTCCGTGGACGAATCTGTTTTTGCCGTGCTGGCGGCATCGCCATTGACCGAAGTCACTTCTCCGTAAACCGATTCGGATGCCTCTGCAGCGGCGTCGGTTTGTGCGGCCACGGTCAGCTCGGATGGAGACTGAAAGTAACTCCAGTTCAGATAGACCGCCACACACAGCATCAGTCCAATGACCCCGTATACTGCCCCTCGTTTTTTCATGGAAATCATATAACTCCTCCTCTGCTGGATAATGGACTCATTTTATTCGCTCATTTTTACAATCGAGATGTGATCGGAAGAAATGCCGCACAACGACGAAATCGCTTCGGTGATTTCCAGCTGCACGCTGCTGCTGTCCGCTCCGTCGCATATCACAACCGCGCCCCGAAAGGTGGGATAGTTATTTTTAATCAGAACCGGCTGTTCACCGTAGCTGCCGTCGGACAGGATGGACATGGTACTCTGATAGTTTTCGCTGGAAGAATCGCTTCCGCTGGACTGGCTGGAACGGGATACATCCGAAGCATATACCGATTCTTCTCCGGACTCCAACGACAGCATGACTTCCACTCGTCCGACTCCATCCATTGCAGCCAGGCTGTCACAGATCTGCTGTTCGAACTGATTCAGATCAAAGGATTCCGACGCGGCGCTGTCTGATTCCGCCGAACTCTGCTCGGTGCTATCCGGCACCGAAACCACCATCAGCAGAACGCCGACCGCGATAATGACCAAAAAATATTTGTATTTTTCCAGACGTCCGACAGCGGTTTTCCATTGTTTCATTGCTCGTCGTCCTCCCCAATGAACTGGATCTGATTCTGTTCGATTCCAAGCTGGTCCGTCATCAGCTGAGAGAGTCGTTCCTCTTCTTCGCTGGAGCAGCGAACGGCTGCGCCGGTAATCTTCAGTTCGTTCTCATCTATCTCCGTCTGGATCTCAATGCTGCAGGTGATGCTGTTTTGCTGCGCCTGCTGTTCCAGATAGTCTTCTGCCTGGCGGCAAAACTCCTCTGAAATGGTCTGTTCATATAGTTCGTCTTCACCCGCCGACTGTATCCGTGCGCTGTCCATGATCTCACTCAGCTTGGGAAAGTGAAGGGATCGCAGCGGCGTGAGAAGGGACAAAATCAATACAATCCCCACTGCAATGCGGACAATCTCCTTCTGCGCCCGCTGCTGCACCAGTGACAGCACGACTGCACCGAACAAGGACGCCGCGGTCACGCAGAGAATGACCTGTTTGAATACGGCGATCATGATCCGGTCAAAAAGGCGATTGTGTAAAACAGCTCAAAAAACACAATCGCGCTGCAGCTTCCCAGCATGCCCAGAATCAATCCAAAACTGTTGGTGATGCCATCCATCAAGCTGAGCAGCGGCGTCGGCGAAAGCGGTGACAGGATCGCGCTTCCTGCCCGGAACAGCAGATAGCTGATTCCCAGACGTAAAAACGGCACCAGACAGACGGCGGCAACACAGACGATGCCGAACAGGCCGACGGTGTTTTTCAGTACCGCAGCATTGGCCAATACGGTCTCTGCTGCACTGGATAAAATCCCGCCGACCACCGGAACCGCTCCGGACACTGCAAATTTGGCGGCGCGCACCGTCGTGCGATCGACCCCCTGACTGAGTGATCCAAACACCGTGATGTACGCGATAAATACCGTAACCAGCAATTTCAGCGTTCCGGAAGTCATCCAACGCAGGAAATCAGCCAGACGGGTCAGCATACCGTTGCCCAAGGCAGCGTTGACTGTAATCATAGCAATATATGCAGACACCGCCGGAAGCAGAACGGAGGTGATCAGGGTCAGACAGAAATTCAGTGCGAACACGGTGCCTGCCTGCAGAATACCTCCGGTCGCCGGCATCCCATTCAGCGAAACCGCCGTCATAATCACCGGCAGCATCGAGTTGGACAGCACCGAAAGTTCCTCAGCCGACGAACGGCACAGCGACATCATACCGGACAGATCGCCAGACACAGCTGTGGTAATCCCGAGCGCCCCCGCCATCGTCAGCACAAACGACGGCGGTTGGCTTCCGCTGGAAAATCCGGATGCACATCCGCACAAAATCAGAATAACTCCCGTCTTTGTGACCGTCAAAATGGCGTTTTTCAAAATGCCCTGCGTCTGATTTACCGTGTTGTCCCACAAAGAGCACAGCACATGCGTGAGATTCGTACAGTCATCCGCCGTGAGGTCTCCCAATATGCTTTTGCTTTCTCCGGTCATGCCGGACGTCATATCCTGCTGTGCGCTGCTCACAGACGGCAGCTCAGCCGCGCGGGACGGCACCCACACCGAAAACAACAGCAGCAGAAACAGCAGATTGTTTCGTAGTATTCGTATCATCACTTATTCCATCATCATTCCAAGCAGCTGGAAAACCTGTTGAATCAGCGGTACACAGACCGCAATGGACGTAACGGCTCCAGCCAATTCCAGTTTGGCAGCCAACGCACCCTGACCGGAGTCGCGGCACAGCTCGGCGGTGATGCGTACCAGCACGGATATCCCAACCGCCTTGATGACCGGCAGATACAAACTGCCGTCGATTCCCGCCGTGGCCAGCATCTGCGAAATGGCGTTTAATGTATTCCCCAGCGGTTCCAATATCGCCAACAGCAGCAGTATGCTGCAGGCAGCTGTGAAAACAATGGTCATCGCCGGCGAGACCGGACGGAGAAGCGCTGTCAGCACAGCAGCGAGCAGAGCTGCGCCGACAATCTGTATGAGGTACGTCATCGTTAAAACCCAAATACCGACTGCATCATAGAAAACAGCTTGCTGATTTCCTGTACCACCAGCATGGTCACGACAATCAATCCCGCCAGCGTTGTCATCATCGCCTGTTCTTCCCGGCCAGACCGGATCAACAGCTGATTGAGTACTGCTACCAGAATGCCAATGGCTGCAATTTTAAAAATCAAATCAACCTGCATAGCATCACCGTCACAACAGCACTAAAACCAGCAGCAAGCCGGCCGCAATACAGCAGGTGCGATACACGGTTCCCTTGCTCTTCAGCTCCGCTTCTGCCAGCTTGAGCTGTTGTTCCAGACGCTGCTTGGCATAACGGACACTCTGCTCCTGCGATTTTACATCGTATTTTCCGATAAAGTCTGACATATCGCATAATACGGCGATGTCGTCCGCGTTCAAACCAAATTGCGGCCCGTTCTGCTGAAAGGTTTTCATCCATTTGTAGGTCAGCGAAAGTCCGTTATCCTGTTGTACAGCGTGATTCATGCTGGAAAACAACTCGGAAACCGACGAGTGACGGTCGTTCGCCAGCAATGCAATAATGTCCGGTATGCTGGTCAGGCGGAAGGACAGCTCCCCTGCAATCAGATCCAGCGCGGACAACAGGCCGCACAGCGTCGTGACCCGTCCCTGATACTGCTGCCGCTGAGCGATTCCGATCCCGGTAAAGGAACCGATAACAAAAACTATCCCTATCAGCTTGAGCATGTCATTTCCTCCTACTTCTGCTTCACTAATTTTATTGTCCGATCCCGTTGAAGCGCAAAAAACAGCGGAAAAATATTGGACTTCAGCAAACGCTCATACAGCGGCCGGTTGTAGAAATCCTCCATGCTGTACGCATGTGCCGAGGCAAACACAGCTGTTCCGCAATGGGAACAATGCAGTGCGGCCTGAATATCCCGTTCTGTGGTTATCTCGTCCAGCACAATGGCGTCCGGTGACATGGTTTTGACCAGCATGAGGGCTGCTTCCGCTTTTGGGCACCCGGTGATAATATCCGTACACGGCCCGACAGCCAGCTGCGGCTGTCCGCGGTGAACAGCGGCAAGCTCTCCGCGTTCGTCCGCCAAACCCATGCGGAAGCCCTGCTCGGACAGCTGGCGGGTCAAATCACGCAGCAAGGTGGTTTTTCCAAATTTCGGCGGCGAAAAGATCAGAGCACTGCGCAAATACTGCTTTGCCTGAACCGCCTGCACCAGTTCGGGCGGGGCCGCGCCGGGAACCGAACGAGCCACACGGATATTCAGCGAGGAGAACGAACGGAATGAGACAATGCGTCCCTGTTCCCACGCTGCCTCTCCGCACACGCCGACGCGATGTCCTCCGGGAAGTGTTAAAAAACCTTGTGAGATGTTCGATGCAAAGGTATGTACCGAATACTCACACGCCCGATCCACTGTGTCCTGGAGAACCTGCTGCGTCAAAACGCGTCCTCCCGCGCTCTGTTCCTTGTGCAGGGTTGCCACGGTCAGCGGGCGTCCCGTGCGCAGACGGATTTCCTCACAGACCTCTCTGCTCTGCTCTGCCCATCGCTGAATCTGCATGCGCAGCGGCGGCGGAAGGCAGGACGCAGCCTGCATCAATTCCCGATCCTGCATACTCGTTTCCTCCCTCAGACGGTTATTTCCTGTCCGACGTTGTTCTGTTTTACGATATGGAAAATTGGACGAACATAGAACCGTAATTCGCTCCCGAAAGCATACCAAAATAAGACCAAAAACATATCATTGACATCCATTCTAAAATTTTCAAGCAGGAATTTGCCTGATTTTTTGCAAAAAAAATGTGAGTTTGGCGAAAGTATGTTAAAAAAATCGCAATAAAGACGCAAAATACTTGAAAAGTTGTTATTGTTGATGTATCATTATAAAGGCTACATAAGATAGCGGCTGTTTGGTTGAAAAATGATTTCAGTAATCAATATAGGAGGAACAGTAGACATGTATCAAATCCTTGAAAAGCGTCGTCTGAGTGCTAACGTTGTCCTGTTGGTAATCGATGCACCTTACGTTGCGAAGAAGGCAGAACCGGGACAGTTTATTATCCTGCGTGTAGATGAAG
>JBJEZE010000083.1:0-2293 GCA_051887235.1 Butyricicoccus sp.
ATTGAATCTCCTTCAATACGGAAAGGACGCAGGGCTTCGGCTCGGCGTCCTTTTCCGTTTTCTGTTCATTATTTGGATGCAATACTGGAAAACAGATGCAATTTGAGATATAATGCAATTGAATACAAATAACATATAAGGAGTAATTCGATGGAGAGATTTTCAAAAGAAAGTCGCGCAGAAGGAGTGGCGTTTCTGTGCGTATGTCTGATGGGGATGAGCTTATTCTATCATGCCGGCTTTACAAGCATTGGAGATGATGAGGTATACCGAACAGCATTAGAGACTTGGGGGTCCTGGCGTGAGTGGGCAAGTGCATACTATAACGAATGGAGCGGTAGGATCGTCCTGCATTCTATTTTGATAGCATTGACCAATTTACCGGTGATCGTCTGGAAGATCGTCAGTGTATTCATGGTGACAGCAACGTGCTGCTTAATCTGCAGGACGGCAGATTTATATGCTGTTGGTGTTCAGCGCGCTGCTTTGCTTATCGTGACGCTCATATTGTGGAGAATGATCCCGGATTTAGCCAATCCTGTGAGATGGGCAGCAGGGTCTGTGAATTATTTGTATCCGGTTGCTGCACTGTTGGTATGCCTGTATTTGTTTTATCAAGTGTTGTCCCAAGAAGAAATCAGTTCTGCCTTGAAATTGTGCGGAGGCATTGCATGCGTCGTGTGCGCCAATATGGAACAATCGGCGGCGGTACTTTTTGCGATGGGCATTCTTTTCTTTGTGTATGTACGAATGTATTGCACAAAAGAGATCTGGATCAACCGCCGCAAAGATATCATTTACCTGTTTATTCTGTGGAGCATCAATGCGGGCGTCATGCTTTTCAGTTATCTGGCGCCAGGCAATCGGCATAGATATGAGATGGAGATGTTCCGCTGTGTTGGTTATGGCATGCTGTCGTATGTGGATAAGGTGCTGTTGGGGATGCAGCGCTTCATACTTGATCTTTCTTCGCTTCAAGGATTCCTGCTTTGGATGATTCCCGCAGGTATTTGCGCAGTGTTTGCACTGATCGAAAAGCGTACAGGACAATTCATTATCATAGGAATATACATGGCATTATCTGTTTTGCAGAATATCATCGTGCGTAAAATGCTGGATATTCAATTTGTACATCCCTTTAACATGGCCTACATCCTTTGGATCGTTTTTTCGCTGTTCCTTTTATTTTGTTATGGTTACATCATAATACAGGCGATAGGTTCACATCGCGATAGGCTTTGGTTTCTCTTCCTTTATTACGGAGCAATCGCCGCCAGCGTTGTTTCGGGCTTCTCGCCGACGCTTTTTGTATCAGCGGGAAGAACGGTATATATCTCCTATGTGCTGTTTATTCTGGCTGCGATGAAGTGTTTGGCAAGCAAACTGGATTCAGGTGCGTGCAAAGAAAAGGGGCCGTTTTCGATAGAGAAGCTCAATGCAGGATTATGTGCCATCATTGCTGTCATTCTTGTGGGAGGATTTGTTGCCGGGAACTATCGGGTTGACTATATGACGGTCACCGATATGGAGGCTGACAGTAGCCTGGTGGGTGCAAACGCTGAGATTGATCGGGTGAATAAGACGATTACAGCCAGCGTTGATGTATCGCGGTTTAAGTATGCTGTGGATAATTGGTGCACAGGAGAGGAAGATGGAGTGGACATCAATCTTGGGATGGGGATTCTGAATCATGATACAGGAGAGGTCAGGCTATATAAAACCTGCCTGAACACGCAGTGGCCCGTCATGGAATCTTTTCCCGAGAACCGCGTAGATGCGGTCGCATATATTTGGGATGGTGTGGATGTACAGCCCAATGAATCGTATGTCTTGGTGGCGACAGATCATGAAGGAAATACCGCATACAATACGCTTGAGATGACGGAGAAGATACAATGATGCCGGCATGATCGCTGCGCAGGACCGGAAGGCATGAGATTCTGTGGTTTCCGTACCCGGATCGGATGCTGAACAGAATGATATCACAGAGAAACCCGCGGAGCGCATGCCCCGCGGGTTCTGTGTCATGTGAGGTTTTACTCGACGGTGATGTCAACCGTCTTGGCGGCGGCGTCCGCCTGCTCGATGGCGGTCAGAATGTCGCCGTGCGGGTCGCGCAGCGCCATGGTGGCGGTGGAGATGGCGTCCATCTCGGCCTTCTGCTCGTCGGTCATGGTCTCGTACTTGGCGATGTCCGCTTCCTTGGTGGAGGTGCCGTGCAGCGCGCGGCCGTTCACGTCGGAGAAGCAGGCCGCCACCCAGGCGGAGATCTCCTCGGTGGTCTTGCCGATCA
>JBJEZE010000084.1:0-2281 GCA_051887235.1 Butyricicoccus sp.
GGCGAAGGAGCGCGGGAAGACGTTCAGCACGGTGAATACGGTGCGTGCGGTAGAACAAATGCTGAGTGAACTACAGGAGAAAAGCGTATGATCCCAAAGATTATTCATTATTGTTGGTTTGGAGGCAATCCAAAACCCGATATTGTAAAGCAATGCATTGCATCCTGGAAAAGATTCTGCCCTGATTGGGAGATCAGGGAATGGAATGAATCGAATTTTGATGTGAACGCTATACCATATACAAAAGAGGCGTATGCGGCAAAGAAATGGGCCTTTGTTTCTGATGTGGCGAGACTAAAGGTGATTTCTGAGTATGGTGGGATATACCTTGATACGGATATTGAGCTGCTTTCGAGTGTAGAAGTGCTTAGAGAAAGCGATGCTTTTTTTGCTTTTGAGAGCGACAGGAACATTGCTACAGGCTTAGGATTTGGGGCGATTGCCGAGCATCCCGCCGTACAGGCGATGCTTGATTACTATGACGACAAACATTTTTCTGTCGATGGGAAATTTGACATGAGCCCATGTCCGGCTAAGAATACGGAGGCGCTGAAACTATACTGCCCACAATTTGTAAGAAATGGTGAGAGTCAGGTATATCAGGGAATTAGAATTCTATCGTTTGGCGAGTACGCGGCATTTGCAAAGAATCATAGCGCAGGATCCTGGATTGATGGTCCAGCGCTTCCTAAGAATAGAGTGTATAAACAGTCTGCGATAAAAGATTGGCTGCGCAAACCGGAGCATTTTGATGTTATTGAGCGTCATTTTGGGAGAAAAGGTGAAAAGGTTTACACGTTTTGCGTGTATGATCTATTGGAATGTGGACCAATGTATTATGTCAAGAGATTATTCATGAAGAATAAGTGATAATGTTGAGGAGTTTACTGTGAGCTGGATAAAAGAAATGGTCTATCGCCTTCGCGGAGAATACACCACGGAAAAACTGATTTCCATGGGCATGAAGGTGGGCAAGGATTTTGGCCGGCTGAACGGCGTCATTCTGGACCCGTCGCACTGCTGGCTGATCGAAATCGGCGATCACGTGCTCATGGCGCCCCGAGTACATATTCTTTGCCATGATGCAAGCACAAAACAGTTCCTGGGTTATACGAAAATCGGTCGTGTGACGATTGGCAATAACGTTTTTATTGGCGCAGAAACGGTGGTTCTTCCCGGTGTAACGATTGGGGACGACGTCATTATCGGCGCAAACAGCACGGTGACGCACGATATTCCCAGCGGCATGGTAGCAGTCGGATCGCCTGCGCGTGTGATTGGAACGACGGAGGCGTATATTGCAAAGGAAAAGGCGCGAATGGCAGATGCGCCCTGCTATGGCGAAGACTATACGCTGAGGAAAAATGTTTCCATGGAGAAACGAATGAAGCAGAAGAACGAACTGCTTGGAAAGATTGGGTATATTGACTGATGGAAAATCCATTGATTACGGTGATTGTTCCTGCATACAATATTGCGCCTTATCTTGATAAGAGCATTGCGAGCATCTGCGCGCAGAGCTACGGAAATCTGGAGATCGTGATCGTGGACGACGGCTCAAGCGACGATACGCTGTCCGTTGCGCGGGAGCTGGCGGAACAGGATCGGCGTATCCGCGTGATTGCCAAGGAGAACGGCGGCGTGACCAGCGCGCGCCTGCGCGGTGCTGCGGAAGCAGCGGGCGAGTGGATCGGTTTTGTGGATGGGGACGATTACATTGAGCCTCAGATGTACGAAAGACTGCTCGCCAATGCGCAGAAGTATGACGCGGATATCTCTCACTGCGGCTATCAGATGGTGTTTCCCAAGGGACATGTGGATTATTATTACAACACAGGCCGCCTTATGCAGCAGGACAGGAAGGCGGGACTGATGGCCCTGCTTGACGGCTCGTATATCGAGCCAGGCCTGTGGAACAAGCTCTTTCACAAGAGCTTGTTTCATCACTTGCTGCGCAATGGGACGATGGATACAACAATCCGGAATACGGAAGATTTGCTGATGAATTATTACCTGTTCCGGGAGGCAAAGCAAAGCGTATACGAGGATATTTGTCCGTATCACTATGTGCTGCGCGCTTCATCTGCGGCAACGTCGGTCTATTCGGCGCATAAGCTGAAGGATCCGATGAAGGTGACGCGCATCCTGCTTCATGAAACAAAAGGCGAAGCTGCAGAGATTCAGGCAATCGTGCAGCAGAAATATGTCAGGCTGCTCATCGGCAATGCGACCGCGGACTGCGGTGGGCAGCCCGAAGAAGCGGCTGCGTTTCGCAGGGAAA
>JBJEZE010000085.1:0-9287 GCA_051887235.1 Butyricicoccus sp.
CCGTTATTCTGGCAATGGGCGCCGGCAAGAAGGCTGCCGCTGCGATTGACGAGTATATCAAGAGCAAGAACTAAGTTTACAGCATTAAAATAAATACAACGTTGAGCACCCGGCACGTCCGGGTGCTCATTTTATAGCTACAGATGCAGAAAGACCGCTTTTTATTTTGGAAAAAGTGGTCTTTTGCGTTATTGCGGTATTTGGTTTTTCAAGTCGTCCTGCCCGACGCTCAAATCGTACATTAATACTCGTAATACTCTTCCCTGCGTGGAAAATACGGTGCCACCATCTGATCGCAATACAGGCAGCGCTCTCCCTGCTCCGTGTGATGGGTCTGGATCGGCAGATAGGCCTCCGTCTTCGTAATGCATTTCGGGTTGGTACAGCGCATATGCTTCAGTCCCTTGACGGATTTCGGCATGCGCTGGCGTCCCTGCCGCAGCAGTGTCAGAATCAGCGCCATACGCGCATACATGCCATAACGGGCCTGATCAAAATACACTGCGCGCGGGTCGTCATCGACATCCTGCGCAATCTCATCCACACGCGGCAGCGGATGCATTACCAACAGATCCTTCTTCGCGTTTTTCAGCTTGGCAGCGTTCAGACAATAGATACCCTTGAGGCTGTTGTATTCTTCGATCGACGGGAACCGTTCGCGCTGAATGCGCGTCATATACAGTACATCCAACATCGGGATAACCGGTTCCAGACCGGCAACCTCGAAGAACTTCATCTTATTCTGGCGCATAAACTGCCGCAGATATTCCGGAATCGCCAGCTCGCGCGGCGCAATCAAATAGAACTGAACGTTCTCATAATTGGCGAGAAAATGGATGAGGGAATGTACTGTACGTCCATATTTCAAATCGCCGCAAATGCCGATTTTCATATTATCCGCCGAGCCGCGCAGACGGAGAATCGTCGTCATGTCCGCCAAAGTCTGCGTCGGATGCAGGTGTCCGCCGTCACCGGCATTGATGACCGGAACTTCGGAAAACATAGAGGCAGCCTTCGCGGCACCTTCGTTTGGATTGCGCATGACAATCAGGTCTGCATAATTGGATACCATACAAATCGTATCCTTGAGGCTTTCGCCCTTTGCCGCAGAGGAGGAACTCGGATTGTTAAAGCCGATAACACTTCCGCCCAGGCGCATCATAGCGGTAGAAAAAGACAGGTTTGTTCGGGTACTTGGTTCATAAAACAGACTGCCCAGTACTTTACCACGACAGGCATCTGCATAACCCTCCGGCCGGTCAATAATGTTGGTGGTCAGTTTATACAGTTCTTGGAACTCCTCCATGGTAAGATCGCTCAGATCGTTAATGTGCCGCATACAGCAGTCCCCTTTCTTCTCTCAATAATAGTCTTCTTTTTATTTTATCACATGACAAACCAGATGAAAACCTCTTTTTTGTTTTTCCATGTCAAAATCGCCCGAAAAAAGACAGAGTGTTGATGCACACTCTGTCTTTTGCGATGCAATTATTGGTTAAACAGACCGGTAAAATCAAAGGTAGCAAAGTAATCAGCCGGGGTCTCTGCACGGCGGATCATCTCCGTGCTTCCATCTTCCTTCAGAAGGATTTCCGCGGAGCGGAGCTTACCGTTGTAGTTATAGCCCATGGAGAAACCATGCGCGCCGGCATCATGGATGAACAGGATATCACCGCGCTCAATCTTCGGCAGCATGCGGTCTACCGCAAATTTATCCGAGTTCTCGCACAGCGAACCGGTTACGTCGTATTTGCAGTCACACGGCTCGTCTTCCTTGCCCAGAACCGTAATATGGTGATATGCACCATAGATAGCCGGACGCATCAGGTTGGCCGCACACGCGTCCACGCCGATGTATTCCTTATACGTGTGCTTCTCATGGATCGCTGTTGTGATCAGACCACCATACGGGGCCAGCATGAACCGTCCCAGCTCCGTATAGATCTCAATGTCATCCATACCGGCCGAAACCAGAACTTCTTCGTATGCCTTGCGGACGCCCTCGCCGATGACGGCAATGTCATTGGTGGACTGCTCCGGACGATACGGGACACCGACGCCGCCGGACAGGTTGATGAACTTGATATGCGCACCGGTCTCTTCCTTCAGCTCTACCGCCAGCTGGAACAGGATCTTTGCCAGCGCCGGATAGTAGTCATTGGAAATCGTGTTGGAAGCGAGGAAGGCATGAATGCCGAATTCCTTGGCACCCTTGCTCTTAAGAATCTTATACGCCTCGACGATCTGCTCACGGGTCATACCATACTTGGCGTCACCCGGATTGTCCATAACCTGGAAGCCTTCCTTGGAATCGCCCAGCTGGAATACGCCGCCCGGATTGAACCGGCAGCAGATGCGCTCCGGAATATGGCCGATTGCCTTCTCCAGAAACTCGATATGCGTGATATCGTCCAGATTGATGGTGGCATTCAGCTTGTCTGCCAACTGGAAGTCTTCTGCCGGTGTATCATTGGAAGAGAACATGATTTCCTTACCGGCGAAGCCACAGGCATCACTCATCATCAACTCGGTCAGAGAGGAGCAGTCTGTACCGCAGCCTTCTTCCTTGAGGATCTGAAGAATGCGCGGAGTCGGCGTAGCCTTGACCGCAAAGTATTCTTTAAAGCCCTTGTTCCAGGAAAAAGCCTGATTCAGTCTGCGCGCGTTCTCACGAATGCCTTTTTCATCGTACAGGTGGAACGGGGTCGGATACTCTTTTACGATCTCCTGTGCCTGCTCCTTGGTGATAAATGGTCTCTTTTCGCTCATTACAGTTATCCATCCTTATATGTGAACTGAGGCGCATCCAAACACAGATGCGGCCATAATTATGTCAATTTGTTCAATCATGCCGATCCACATGATCGAAAATCAACTGTAACACCTCGTCTCGTCCCGTTCCCTTAACCGCGGAAAACGGAATAACCGGAACCTGTTCCGGGAGCTGAAGCGTCGTGCGGATGAGGTTCAGACTGCCTTCCACCGCACTTTTTTTCAGCTTATCATGCTTGTTGGCAATGACTGCAAATGGCATGCCAGTCTGCAAAAACCAATTTGCCATCGTGACATCGTCCGCTGTTGGCTTGTGTCGGGCGTCTACAATCTGAAATCCCAGCGTGATCGCGTCCTCTTCGGCGAAATACTCCTCCATCAACGCGCCCCACCGGTCGCGCTCTTTTTTGGATACCTTAGCATAGCCGTAACCGGGAAGATCTACAAAGTAGACCTGCTCATCAATACAGAAAAAGTTGATATGAATGGTCTTGCCCGGCTCGTTGCCGACGCGTGCAAAATTTTTGCGATTCAGCAGCTTGTTGATGGTCGATGACTTGCCGACATTGGACTTTCCGGCAAAGACAATCTGCGGCAGCGGATCGTTTGGAAAATCCGAACGATGCACGGCAGACCGGATAAACTCGGCGTTGTGAAGATTCAGCATGGGATCTCCTTTACTGTTTCAACGTAATTTCTTTGGTGACCGCTACTTCATTCAGCGGCAGCGCCGGTGCGGAAATCGGCAGTGACACAGCCTGACCCGGCTTTCTGCAAAGCGCCGTGTCCAGTATGGTCTGCATGGTATCCGCAACGACAAATTCAATATTCTCGCGGACAACCGGTTCGATATCCTGTAAATCCGGCTCGTTCTCCGCTGGCACCAGAACGGTCTTCATACCGGCCCGATAGGCCGCCATGGTTTTTTCCTTCAGACCGCCGATCGGAAGAACCCGGCCGCGGATCGAGACCTCGCCGGTCATCGCCACATCATGGCGAACCGGAATGTTGGTCAGCGCAGATACCAACGCCGTTGTCATGGTCACACCAGCCGATGGGCCGTCCTTCGGAATGGCCGCCTCCGGAAAATGAATGTGAATGTCGTTGTCCTTGTAAAATGCAGGGTCAATTTGGAAATTCTTTGCGGCAGAACGAACATACGTCACAGCTGCCTTCGCAGATTCCTGCATGACGTTGCCCAGGTTGCCGGTGATCTCCAGCTTGCCGCTGCCCGGAATCACGTTCACTTCGACCTGCAGCATCTCGCCGCCGACCGACGTCCACGCCAATCCATTGACGACACCGACCTCGTCGCGCCGCGAAACATTGTCCTTCTTATAGCGCGGCGTGCCCAGAAATTCCTCGATATTGCTCCGCGTTACCGAAATGCGGCGGCGTACGGTCTTATCCGGGTTTTCTTCCTGCTCGACAGCGATCTTATGTGCTGCCTTGCGGCAGATCTTCGCCAACAGCTGTTCCAGACGGCGTACACCGGCTTCGCGGGTGTATGCAGAGATAATATACGTCATGGTATCATGCTTGAGCGAGAGATTGCTCTTTTTCAAGCCGTGATTCTTCAGCTGTTTGGGGAGCAAATGACGCAGCGCGATTTCCGCCTTTTCCTCTTCAGTGTAACTGCCAAGCTCAATGACCTCCATGCGGTCCAACAGCGGACGCGGCACGTTATCCAAATCATTGGCCGTCGTGATAAACAAAACATCCGAGAGATCGAACGGAAGTTCAATAAAATGATCACGGAACGCATTGTTCTGCGCCGTATCCAGTACCTCCAGCATGGCCGAGGACGGATCACCTCGTCCATCCGAGCCCATCTTATCAATTTCATCCAGAAGAAGCAGACAGTTTTTACTTCCCGCCTGCGAGATTGCCGTTATAATGCGGCCCGGCATCGCACCGATATAGGTCTTTCGATGACCGCGGATGTCCGCTTCATCCCGCACGCCGCCAAGCGACAGGCGGGCGTACGAGCGTCCCATCGCCTCAGCGACCGAACGAGCGATGGAGGTCTTGCCGACACCCGGAGGGCCAACCAGACACAATACCTGTCCCTTCAATTCGGGCGCCATCGCCTTGACCGCCAAGAACTCCATGATGCGCTCCTTGACCTTTTCCATACCATAGTGGTCGCGGTCAAGAACCTTACGTGCAGCGGCAAGGTTGTGCTTCTCCGGCGTCGTGATGTTCCACGGAAGATCCAGGCAAATGTCCAGATAATTCCGGATTACCCCGCTCTCCGCAGACATCGGCTGCATCTTTTCCAGCCGCACGACTTCTTTGAGAAGCTTTTCTTCGTCCTGCTCCGGCAGGTGAAGCTCCAGAATCCGTTGACGGTATGTAGCGGTTTCTTCTTCGGTGTTCTGCTCACCCAGCTCATCCTGAATGACCTTGATCTGCTCCCGCAGATAGTATTCCCGCTGGTTTTTATCCACGGCTTCCCGCAATTTCTCCTGCAGGTCGCCTTCAATTTTGAGTATCTCAATCTCACGCGCCAAAACCTTAATCAGCTGTTCCAAACGGCGAATATCATGCAGTTCTTCCAGCAGCTCCTGCTTGATCTCATAGCTGATCGGGATATTCTGCGCGGCGTAATCTGCCAGATATCCCGGATCATCATTGTCCAGAATGGTCATGACAATATCGCGTGAAATATGGTTGGAAAGCTGAGCGTATTCTTCAAAGGACTCCTGCAGCGTGCGAACCAGAGCCTCTTTCTTTTTCATGGATACGCGGCCCGGTTCGGTATCAATGCGGACAACAGATGCGTAAATGCATTGATCGTCCGACTCTTCAAACTCCAACACGGATGCTCGTGCAGTACCCTGTACCAGCACACGAATGTTGTCGCCCGGCAGACGCAAAATCTGCTTAATCGTGCAGATGGTACCAAATGTAAACAGGTCGTCCGCCTTGGGAACATCGGTGCGGATGTCACACTGTGCCGTCAGAAAAACCTTCTGACTCCCCTTCATCGCGGCTTCCAGAGCCTTCATGGAAATCAGGCGGCCGACATCAAAATGAATCAATGTTTCCGGAAAGGCAACCAGTCCGCGAAGCGGCAGAACCGGTAACGTCTCCGGCGTATATTCTAAATCAAGGGACATGGCGATACCTCCTTTGTACGGCATGCAGCCGAACACATACTATATGTGCATTTCCCTAAACGAGAGTAATCTACTCCAGTCAGAATTATACTCGATTTTGTCCCACAATGCAAGGCATGATATGCATGATAATCATGGCAAACTTTCATTTTTCGACCGCATTGTGCACAAAGAAAAACGTCCATAGTCCTGAAAACTACAGACGTTTTCTGTTATTCGTGAAACAGCTTGGCGTAATACTGGATATTATCCTCATCCAGAGAACAAAGCTGGCCGTTTTCGTTAAATTCCACCATCAAGATTGGTCCGTAGAATTTCTGGTTATAGATTTCTGTGCACAGCGGCATTTTCAGAATCTCCGCCATGGCATTGCAGATGACACAAATGCCGTCATCCACGCCAACCGAGTCGATTTTGCCGTGTACCAGGTCCTCCATCTCCGCGATGGAATTGGGGATCTGTTTAACCTCCGGTGCACTGCCCGGCTCCTTATAGAGCACGGTCAGCAGAAATGGATTATGTTCCATATCAATTACCTCTTATGACAACAAAGCCTGCTGCTCGCCTGCGTGCTTGATCAGCGGCTGCGCTTCGCGGTCCACAGCTTCCTTGGTAATACGGACCGTCTGGATCGACGGATCTGACGGAACGTCGTACATAACCTGCGTCATGACGTTTTCCATCACGCCGCGCAATCCGCGTGCGCCGGTCTTGCGATCCAGCGCGATATCCGCAATCCGCTCCAGCGCCGCATCGTCAAAGTCCAGATCAACGTGGTCCATTGCAAGCAAGCGCTGATACTGCTTCACCAGGGCGTTCTTCGGCTCTTTGAGAATACGGATCAGGGCCTCACGATCCAGAGAATCCAGCGTCACCAGTACCGGCAGACGGCCGATCAGCTCCGGAATAATACCGAATTTGAGAAGATCATGCGGTTCCAGATCGAGTAAAATCGTTCCCTCGTCCTTCTCTTCCTTCGACTTGATTTCTGCGCCAAAGCCCATCGCACTCTTGCTGGTGCGCGCTTCAATGATCTTATCCAGACCGTTAAACGCGCCTCCGCAGATAAACAGGATGTTCGACGTATCAATCTGGATGAATTCCTGATGCGGATGCTTTCTGCCGCCCTGCGGCGGAACATTGGCGACCGTTCCCTCCAGCATTTTCAGCAGTGCCTGCTGCACGCCTTCGCCGCTGACGTCGCGGGTAATGGACGGATTTTCGCTCTTGCGGGCGATTTTGTCAATCTCATCGACATAGATAATGCCGTGCTGTGCACGCTCAATATCAAAATCTGCCGCTTGGATCAGACGGAGCAGGATGTTTTCCACGTCTTCACCGACGTAGCCGGCTTCGGTCAGCGTCGTTGCATCCGCGATGGCAAACGGAACCTGAAGCGTCCGTGCCATGGTCTGCGCCAGCAATGTCTTGCCTGAGCCGGACGGACCAACCAGCAGGATATTGCTCTTTTGCAGCTCCACGTCCTCTTCGCCGGACGAAGCCGCGATGCGCTTGTAATGATTGTATACTGCAACGCTGAGTGCAATTTTGGCACGGTCCTGACCGACAACATACTGATCCAGATTTTCCTTCAGCTGCTTCGGCGTCGGCAGGGAGTCCATTGCCGGCAACTCCGTGTAGGACGGCGGTGTGACAGCTTCCTCCCGAATGCCGAATTCTTCCTCCAGCATACTCTGGCAGACCTGAATGCACTCGTCGCAGATAAAGACATTCGGACCCGCGATCAGCTTATGCACTGCCGAGCCCGGCTTGCCGCAAAAGGAGCAGCAAAGATCGTTTCTATTATCGTTACGAGACATAGTTCACCTCAAAATATAATGATAGAACAGGCAGTTCCAGCTCCGCAAAGCAGTTCGCATCACTCCCTGCGCGATAGGAAACAAACGGATGAAACACCGGGACAACAGCTGCCCCGGTGCAACATTCAAAACATTATCTGTGAGCAATAACCTGGTCGATCAAACCGTATTCCTTTGCCTGTTCCGCATACATAAAGTTGTCACGCTCGGTATCCTGCCGAATGAGTTCAATCGGCTTGCCCGTGTTCTCTGCGAGAATCTGATTGAGCTTCTCGCGCGTACGAACCAGATGGTCCGTATGAATCTTGATATCCGTCGTCTGACCGGAGAGTCCGCCTCCGCCGATCAGCGGCTGATGGATCATGATTTCACTGTTCGGCAGTGCCAGACGCTTTCCCTTGGTACCAGAGCTCAGCAGGAATGCTCCCATGGAAGCCGCCATGCCGATGCAGATGGTGGAAACGTCGCACTTGATATACTGCATGGTATCGTAAATAGCCATGCCGTCTGTAATAGAGCCGCCCGGGGAATTGATATAGAACTGGATGTCCTTATCCGGATCCTGCGCTTCCAGATACAGCATCTGTGCTACGATCAGGGAAGCGGTGGTCTGATTGACATCCTCCGACAGAATGATAATGCGATCATTCAGCAGTCGGGAAAAAATATCATACGAACGCTCGCCGCGCGACGTCTGCTCTACTACATAGGGTACTAAACTCATAATAAAATCTCCTCTGTTCCCATATGGTTTATGTACTCGGGGAGGAAATCATGCCTGAATTACTCCGCCGCCTTCTGAGAGATGACCGCGCTGGTCTTGACCAGATCCAGAGCCTTGTTGACAACCAGGTCTTCCTTGACCGTCTCTACCGGAATGAACTTGCGGGCATCCTCTTCGGTTACGCCGTAGTTCGCGCTGAGGCCAGCATACTCCTCAGAAATCTCCTCTTCCGTCGGATCGAGGTTTTCCAGCTCGGCAACCTTCTTCATGGCCAGACGAACCTTGACCTGACGCTCTGCCTGATCGCGGAACATGCCGCGGAACGCCTCATTGTCCACGCCCATGGCATCCATGTAGTTCTGCAGAGTCATGCCCTGAGCCTGCAGACGGTATCCGAAGTCCTGCATGATGTTGTTGACCTGAGACTCGTACATTGCCTCCGGGATCTCACCCTCCATGGTCTCCAGAATGGCATCCAGAACCTTGGTCTCCAGATCGCGGTCCGCAGCAGTCTTCTTGTCCGCAGCCAGTCTCTCTTCGATGCTCTTCTTCAGCTCATCCAGCGTCTCGTGCTCCGAAACGTCCTTGGCAAACTCGTCGTCCATCTCCGGCATAACGGTTGCAGAAACTGCCTTGACCTTGCACTTAAACTCAGCAGCCTTGCCTTTCAGGTCCTCTGCCGGGTAGGAATCCGGGAAGGTAACGTTAACGGTAACGTCCTCGCCGGCGTTCTTGCCGATCAGCTGATCCTCGAAGCCCGGGATAAAGGTACCGGAGCCCAGCTTCAGATCATAATCTTCGCCCTTGCCGCCTTCGAACGCAACGCCGTCAACAAAGCCCTCGAAGTCG
>JBJEZE010000086.1:0-36230 GCA_051887235.1 Butyricicoccus sp.
GTGCCAAGGCGTGCAATCTGCAGCAGTTTTGTCTTATCAAAGATAGTTTCTCGAACATTACAGGAGGAACTCAGAAGAATATAATTTTAATAATCAAGAACGCAAAGATGCCGACAATCGTTCCGATGGACATGAGGATGGAGATGAAGGAGCTGGTTTCCTCGTCGGTATCCAGAATAACCGGAACCATGAAGGACGGCGGAAGCAGCATCATCAGCACCAAGGCAACGGTTGCATAGTAATCCAGTACGTTCCACCAGATCAGCAGGGGGAACAGGATCAGTGCGAGGACGCCTTGTACGGCGTAGCGGCACAGCAGCATGCGGATGGCACGCCGATTGACGCGCGGATCCAGGCGGAAATTGTAGCCGATGATAATCAGCACGATCATGCTGACCGGTTGGGTCAGAAAGCTGAGCGTATCGGAAATCAGTGGTCCGACAGCCGAGCCGGACAGGAAGCGTCCTCCGCCGCTCACGACCAGGATCAGGCCGAGTACCAAAGCCCAAAAGGATGGTGCTTTGCGCGTTACGTCCCAGGCTGCGCGCACAGAAACCGAACCGGTGTTGTGCGCGAGCATCATCATCAGGAAAACACTGAACACGAACAGCGAGGGGCCAATATCGGCACGGGCGAAGTATTGCAGATTTTCCTCGCCCATGAGGATGGAGTACAGCGAGTAGCCCAGCATGCCGCCCTCATAGGAGGTGCACAAAAATGGCACGGCGTAGCCGCTGCTGCCGAAAAAGCGGCGGAGCGGATAGCCCAGCAGCATTGCGGCGATGGCAGCCAGAAACAGCATACCGACTTCAATCGCGGTCGAGCGGTTCAGCTCCAGCGTGTAAAAGGCTTTGACGATGATGCAGGGGATAAAGACGGACGAAATCAGTGTCCGAAGATCATCAATGGAATGTTGGGACAGAATCTGCATGCGGCGACACAGAACGCCGATCAGAATCGCAAGCAGAATCGGGAGAAGGGTCGAGAGTAAATTCAATATCGTTTGCATAAAACCTCCTGTCAGTCGCCGGGATAGTTGGTGCAGACACCGGATGCGTCAAAGGTATAGCTTTTGCCCTTGAGTGTCCGGGTCGTGTTTTTGAGTGCTTTGCCGGTTTGACGGAAATAGTACCAGTTGCCGTTCAGTTTCTGCCAACCGGTGACCATCTGTCCGCGCTGGTTAAAATAGTAGGTACCGGGGCGCACACTGGTGTAGGTTCGGAGACCGGTAGAGGCAGCACCGGATTGGGAAAAACGATAGGTGTGGCTGCCGATGGTATGCCAGCCGGTTTTATAGGTACCGTTGTCGCGGACATAGTAGTATTTTCCACCCTTGAGCATCCAGTGACGGGAGATCATGTGAACCGGAACGCCGATTCCTTTGTTGGTAACTGAACCGTCCTTTTTGTCCAAACCGTAATATTTGGCAATCGCGGTTGCGTCCGCGATGCCGAGCTTCCGGCGCTTCGCAGCGGTGGAGAGGAAGGAAGTATAGTCGGACGCATTGTCGATAAACGAATGCTCGACGATCATGGTCGGGATGCCGTCATTCGTGCCGTAGCGGATCAGGCCGTAATAGTCTGCGCGGGCGCCGTTGGGATAATAGGAGGAGCCGGACAGACGTTTGAGAAGGCCGCGGTTGATCGTGCCGGGGCTGCGGTTGAGTTCAGACAGAATGGTCTGTCCCAGCGCGGAGGTGCAGTCTGCCAGATCGCGGTAATACTGTCCGCTGGATACCAGAACGGATGAGCCGCTGGTATACGGCTGTGCATCGCCGCGAGCGTTGTTGTGGATGCTGATCAGCAGATCCGACTCATGTGAATCCGCTGCGCTGACGCGGGATTCCAGAGAGAGCGTGGTGTCGGACGAACGGGTGAGATAGACTTTGACGCCGGAATAGGTTTCCAGCTCGGTTTTGAGCGCTTTGGCGATGTCCAGATTGCAGTTTTTTTCCCGCACGGTTGTGCCGCTGTATACGGCGGTCGCGCCGGATTCCGAGCCGCCGTGGCCGGGATCAATGGTGACGACGAGGTCACTGGCCAGCGCGGAAGCCGCCGAAACGGCGGCAAGTATGCCGGTCAGGCACAGCGTGCGTGCAAAACGATGAAATACATGCATGATTTGTCTCCTTTTCAGAAATAGTAAAGAAATCGGAGCACGGAAACTCATTCCGCACCGTAGTCATAATGTTCCAGAAAGAAATGCTCCACACCGCCGGACTTGTATCCCGGGAAGGTGTCCAGACAGACCGCATGGATGCTGTTAAAGATGCTCTTTTCGATGTTTGGGCTGGTTTTGCGCAGCTCGCGCAGCAGAAGTTTGACCTCCTGACGCTTGGACGTGCTGTCGTGACAGGTTTTGTTATGGTTTTGCTCGGTGAAACGGCAGGCACACTGTAAAAATTCCAGCTCATTGTAGTTCTTCCACGTGATGATCGCGTCTTCGTGGATGCAGTACATCGGACGGATCAATTCCATACCGGCGAAATTGGTGCTGTGCAGCTTGGGCATCATGCCCTGCAGCTGAGAGCCGTAAAACATGCCGATGAGCGTGGTCTCCACGACATCGCTGAAGTGGTGACCGAGCGCGATTTTGTTGCAGCCCAGCTGCTGTGCGTGGTGATACAGGTGGCCGCGGCGCATGCGGGCGCACAGATAACAGGGATTTTTCTCGGTATGGTCCGCCACCGCGAAAATATCGCTTTCAAAGACGGTGATTGGGATGTGCAGCAGGGCGGCATTGTCCTCGATGCGCTGACGGTTCGCAGGGCTGTAGCCCGGGTCCATGACCAGAAACACCAGCTCGAACGGGACGTCGCTGTGCCGGTGCAGCTGCTGCATGAGTTTGGCCAGCAGCATGGAATCCTTGCCGCCGGAAATGCAGACAGCGATTTTGTCGCCCTCCTGAATGAGCGCGTAGCGTTTGACCGCTAAAATAAATGGATTCCAGATATCCTTGCGGAATTTTTTGATAATACTGCGTTCAATCAGCTGGTGGCGTTCCAAGGGACGGGACATAGACCGGTTTCCTCCTGTATGTGCAATCATTCGACAATCATAACAGTACCATTGTAGCACAAGCGGCTCTTGAAATCTATAGGAAGATATGCGGCGGGATTGCAGGCGGGATTGCAGGCAGCCGGAGCGGATGGTGCTGATTTTTGACAAAAAAACGGAAAAAATGAATTGTTCACAAATTATCTCTTGAAATTATATGGTATAGGGTGTAAATTCAAAAAAGAAATTTGTTGAACGCATAGGAATGATGCGTGTTGGGAAGCGAAACGCTTTCCGCGATAAGGAGAGCCTATGAAGCCAAATAACAAACGAAGTATCATTATTTACGGCGCGATTGTGGCAGCTTTGATCATTCTGATGAACATTTTTGTCATGCCTGACATGATGGATGACGGTGTGGAGGATGTCAGCTACAATACGTTCCTGGAAAAGCTGGATGCCAAGGATATTGACGAGGTACAGGTTGAGCAGGATGAAATCTACTATTCGCTGCGCAGCGAAAAGCCGGCGGATAAGGAAGACACGACGTCTGATCAATCTGCGGAGCAGGACCTGCAAAAGAGCCTGACCGAACAGCTTCAGAGCGCGATGGGCCAGACCTCATCGCAGCCGGTATACCGCACGGTGCGCATGGATGACACCGAGCTGGTACAGCGTCTGTACGAATCCGGAGCGACCTTCTCGCAGGTCAAGCCGGAGGAGACCAATATGCTGCTCATGATGCTCATGAGCTACGGCATTCCGATCCTGCTGTTCCTGCTGGTATGGCGGTTCATGATGAAGCGCATGGGCGGAGGCGGCGGAGCGATGTCGTTCGGAAAAGCCAACGCCAAGGTATATGTCAAGGCGCAGACCGGCATCACGTTTGCGGATGTCGCCGGTCAGGACGAAGCCAAGGAGTCGCTGACGGAAATTGTTGATTTCCTGCACAATCCGCAGAAGTACGCGGATATCGGCGCGACGCTGCCCAAGGGCGCGCTGCTGGTCGGCCCTCCGGGCACCGGCAAAACGCTGTTGGCCAAGGCAGTTGCCGGTGAAGGCAACGTCCCGTTTTTCTCCATTTCCGGTTCGGAATTTGTCGAGATGTTTGTCGGCATGGGCGCGGCCAAGGTGCGTGACCTGTTCAAACAGGCCAATGAGAAGGCGCCGTGCATCGTGTTTATTGATGAGATTGATACCATCGGCAAAAAGCGCGATGGTTCGGGACTGGGCGGTAACGATGAGCGTGAGCAGACGCTGAACCAGCTGCTCAGCGAGATGGACGGCTTTGACGGCAAAAAGGGTGTTGTCATTTTGGCTGCGACCAACCGTCCGGAGACGTTGGATAAGGCGCTGCTGCGGCCGGGACGGTTTGACCGCCGGATTCCGGTTGAGCTGCCGGATCTGAAGGGACGCGAAGCCATTTTGCGCGTTCATGCGAAAAAGATCCGCATGGATTCCGATATTGACTTCTCCGTGATTGCCCGCGCCACCTCCGGCGCATCCGGTGCGGAACTGGCGAATATCATCAACGAAGCGGCGCTGCGCGCGGTGCGCTGCCGCCGGATGACGGTCAGCCAGACCGATCTGGAGGAGAGCGTAGAGGTCATTCTTGCCGGTCAGCAGCGCAAGGGTGCCGTCATCTCCCCGCATGAGAAAGAGGTCATCGCGTACCATGAAGTGGGCCATGCGATGGTTGCGGCGCTGCAAAAGAACTCCGCCCCGGTGCATAAGATTACCATCATCCCGCGTACCTCCGGTGCGCTGGGCTACACCATGCAGGTGGACGAAGAAGAGCGCGTGCTCATGACCAAGGAAGAGGCGTTTAACAAGATCGTCACCTTTACCGGCGGACGCGCGGCGGAGGCGCTGATGTTTGACTCCATCACAACCGGCGCATCCAACGACATTGAACAGGCGACCCGCATTGCCCGCGCGATGATTACCCGCTACGGTATGAACGACAAGTTTGGTATGGTTGCGCTGGAGTCAGTGAACAATCCGTATCTGAGTGCGGATACGTCGCTGTCCTGTTCGCAGGAGACCGCGACGTTGATCGACAAGGAGGTCATCGAGCTGATCGGTCAGGCGTATGACAAGGCGGTGGAACTGCTGCGCAGCAACATGCGCCGTCTGAACACCATTTCGCGCTATCTGTTGGAGCGGGAGACGCTGACCGGTGAGGAGTTTATGGAGCTGTTTGAGCAGACGCAAGAACCGCCGATGGCGTTGCCGGAAGCCAATGCGAGCGAAGATGAAGACGAAACGGAAGAGCGTTTGGACGAAAGCGGCGACGAGACAGCGAGCGAATAATCCATATAATGACGTGCAACAGCCCATCGGGGATACACCCGGTGGGCTGTGTTTTTGCTGCTCTGCAGCGGCGCGAAACGCTGTTCCAACGGGGAAAGTAAAAAAAGGAGAAGTTTACAAAATAATGAAAGAATGAGCAGCAGCGGGGGAATTTGCGGCAAAAAGTTTTGTTGCCCATCCGAGGAACATAGAAAAAGGTTCACAAAATGGTTGCAATTTCGTTTCTCATAGGTTACAATATAGTTACATTTGGCGAGAATAGAACGATATTTTTACGAAGGAGGACCCAATGAAGAGACGTTTGTTTAGTTTCCTGCTGGCGGCGGCCATACTGGGCGGTTCGGTGCCGACCATGGCGGTGGACATCGCTGTGGATTCGGCGGAGCAGCAGCTGCTGGACGAAGCAGAGGCGCAGGACGGACAGGCTTATCGCGAGCTTCATCGCGGAGAAGAAGAGAGCGCGCAGACCGCGCCGGATGACGCGATCCGTCTGTTTGCCAGCCAGTATGTCACCAGCCCGTTTACCGGCAAGACGTACACGCTTCCGGCGGGAAAAACCGTTACCCACGGCGTGGATATCTCCAAGTACCAGGAAAAGGTTGACTGGACCAAAGTAAAGAAATCCGGTGTTGACTTTGCAATCATTCGCGCGGCGTATACCGGCTATGGCAACGGAGATACGTACACGGATATCTGGTACCATACGAACATGGAAAATGCGCTGAGCGCGGGCTTGCCGGTAGGTGTATATATTTATTCCCAGGCTATCACGACGGCAGAAGCCAAAAAAGAAGCGAACTATGTTTTGGATCTGATTAAGGGCTACAATGTCACCCTTCCGGTGGTATTTGACGTTGAGTTTGCAGAAGACAGCAGCGGCTATACCGGACGCCTGTACAAGGCCAATCTCACAAAGACGCAGCAGACCAATATCTGTCTGGCATTCTGTGAGACAATCGAAAAAGCCGGTTATACACCGATGGTTTACGCGAATAAAACCATGCTGGCCAACAATATGAATGCGGCCACGATCCGTGAGAAGTATCCGATTTGGCTGGCCAACTATACGACGTCCACCAGCTATACCGGTGAGTACGATGTATGGCAGTACACGGACTCCGGTTCGGTCAATGGCGCGACCGGCAAGATTGACTGCAATTTTGGCTTGGATCTGAGCAAATGGACATCCGGCAGTGCCAATACGGTGAGTGTAAAGCTCAACAGCAGTGCGGTCACGCTGGTCAGCGGCGGTACAAAGACGTTGAAGGCCACGGTTGAGGGTGCAGACAGCGTGACCTGGAGCTCCTCCAAAACCAGCGTGGCAAAGGTATCGTCCAGCGGCAAGATTACGGCGGTTGCACCGGGCAAGGCGACCATCACAGCCAAGGCAGGAAATGCAAGCGCCTCGTGTACGGTGACGGTTAACCCGACCCAGACGGTCCTGACCTCGGTTGCGGCGACATCGAGCGGCAACATCCGGTTGGAATGGAAAGCAGTAGAAGGTGCAACCAAGTATTATGTGTACCGTTCGGAAACCGGTGTGAGCGGCACCTTCCATATTATCACGACCCGCAAGACCAAGATGTACTATGAAGACAGCTCCATGCTCCATGGAAAGAAATATTACTATCGAGTCAAGGCGCTGGCTACCGTAGACGGTGTGGATTACAGCGGTCAGGTATCGCAGACGCTGAGCGCATCGGCGGGTATCGGCACAACGTCCATCATGCTGAATGCAAATGCGCTGCAACTGACAACCGGAGGAACGGCTGCGTTGGCAGCAAAGGTAAATCCGACCAACAGTGATGACACGCTGACCTGGAGCACGTCGGACAGCGCGACAGCCACGGTCAGCAACGGAGTCGTTACAGCACAGGGCGTTGGTGCGGTCAGCATCACAGCGACCTCCGGCGCGAAGAGCGACACATGCACAGTAACCGTAAACCCGGCACAGGCACAGATTACGTCAGCAGTCAAGACATCGAGCGGCAAGATCAAGCTGACTTGGGGCAAGGCGGACGGCGCGACCCGATACTATGTGGTGCGTTCGACCAGCGGCAAAAATGGTACGTTTACCAAAATTGCGTCCATCACCAAGACCAGCTATACGGACAGCGGACTCAAAGCGGGACAGACGTACTATTACCGTATTCGTTCGACCGCGAAGAAGGGCGACGTTCGGTATTACGGAACTATGTCCACGACCGTTTCGGTGAAGGCATAAGAGTAGTTACTACTACATAAATAAAAATCTGTCGGAGAACAGGGCGGGTGTCCTGCTTCCGGCAGATTTTTTTCTATTTTAGTTTATTACTCCAGCAGGGAAGCAATATCCGGGAATGGAGCGACCGAACGCGCCAAAATGCCATGCATGTAGGCGATGGCGATGCCGTAGTTGGTCATCGGGACGTTTTCGTCCACTGCATGGGCGGCGCGGGATTTCATCTCGCGTTCGTTGAGCATGCAGCCGCCGCAGTGGATGACCATGTGATAGGGGCTGAGATCGTCCGGGAATTCTCCGCCGCTGGTAAACGCGTAGTTTAACTGCTTGCCGGTGTACTGCTCGATCCAGCGCGGCAGTTTGACAGTGCCGATGTCATCGCATTGACGGTGGTGGGTGCAGCCCTCCGAGATCAGAATGGTGTCACCCTCCTGCACGGTGTCCAGCGCACGGACGCCGCGGACGGCCTGCTCCAGTGTTCCCTTGAAGCGTGCCATCAGGATGGAGAACGAGGTCAGCGGAATGTCAGACGGTGTATCGTTTGAGACGCTCTTGAATGCCTGACTGTCTGTGATGACGATGCGCGGCTTGTCTTTGAGCTTGGTCAGAGCCTCTGCCAACTCGCTTTCGCGTACGACCATGGAGCAGGCGCCGGCTTCCAGTACATCGCGGATGGTCTGCTGCTGCGGCAGGATCAAACGTCCTTTTGGTGCGGCGGAGTCGATCGGGACGACCAGAATCGCGACATCGTTGGGCTGCAGCAGATCGCGCACCAGACAACGGCCGCTGTGCGGGTCGACCACCAGACGGGCCAGACGCTCTTTCAGGTCGTGAATTCCCTCTCCAGTGTGGGCGCTGACCGCCATGACAGAGTCCGAAGCCGGTGCGGCTGCGTGTTCCAGATCGGATTTGTTATATACCAAAATATATGGAATATTCTTTTTGTCCAGCCGAGCACACAGTTTGGTGTGCAGTTCGGTCATGCCTTCGCAGGCATCCATCACAACGATGGCGGCGTCACAGCGGTTCATGACCTTGCGGGCGCTGCGCACACGCTGTTCGCCCAGCGCGCCTTCGTCGTCCAGACCCGGTGTGTCAATCAGTACGACCGGTCCCAGCGGAAGCAGCTCCATCGCCTTGGAAACCGGATCGGTGGTAGTTCCGGCCACCTCGGACACAATTGCCAGCGATTGTCCGGTCAGGGCGTTGATCAAGCTGGATTTACCTGCATTGCGCTTGCCAAAAATGCCGATATGTACCCGTTCCGAAGCCGGTGCGTCATTCATTCCCATAACATTACCCTCCCTGTAGTGTGAAATTGGATGTTTGTATTATACGATAAAACGGGGAGTGTGTAAAGGAAACAAAAGGAGTAGGGATACCGCACGCCGCAGAACAGGGAAGAATGGAGGACATACTTGCGATTTCTGTACAGATATGCTACGATAAACCTATAAAACGCGGGAGGAACTGCAATGAAGAGTGTATATATTGCCGGATTTGACGTCTTTTATCCGGATGCGGTACAGCGTGGCGCGCGGATGAAGATTGCATGTGCGGAACGCGGGTTGATCGGACTGTATCCGTTTGACAATGAAGCGGACAATGCCAAGGAGATCTTTGAGGGGAATCTGTCGTTTATCCGTCAGGCAGATTACGTGGTTGCCAACCTCAACCCGTTCCGCGGACAGGAGATGGACAGCGGGACGGCGTTTGAACTCGGGTATGCCCACGCACTGGGGAAAGAAATCTGGGGCTATCTGGATGACGACCGTCCGATGCGGGACAAAATGGGTGAAACCGACGAGGATGGCTTTTCGGTAGAAAACTTTGGATATCCGGTGAATCTCATGATTGCCGAACCGGCACACATCGTGCGCGGAAGCTTTGTGGACTGCTTAAACGCGCTGGTCGGACAGCATTCCTAACGCGTCCCGCTCCCGACGGGTACCGAATTGCGGACGCGCAGTCATGCCGTCCGGACGCGCCGTATAATACGGCTGCACAAACAATCCCGCACGATCGGATGACAGTGCGGTCAGGCTGCAGTGCTGCTGCATTGGTGTTTCACCTCCTCCGCTTTTTCGATCGTTTCGATAGTAGAATATCCGTTTTTTGGCGAGTATATTCTGCGCCCCGTCAGCAAATGCTGAAAACGGGTGAAACGGATGAAAAAGCTAGAAAAAACAGCAACACTTGTGACACTGGGATGCTGGGGCTATCCGCTGCTGGAGATTGCATGGCGCGGCTGGTCGCACTGGTCGATGGCGCTGGCGGGCGGCGTGTGCTTCGGCCTGTTGGGGACGGTGTCTGAGCACATGCAGCAAAAAAATACCCTGCTGCGGTGTGCGGCAGGATCGGCGGTTATCACGGCGGTGGAACTGGTCTTCGGATGTGTGTTCAATCTGGGACTGCATATGAACGTCTGGGATTACTCCGCCGAGCCGTGGAATCTGGCGGGACAGATCTGCGTGCGGTACAGCACGTTCTGGTTTGCCCTGAGCGCACCGCTGATGCGTCTGGCGGACTGGCTGGGCGGCGGGGTGCCGACACGACAGCAACGAATTCAGACAGGAGAGTGGCATCATGCTGCTGACAATCAACGCACAAAATACCTTTATCACCTTGGGCTGCTTCCGAAAAGGGAAGCTGACGACGGTCACACAGCTGGCGACCGAACCGCATCATACCGCTGACCAGTATGCCTGCGCGATTGCGTCGGTTCTGCAGCTGCATCAGGTGGATCTGCAGCAGATCGGAGGAGCGGTGCTCTGTTCCGTCGTTCCGGCGCTCAGCGGAGTACTCCGGCAGGCGGTGGAGACCCTGTTCCACTGTCCGATTGTCTGCGTCTCAGCCGGTGTCAAGACCGGACTCAATATGAAGATCGACAATCCGCACATGTTGGGCAGCGATTTGGTCTGTCTGGCGGTCGAGGCGGTATCGCGTGGGAAACTGCCGTGTGTGGTGGTGGATCTTGGCACAGCGACGACGTTTACCGCCGTGGACCGGAATGGTGTGATGGTGGGAACCGCGATTGCACCGGGCGTCCGGCTGAGTCTGGAAGCGCTGCGGGAACAGGCGGCACAGCTGCCGTCGGTGACGCTGGATCGCACACCGTCACTGATTGGAAAAAACACGCAGGATGCGATTCGCTCCGGTGTACTGTGCGGCGCAGCCAGCATGGTGGATGGCATGGTGCGACGGATGCGGGCCCAGCTCGGCGACGGGATGACGGTCTATTTGACCGGTCAGGATGCGGACGCAGTCGGAGAGCTGATGGAAGAAACCGCTTGTCAGGAGCCGAGCTTCGCGCTGATGGGACTGCAAAAAATTTGGGAACGCAATAAGAAAAAGTGAAAAAACTCCCCGAGAGGGAGTTTTTTTATGCTGTTTACATGGCAGAACGTGTCAATGGGACAGACGTTACCGAAACATTGCCGCCATATCTGCCGGAAGGTCCGCGGTAAACGACAGGATACTGCCGGTGAGTGGATGCGGGAAGGTCAGACGGTAACTGTGCAGCGCCTGACGGGCGATGACGGTGTCCTCCGGACAGTATAAAAAATCGCCGGGGAGCGGATGTCCGATGTGTTTCATATGCACGCGGATCTGATGCGTACGTCCGGTCTCCAGCCGTACCGAGGCGAGGGAGTATCCGTTGGCGTATGCCAGACGGCGAAAGTGGGTGACAGCGGGAGCTCCGTCCGGGGAGACGATGCGCTGGATCGTGCTGTCGTGGGCGCGGGCAATCGGAGCAGAAATCGTGCCGCTGTCCGGCAAGAGCCCCTGACAGACTGCGCGGTACTCCCGATGGATATGCCGCTCGCGCATGGTGTCCGACAGAATGCAGGCTGCCAATTCGTGGCGCGCCAACAGCACCAGTCCGGACGTATCGCGATCCAGCCGCCCGATGGCGTGGGCGGTAAATGGCTCTCCCGCCTGCTGGCAGCGGTACGCCAGTGCGTTGCACAGCGTATCCGCATAATGTCCCTGGGATGGATGCACCGGCATCCCGGCAGGCTTGTCGATCACCAGAATGTCTTGGTCCTCGTAGACAATGTGCAGAGACAGTTCGGTCGGGACAATCCCGCTTGGCTCACGCACAGCGGACAGATCGATGTCCAACCGGTCACCGGTCTTGGTTCGCACCACGACAAAGACCGGCTCTCCGTTTAAACGGACCGAGCCGGTGTGCTTTTTCAGGGAAATTATCAGTCGACGGGAAAATCCGGCGGCGCGCAGAAGCTGTTCGACGGTTCGACCTTCCTGTTCTGCGCGGACAGAAAGGGTAAAATGGGTTCGGGTGTTCATGGGGATAGTATAGCATAGGGAAGACGGGCGGGCAATGGAAGATTTCCCGGCTGGACAGCGGAGGAAAAAAGAGGGCAGGGTACCGGCAGGAAAAGAGACAGAATAGGTTTTGCGTATTCCGGTAAAGTATGCTACACTAAAGAAAACGTCTTGAGGAAGGGGTGTGTATGCCTTGCCTATGTCCAAACAACATCCTCTGCTGCGGACAGCGCTGTTGTGCATCTTGGTCGGCGCGCTGTGTCTGCTGCCGTGCTTGATCGGTTCGGATGGTCAGTTGGTATACTACGGCGATTATTTTCGCCAATATGTTCCCTTTTTAAAGGAGACCCGTCGGATGCTGCTGTCCGGTTCCTATGCCTGGAGCTGGAATACCTTCCTGGGCGACGGGTTTTACAGCTCGTACAGCTACTATACGGTTTGCAATCCGTTTGCCTATATTGCGCTGCTGTTTCCGGACTCTCTTTTGCTGTATGGCACACTGGTCGCTCAGTTGGCAAAGTTTGCGGTTTCGGGTATCGGATGCTCTCTGTACCTGCGCCGGTTTGTGCGTGACGACACGATTGCCGCCATTGGCGCGATCCTGTATACCTTCTCCGGCTTCACGCTGATCAACAACAATTACTTTTTCTTTTTGGACGTCATTGCTGTCTTTCCGCTTGTGATGCTCGGTGTGGAATTGATCGGGGAACGGTTTGACCGCCGCAGTTTTCTTACCCTGACGCTCGCGGTATTTCTTCATGCCCTTGTAAACTATTATTTTCTGGTCAGCTCCTGCCTGTTGGTCGTGATCTATCTGATCTTCCGGTTCGATCTGCTGCGCCATCCGCTGCGACAGTGCAAGCTGCTGCTGCAGCTGGGAGGCTCCGCCGTGCTGGGCGCCTGTATGGCAGGCTTTGTGCTGCTTCCGTCCTTTCGAAGGATTCTGCACACCCCAAAGGCGACCGGAACACTCGGCTCGCTGTATCTGCGGCCGTATTCTCTGAACAACCTGTTGGAGCGCATCCGTATCTTTTTCATGCCGATTGAAAACAATATCCAGCATGCGTTTTATGCTTCCGGTTCGTGGACCTCGACGGCGGTGTATTTGTCGGTCTTCGGCGCGGCATTCGTCCTGCTGTTTGCGGTGCGCAACCGCCGCCATTGGCTTACCCAAACCATTGCTGCGCTGCTGGTTGTCCTGCTGATTCCCATTCTGAACAGTGCGTTTTCCCTGTTTACCGACGCGTTTTATACCCGTTGGCTGTACGGTCTGGTGCTGCTCCTGGATTTGGCTACCGTTCTGGTGCTCCAGCACCGCAACGCCATCCGGCAGACGCAGCTGAAACACTGGTTCCGCATCGCCATTCTGGTCACGCTGGTGCTGTCCGTTCCGCCCGCCGCCGTGTGCACGCTGGAATACTTCGGTATTTCCACCCCTCTGAGCCGGATATACTCCGTCGGACAATCCACCATTTTTGCCGGCATGAAGGGAATTGCGCTGGCATTTATTCTGACAGCGGTCAACTATGCGCTGCTGGCGGTCATCATCTATCGTCCGCGCATCCGTATCCAGTCGGTTTTAGCACTGACCTGTGTGGGCTGTGTGTGCAATTCCGTCGGCTATCTGTGCTTTTATAATTATATCAACGCGGACCGGCTGTCCGGGATGCAGACCGAGCTGGCGGCGTTCACACCTTCGGATGCGACGGAATATACCTTCCGCACGGATTCCTCTGCGGACAACCAGAATCTCAGTTTGTTTTTGAATACCCCGTCGGTATCCGGTTATCACAGCCTGCAGAACGAGAATTCAGTCCGGTTTGCGGTTGCCGCCGGATACGCAGAGGACAGCACCGCCATCGTGCTGTCCCGCCCGGAGCAGGATTCCGGCGCGCTGGACACCCTGCTGTCCGTGCGATATTACACCGACCTTGGCAATGACCCGGACGCTGCCGTTCCGGAAGGGTTTTCTCTGCTGTCCGATGAGGACGGCATCCGCACCTATACCAACGACAACTATCTGCCGTTCGGTTTCTGCTACGATGGCTATATCACGGAGGAAACCGCGGAGTCCAGCTCTCTGTCCAAAGCGCAGCTGATGCTGTGCGGACTGGTCGCGGATGAGCAGACTGCGGAAACGCTGTCAGAGATTATGCCGGAGCTGGAGCTCCCGCAAACGTTTGATCTGTCGGACGAAGCGGACAAGCGCCGGGCACAGAGCACCTCTTCGTTTTCCGGTACTTCCACCGGGTTTACGGCGAATATTACGCTGAAAACAGCCAATTATGTCTTTTTCAGTGTTCCGAATGATGTTGGCTGGACCGCGACAGTCAACGGAAAAGAAGCGGATATTCTTACCGTCAATTACGGCCTGTGTGCTGTTCGCTGCAACAGAGGAATCAATCAGATCATGTTTACGTATCATACGCCGTGGCTGACAGTCGGCTGCGCGATGTCGCTGATTGCGGCTCTGATGATGACGTTTCTGGCTTTGCTTCTTCCGGCACGCACGGTGAAACAATAATCATCTGAATTGGGAGGTTTTCTGGTATGACAAAGGTGGAAGTCAACCCCGGTGTCTGCGGCATGACGGCCGTGCTCACCGCACAGTCCGAAGATGGCATGGATGTGACTATTTCGATCGACACTCCCTGTGAGGGCTGCCGCTCCATGGTGCAGGAGCTGGGAACCGAGCTGGACGCGTACGAAGTCGTGTTCCACCGTCCCGGTACCGGTCCGGTCTACGAGGCCGCGTCCCGGCACTGCCCGCACGGCACTTGTCCGGTGCCCGCGGCGCTGCTCAAATGCATCGAGGCAGAGTGTAAACTGGCGCTGCCGCGCGATGCAGAGATCCGCTTTCTAACGGAGTAACCGCAACATAATCATTCATAAAACACTCAGGAGGCTGTTATGCACGAGTCATCACAAATCAAACGACCGCTTCTGACCTGTCTGTTGGCGACGCTGGCGGTAGGGCTGTTGGCCCTGCTGCCCAGTCTGATCCGCTACCATGGCCAGTTTTTATTTTACGGTGATTTCATCACGCAATATGTTCCGTTTATCCGGGAAACCCGTCGGATGCTGCTCAGCGGTTCGTTTACATGGAGCTGGAACTCGTTTTTGGGCGATAACTTTTATACGGCCTATTCCTACTATACCTCGACCAATCCGTTTGCACTGATCGCTGCGCTGTTCCCGGATTCGATGGTGCTGTACGCCACAACGGTGATCACCCTGCTGAAATTCCTGCTCAGTTCGTTCAGTGCGTATCTGTTTCTGCGCCTGTTTGTCCGGCGTGAGCTGTCTGCGGTCATCGGCGCGATTGCCTATACCTTTTCCGGTTTTTCTATTATCGTCACCAACTACTGTTTCTTTTTGGATGTCATCGCCGTGTTCCCGCTGCTGCTGTACGGACTGGAATGGGTCATCCGCAGAGAGCATGGCATCACGGATGGACTGGTTCTGACGCTGGCAGTGTTTGTCAATGCGGTTATGAACTATTATCTGTTTGTGTCCAGCTGCATTCTGTGTCTCCTGTATGTCGTGTTCCGGCTGGAATTGTGGCGCGTTTGGACACAGCTTCCGGATAAGCTGCGTTCCTGTGGACGCATCATCGGCTATGGAGGCGCCGGTGTGCTGCTCAGCGGCTTTGCACTGATTCCGTCTCTGCTGCGCATGATGAACAACCCCAAGGCGACCGAGAACCTCGGCACGGAAATGCCTGTTTTGTATTCGCTCGGCAACCTGCTGGAGCGCATCCGCATTTTCTTTATGCCGATCGAGAGCCACACCTACCACGCGTTTTACAACTGCTTTTCCCGCGGCTCGGTTGCCGTCTATCTCGGCCTGTTCGGCTGCGTGTTTGCGCTGGCGTTTGTGCTCAAAAACCGCCGGAGCTGGATCGCCAAGCTGTGGATTGCACTGATTGTCATCCTGCTGATCCCCGCGTTCAACAGTGTGTTCAATCTGTTTACCGACATTCGTTATTCTCGCTGGCTGTATGGCATGGTACTGGTCATGGATGTCGCAACCGTCTGTGCGCTGGATCGCTTTGCCGAACCGGATATGAAGGCGCTGCTGCGAAAGCTGTATAAAATCAGCCTGGTTGTTGTTCTGGCTCTGACCGTGCCGATCACCGGCATCGGCCTGCTGGTCAAGATGGGAATCCTGCCGCAGGATATTCCGGCGCTGGAAGCGATTGGTTCGGTCTTTACCAGCTATTTTGCCGGATTCACCGCGGTCGTTCTTGCGTTTGGTCTGGCTGTGGGCAACTATTTCCTGCTCGGCGTTGTATTGTACGGCGGACGGCGGGTCACGGAGCGTGTGATTTTGCTGTTCACCTGTGTCTGCTGCGCGTGCAATTTTGCGGTGTATTCCTGGCTCAACTGCCGCCTGCCCAGTACAGATACCTACAGTGTAGACGAGTATTACACCAAGTTCATGCAGGAGGGCGATGTGATCCAAACCGACACGTTCTCACGGATCGACTATCCGAAGGGCATTCACAACTACGGATTGTTTTTCGGCGAGCCGGCGGTGGGCTATTACCACAGTATTCAGAATAAGTATTCCGCCTATTTCGCCTCGTTTATCGGGATGATTGAGGACCCGTCCGTGATTTTCATGACGGTTCCGGATGAGATTCGCGCGGAGGTGGACACGCTTCTGTCCGTCCGGTATTATACAGACTATATGCAGACCGAACGATCAGTTGTTCCGCAGGAATTCACGCTGGTTTCGGACAACAACGGCGTGAAAACCTATGAAAATCAGAATTATCTGCCGATGGGCTTTACCTATGACCACTATGTTTTGACGGAGGAAGCGGCATCCTGCGACAGCTGGTTCACGGCACAGATCGCGCTGTCCGCGCTGATTATCGCGCCGGAGGACGAAGCGCGGGTGTCCGAACTGCTGGACAAGCTGGATTTGGACACGGTTTCCCAGACGGAGTTTGATTTGCGTGCGACGGCGGACGCACGGCGCACCGAAACGGCGGATTCGTTTGAGGAAACCTCCAGCGGTTTTACCTCGACCATCACGCTGTCCCGCGACAACTATGTATTTTATTCGGTTCCGTATGACGACAACTGGGAGGCAACGGTCAATGGTGAACCGGCGGAGATCGTCAAAGTCTGTGACGGTCTGGTTGCGGTGCGCTGCGCGAAGGGAGAAAATACCATTTCGTTCACCGCGCACACCTATGGTCTGACCGCCGGTCTGGCTGCATCCGCCGCCGGTCTGGTGATCGTTGCAATTCTGTTGATTCGCCGCCGAAAGGAGCGTTCATGAAAACCATGTTGGAAAAATTGTTTGACGCATCGTTTGTGCGCTTTGTGCTGGTCGGTGTGGTCAATACGCTGTTTGGCACAGCGATTATGTTTTCTGCGTATAATCTGCTGGGGCTGAGTTATTGGGTGTCGTCCGCGCTGAACTATATCCTTGCCAGCATTCTCAGCTATTTTTTGAACAAACACTTTACGTTCCGCAATAACGAGAAAAGCATTTCGGTTGTGGTGCGGTTTGTGGTGAATATTCTGGTCTGCTATCTGCTGGCTTACGGTATCGCCAAGCCGCTGGTGCGCGCGCTGCTGGTTACGGCCGGAACCAAAGTGCAGGACAATGTGTCCATGCTGGCCGGTATGGTGCTGTTTACGTTCTTTAATTACTTTGGACAGAAGTTCTTTGCATTTAAAAAGTAATCTACATATGGCCAACGCCCTTTGCGAATCCGGCATTGTGAAAGACAGAGGAACAGGGTATACTATGAGATGACAAAACCCGAAGTATGGGAGATGAACAAGATTGAAGGAACAATTATATCAGCTGTGCTGTGCGGACGGTGTGACCGGCTTTGAGGGAAACGCCGCAGCTGTGGCACAGCAGCTGTTGGAGCCGTACTGCGACCGGACGGAAATCGACAAAAACGGTTCGGTGATCGGTTGGCTGTCCTGCGGCAAACCTGGGGCAAAAACGGTCCTGTTGGATGCACATTTGGATCAGATTGGCTTTATGGTAACCGATGTGCTGGACGGCGGTTTTTTGCGCTTTACGCAGGTCGGCGGCGTGGATCCGCGGATGCTGCTGGGGGCGGAAGTGACGATTTTGAGCAATCCGCCGCGCTACGGTGTGATTTCCTGCATGCCGCCGCATTTGCTGGTGGCGGGCGACGCGGACAAGGCGGTGCCGATGCATGAGATGTTGGTTGACACCGGACTGAAGGACGCAAAATCCGTCATCCGCATCGGAACGCCGATTGTGTTCGGCGAATGCCCCTGCGAGCTGGCGGGCGGACAGATGACCGGAAAGTGTCTGGACGACCGCGCGGGATTTTATTCCATTGTACAGGCGATGAAGAAGCTTCATGATGTGGAACGCAGCGTGGATATCGTCGTATGCGGCTCGGTACATGAGGAGACCGATTCTTTGGGCGCGTTGGCAGCCGCGTTTCGGATCCGCCCGGACTACGGCATTGCGGTGGATGTAACCCACGCCAAGACACCGGATGCGCCGTCGGATGAGACGTTTGAATTTGGCCGTGTGATGATCGGCATGGGGCCGAACCTGCACCGCGGACTGACTGGTCTGCTGCAGAAGACGGCACGCGCGTATGAAATCCCGTATGACCTTGAGGTCATGGAGGGGAACACGGGCACGAATGCGTGGGATATGCAGGTGGTGCGCACGGGCATCGCGATGGGACTGCTGTCCATTCCGCTGAAATACATGCACAGCCCGATTGAGACCATTCAGCTGTCGGATGTCGAGCTGGTCGGTGAGTTACTGTTCCATTTTTTGCAGGAGTTTGATGGGGAGGTGCGCGCGTGATGCTGAATTTGGTAAAAGAGCTGTGTGCACTGCCTGCGCCGTCCGGCTGTGAAGATGCCGTGCGGGAGTATATCCGCAGAGAAGCGGCGCCGTATGCGGATGAGATCCGCGAGGACAGTATCGGCAATCTGATGGTGTTCCGCAAGGGCATCAAGCCGTGTTCCAAAACCGTCATGCTGTCCGCGCATATGGACGAAGTCGGCGTGATCTGCAAAGGGCATACCGAGGACGGCTGCGTCAAATTTGGCTTTGTCGGCGGCGTGGATCCGCGTGTGGTCATTGGACGGCGGATTTTGTTTGGCGACGTCCGCGGCGTGGTCGGCATCAAAGCGGTGCATTTGACCACCCGGCCCGAGCGGCAGAAAATGCCCAAGACCAAGGATTTGTATATTGACATCGGTTGTACAGATAAAAAAGCTGCACAGAAAAAGGTTCCGCTGGGGAGCTACGGCGTATTTGACTCGCAGTGTGTTGAGTTTGGCGATGGCCTGCTCAAGGCAAAGGCGATTGATGACCGCATCGGCTGCGCGGCGATGCTGACCATTTTGAAGGAACAGCCGGCGGTGGATACCTGGTTTGCGTTCACGACGCAGGAGGAGGTCGGACTGCGCGGCGCACGGTGCGCGGCGTATGAGATCAAGCCGGATATCTGTCTGGTGCTGGAGGGTACGACGGCGGCGGATCTGGCGGAGGTACCGGAGCACAAACAGGTGTGCGGTCTGCGCAAAGGACCGGTCATCGGCTTCATGGACCGCTCCACCATCTACAGCGAAGAGGTGTTCCGGATGCTGCGGGACTGCGCGGAGGAGAATGGCATGGTCTGGCAGACCAAACACCGCATTGCAGGCGGCACCGATGCCGGGCGGATCCATCTGACGCGGGACGGAATTGCGACCGGTGTGGTCGCGGCGCCGGTGCGATACATTCACTCGCCGTCTTGTGTGGCGGCAGTGGAGGATATGAACGGCGTGCTGGAGCTGGCGCGGCTGTTTTTGCACAAGCTGGCGGACAAATAAGGAGAAATTGACATGAAGTTTGATATCGTAGAACAATTTCGTGCACTGTCCGGCGCATTTGGCCCGTCCGGACGGGAAAACGATGTGATTGCGTGCCTGGACAGCATCATTGCGGAACAGGTGCCGGACGCGGATCGGTGGGAACGCAGTACCGATGCCATGCGCAATCTGGTGTACCACCGCGCCGGAACCGGGACCAAAATTATGCTGGCGGCGCACATGGATTCCATCGGCATTGTGGTGACGCACATTGATGAAAACGGATTTGCACGGTTTGCCAGCGTAGGCGGCCTGATGCTGAACGATCTGATTGACATTCCGGTGCGGTTTGCCAACGGCACGCACGGTGTGATCTCGTTTGAGGAAAAGACCCCGCTCAAGGAGCTGGGGATGGACAATCTGTTTCTGGATATCGGCGCGTCCAGCCGGGAAGAGGCGGAGCAGTTCATCCATGTCGGTGATTTTGCCGTATACTGCGGCGAGGTATTTGCACAGGGCAATATTGTCTGCGGCCCGTATCTGGACAACCGCATCGGATGTCTGACTCTGATCGGTGCCATGTGCGAATTGGAGCCGACGGATAACGACATCACGGTTGTCTTTACCGCACAGGAAGAGGTCGGACTGCGCGGCGCACAGACGGCGGCGTTTGCCGTGGAACCGGAGATTGCGATTGCGGTGGACGTGACGGATACCGGCGACATGCCGGAGCGCAAATATCCGATGGCAGTGAAGCTGGGCGCGGGCCCGGCGGTCAAGGTCATGGACCGTTCGGTTATCTGCGACCTGTCCGTGCGGGATTCGCTGTACCGCGCGGCGGAGTCGCTGGGTATTGCCGTGCAGCAGGAGATCATGGAATTTGGCGGGACGGACACCGGCGTGATCCAGCGATCCCGCGGCGGTGTCAAGGCCGGTGCGGTCAGCATTCCGACCCGCTACATCCATTCGCCCAGCGAAATGGCGGCAGTGTCCGATATTGACGCGGCGGCAAAGCTGATTGCCAGGGCGGTTTCGCGCGAATGGTAACATGCATTATGTGACGGCGAAGGGAATTTTGTCCGCACAGAATGGGATGAACCTGTATCGCGGCTGCACGCACGGCTGTATTTACTGTGATTCGCGCAGCCAGTGCTATCAGATGGATCACGCGTTTGAGGATGTTGCGGTCAAGCAGAATGCCATCGAGCTGTTGGAGCAGGAGCTGCGCCGCCGCCGCAAGCCGTGCATGATCGGAACCGGTTCCATGTCCGATCCCTATCAGCCGGTAGAGGAACAGCTGGGCTATATGCGTCAGGCGCTGGAGCTGATCGCACGATATGGCTTTGGAGTGACAATCCTGACCAAGTCCAGCCGGATTCTGCGCGATCTGGATCTGCTCCGGCGCATTCATGCACAGACCCGGTGTGTGGTACAAATGACGTTGACGACGTACGATGAGACCCTGTGCCGCAAGCTGGAGCCGCATGTCAGCACGACGCGGGAACGGGTGGAGACGCTGCGCATTCTGCGGGATGCGGGTATCCCAACGGTGGTTTGGATCAGCCCGATTTTACCGTTTCTCAATGATACCGCAGAAAACTTGGACGGATTGCTGCAGTACTGCATACAGTCCGGCGTGACCGGCATTGTGAACTTTGGAATGGGCATGACGCTGCGCGACGGATGCCGTGAGTATTTTTATACCCAACTGGATCAGATGTTCCCGGGTCTGCGGCAGCGCTATGTCCGAATGTATGGCAACCGTTATGTGCTCAACAGTCCCAATCACGACCAATTAGCGGCAAAACTGAAGCGTGTCTGTACACAAAATGGTATCTTGTGTACGCCGGAAGAAGTATTTGCCGAGCTGAACCGGTTCGAGTGCCGGCAGGCGGGAGAGCAGCTGAGCCTGTTTATGTGAAAAAGTTCACAACGAGGTCTTTTGTTTGCAAGGGGAATATGCTATAATCAATGCGGAATCACAACCGCTTTCCCGGCGGTATCCTTTTATAGTTGGAGGTTTTTGCTATGAGCAATGTCACAATTTCGGATTCGGTTTTGTACGTCGGCTGCGACGACAAGACCATCGACCTGTTTGAAAGTCAGTATATTGTACCGAACGGTGTTTCTTATAATTCCTATGTCATCATGGACGAGAAGATTGCCGTTATGGATACGGTAGATGCCCGCGCAACCGATGAGTGGTTTGCCAATCTGGCTGCCGTTCTGGGCGACAAGCAGCCGTCCTATCTGGTTATCTCCCATCTGGAGCCGGATCATGCGTCCAACATTCAGAAGCTGGCGGAGAAGTATCCGGAGATGCAGCTGGTTGTCAATGCCAAGAGCCTGAACATGCTGCCGCAGTTCTTCCAGATCGAGAATTTGAAGGAGCGCGCTGTGGTTGTCGGCGAAGGAGACGAGCTGAATCTCGGTACACATACCCTGCAGTTTTTCATGGCACCGATGGTTCACTGGCCGGAAGTCATGGTTGCGTATGAGAAGTCGGAGAAAATTCTGTTCTCCGCAGACGGCTTTGGCAAGTTTGGTGCGCTGGACGCCGATGAAGACTGGACGTGCGAGGCACGCCGCTACTTTATCAACATTGTCGGCAAGTATGGCGCACAGGTACAGGCGCTGCTGAAGAAGGCGGCGACTCTGGATATCCAGACAATCTGCCCGCTGCACGGCCCGATTCTGAAGGAAGATCTGGGCTTCTACATCGGAAAGTACCTGACCTGGAGCAGCTATGAGCCGGAGGACGAAGGTGTTATGGTCGTGTATGCCTCCATCCACGGCAACACCGGTAAGGCTGCCAAGCAGCTGGCGGACATGCTGACCGCAAGAGGCGCGAAGAAGGTCAAGGTCTACGACCTCAGCCGTTCGGATATGGCGGAGGTTATCGAAGATCTGTACCGCTACGACAAGGCAGTCTTTGCCTGCGCAACGTATGACGGCGGCATGTTCCCGGTTATGGAGGATCTGCTGTACCACCTGAAGCTCAAGAACTTCCAGAACCGCACGATCGGTCTGATGCAGAACGGTTCCTGGGGTCCGATTGCCGGCAAGCAGATGAAGGACGAGCTGGAAAAGATGAAGAACATTACCATTGTCGAGCCGATGGTTACCATCAAGTCCACCGTCAAGCCGGAGACGGTTGCCGCAATGGAGCAGCTGGCGGATGCGATGATGGCATAAGCAGCGATGTAAAAATACAATCAGGGCGCACGGAGTGCGTCCTGATTTTTTCCTTATGTATGCAGGATTGAAAACCAGAAGGATTTCTGCTATTCCTTGCAAGTAGTTCGTGATTTTTTCGTAAATATGTTGTATACTGATAGGGAAGATGATTTCTTGCCGCCTCGGGCGGACAATGATACGGTAAGGAGGAGGTACAGCGGCTGTTGCGGCTGTGCGCACAAAAGGATGAAGCATCTGACATTATGTGAGCTGTTTAACAACAAGGAAGATTATCTCAACAAAGAAATTTTGGTCAAGGGCTGGATTCGCCATCACCGCAAGCAGAAGACCTTTGGCTTTATTAATTTTTACGACGGCACCTGCATGGAGCAGCTGCAAATTGTGTATGACAATACGATGCCGGGCTTTGATGAGGCGAAGGCGCTGGGAAACGGCTCGGCGATTGCCGTAACCGGTACGTTTGTCCCGGGCAATAAGCCGGATACGGTAGAACTGCACGCTGCCCAGATTGCGCTGGAGGGCGCCTGTCCGGAGGACTACCCGCTGCAGCCGAAAAAGCATTCGCTGGAATTCCTGCGCGAAATTTCCTATCTTCGTCCGCGCACCCGTCTGTTCCAGGCGGTGTTCAAGGTACGAAGCGTAGCGGCAGCGGCTGTGCATGAATACTTCCAGTCGCGCGGATATGTGTATGTGCATACTCCGCTGATTACCTCCAACGATGCGGAAGGCGCCGGAAACACCTTCCAGGTCACGACGCTCCCGCTGGGAGAGGAGCCGGATTATTCGAAGGATTTCTTCGGCAAGCCGACGCAGCTGGCAGTCAGCGGTCAGCTGGAGGCCGAAACGTTTGCGATGGGCTTCAGCCGCGTGTATACGTTCGGTCCGACGTTCCGTGCGGAAAATTCCAACACCAAAACCCATATGGCGGAGTTTTGGATGATTGAGCCGGAGATCGCGTTCTGTGATCTGGACGAATTGATGGACATCGAAGAGGACTTCCTCAAGGGTGTGATTGCCATCGTGTTGGAGCGCTGCCAGGACGAGCTCAAGTTCCTGTCGCAGTTCAACAAAACCGATCTGATTGGCAAATTGACGACACTTCTGGACTCCAACGTGGCGCGTGTAACCCATAAGGACGCCATTACCATCCTGAAAAACGCGGATGTGGATTTTGTGTTCCAGCCGGAGTACGGCGAGGATTTGGCCAAGGAGCATGAGAAGTATCTGACCGAAGTGCACTTTAAGTCTCCGGTCTTTGTCTACGACTGGCCGAAGGACATTAAGGCGTTCTACATGTATCAGAACGATGACGGCGAGACAGTTGGCGCAGTCGATCTGCTGGTACCGGGCGCCGGTGAGCTGATGGGCGGCAGCCGCAGAGAGGATCGCTATGACCGGCTGATGAAGCGTGTGGAAGAGCTGAATATTTCGGCTGATCAGATGTATTGGTATCTGAACCTGCGCAAGTTCGGCAGCTGCACGCATTCCGGCTTTGGCATGGGATTTGAGCGTCTGGTGATGTATGTCACCGGTATGGAAAACATCCGCGATGTCATTCCGTATTACCGTACCCCGCAGAACTGCGATTTCTGAGTTTTTTGTGGAAAGCACCGCTTCTTTTGTCAAGAAGCGGTGTTTTTTGCGATTCGCCTGTTTTGCTTTGGATCAATTTATGCTATACTATAAGAACGGCAACGATGACGGAAGGAAAGGCGGCGTGTACAGATATGTTTGAAACCGATTCCGGACCATTTCGGCATGAATTGAAATATATCTGCTCGGAAGCACAGCTGAGGATGATAGAAGGACGTATCCTGCATCTGATGCGCCGTGACCGCCATGCCGGACCGGATGGGGTGTATACCATTCGGAGTCTGTATTTTGACGACTATGACAACACCTGCTTTTATGAGAATGAGAGCGGTGTGGATAATCGGGAAAAATATCGCATTCGGATCTATAATCACAATCCGGAGCGCATTCGGTTGGAGTGCAAGCGGAAAATCCGGATGAAAACACAAAAGCAATCGTGTGATCTCACGGTGGAACAGTGCCGCCAGTTGATGCGGGGCATTCCGCTTCCGCCGGATCCTGACTATCCGCCGGTGCTGCAAAAGCTGTTGATTCTGATGCGGACGCGGTATATGCAGCCGAAAATTATCACGGAATATGACCGTACACCGTTTGTCTATCCGGACGGCAATGTACGTGTGACCTTTGACCGGAATATTGCGTCCTCCCATGCGGTGGATTGCTTTTTGGAAGAAACCATCCCGCGCCGTCCGATCTTACGCACCGGACAGCATGTGCTGGAGGTCAAGTACGACGCATTTCTTCCCAAATTCTTATATCATAATTTGCAGATCAGCGGATTGCGTCAGACGGCCTTTTCCAAATACTATTTGTGCCGGTTATATACGCTGTAACGAGGAGAGAGTCTATGAGTTCGATTCTATTGTCATTAAAACGCTGTTTTTCCGGCGGGGAAATCAGCAGTCTGTATGTATTGACGGTGCTGGGTGTGACCTGCCTGCTGTCTTTGTATATCTTCTGCTTATATCGGATTATGACCCGAAAGAGCTTTTACAACCGCGGTTTTAATGTTTCGCTGGGAGCGATGTCGGTTGTCACAGCGGCAGTGATTTTGACGGTGCAGACCAGCATTGTGGTTTCGCTGGGCATGGTCGGCGCGTTGTCCATTGTCCGTTTCCGTACCGCGGTGAAGGATCCCATGGATCTGGTCTTTTTGTTCTGGTCGATTTCCAACGGTATTATTTGCGGCGCCGGTATGGCAAAGATTGCGTTTATCGCGGCAGTTGCGATGACGATTTTACTTCTGGTTCTGTCCCATATTCCGGCCAGCAAAGCACCTATGATCCTGGTGGTCAATGCATCTGATTCCGCTGCGGAACAGGAGATCGTTCCTGTAGTCCAGAAGTATGCGAATTATCACACCGTGAAATCCCGCAATCTGACGGAAGCCGGTTTGGACATGGTTATGGAACTGAGTGTACAGCAGGAGAGTGAGCTGGTGCAGGCCTTGGGACAGCTGGAAGCAGTTCATTCGGTTTCGCTGATCTCTCACGACGGAGAAGTTACTCTGTAAGAGGGCGAATTAATTGTTGACAAATATGGAGCAGTATGATATAGTAGAAACACGGTTGTGACATACTGCAATCCGGGGGTATAGCTCAGCTGGGAGAGCGCTTGAATGGCATTCAAGAGGTCAGCGGTTCGATCCCGCTTATCTCCACCAAACAAATGAGACCTTGAATCGTACGATTTGAGGTCATTTTTGTTGTTTTCGGAACGTAATTGCCTGCATATTATTACGAAAGCAATCATACAGACTATCCTAAATTTACCGATTTGCTGGCACAAGTTGTTTGGCCCGATTACACTGTAGATGAATGGTCTGCGGTGGTTCATATGGTACAAGCAAAAACTGGTCAAATGTATGAAACTTTTTCTGCAAATAGGTATTCGTTAACTCCTGTGTAAAGTCTGAATGTATGCTGTGAGAAACTGATTGGCTTCTCTAAATGAGTTGCTTTTTGCAGCTCGGGCGGTCGGAATCAATAATATTTACGAAAAATATTGACAAATTGCATGACGTGTGACACAATAAAATTGTGTCAAATAGCACAATGAAATCTAAGAGGTGATTTTGTGCAAAGAAGAGTAACAATAGATATGATCGCGCGCAAAGCTGATGTTTCGCGCGGTACAGTAGATCGTGTGCTCAATCAGCGTCCACATGTAAAACCGGAGTTGTATGAGCGGGTCGTGCGAGCGATGAAGGAGCTTGGATATGTACCGCCGCGTGAGGAGCAGGCAGAAGCACTGGGGCTGCCGTCCGCAACGCTGAAACCATGCACACTAGGTGTTTTGCTGCGCAATGAGGAAGGGTATTTTAAAAGTGAAGTGCTGCGCGGGATTGCGGACGCACGAGAAGCATTGCAGGAGTATCAAGTGGATATTCTTGTGGAAGAATGCGAAACAGATATGCCGGATGAAACGGTGGAAAGACTGGAGCATCTGGTGCAGCAGGGAGCAAAGGGTGTGGCACTTTGCACGTTGGATCACAGCCGGATCGTCGAAAAAGTCAATGCAATGTGCGATATGGGCATTGCGGTTGTGACGTTCAACACGGATCTTTCCAATAGTAAGCGGATGTGTTTTGTGGGGCAAGATCTGATACGAAGCGGCAGAATTGCGGGAGAATTGATGTCAAAATGCATTCATTTAAACGATACGATGCTGATTGCGATTGGAAATCCGGAATTTAATGCTCATCGACTGCGGTTGCAAGGCTTTTGCGAGCGCATTTACGAGCGCGGCTACAGCGGCGGAAATGTGGAGATTATCGAGACATATAATGACTATTCTTTGACGTATGAACGAGTGAAGGAAGTTCTGGGGCGTGTTTCTGACGTCAAGGGAATCTATATGGCCAATCACAGTGTCACCGGCTGCGTGCAGGCGGTTCGAGACATGGGAATGCAGGGGAAAGTGCACATCATCAGTCATGACCTGACGGAAGCGACCAAACGGCTGCTGAAAAATGGAGAGATTGATTTTTCCATTGCGCAAAATATTTATTGGCAGGGGTATCGTCCGATGATCCTGCTCAGGGAATATGTGCAGAAGAACATTGTGCCCAAAACAGGCAATAGCAGCACATCCATTGAGATCATGTGCTCGGAGAACTTAGACCTCTAATACAATTATACAAAAGATGATAAGCAGAAGAAGGATGCATACGTGCGCCCTTCTTCTGCTTTTTTTGCTGTCAGAGAGAAAAAGTGTGTTGGCACAACGGAGAATGGCAAAATAGACAAAAAATCATTGAAAAATCTTGTGAGCAAACGGAAAAATTGATGTTTTATTTGAAAAAAGATATGCGGAATCAAAAATGATGGAATTCAAACGGCACAAAATTGACACATTTTTAATAATGATAAAAATATCGAATTTTTAGACGCAAAACTAGCCTTGATTTTGTGAAAAATGTGTGATATAAAATAATTGTGCTGAATGACACAATATGAAAACAACAACAAATATATTGTGAACAGATGGGTACGGCTTAAGTCTGAGAACAGACGAATCCGTGATAGAAACCGGAAAGGAAATGCATATGTTCAATAATGTAAAACTCGGCATCGCGCCGATCGGCTGGACAAATGATGATATGCCGCAACTCGGCGGAGAACTGACATTCGAGCAGATGGTCTCGGAAGCAGCGTTAGCTGGTTTTCAGGGTACAGAGGTAGGAGGTAAATTCCCGACCGATCCAGCGACTTTGAACCGGGCGCTCGACTTGCGCGGAATCAAGATCGCATCACAGTGGTGTTCCACTTTTTTGTGTTCCACTTCGTATGAGGAAAATGAAAAGGAATTTGTCAAGACTTTGAATTTCTTGGAATCCGTTGGAGCATCCCGTATCAATGTCTGTGAGTTGACCCGTTGCTTATTTGCAGAAGAATGCTCCATGTTTGGCGACAACAAGCCGATTGCGACAGAGGAAGAATGGAAACGGTTGTGCGACGGACTGAACAAACTGGGCAAGCTTGCCACAGAGCGCGGATTTAAACTGTGCTTCCATCACCATATGGCGACCGTGGTGCAGACCTTTGAAGAAACCAAACGATTGATGGACCATACCGATCCGCGGTATGTATATCTGTGTTTTGATACCGGACACTTTACATTTTCCGGTGAGGATGCCGTCAAGGCGGCAAAGGAATTTGGTCCACGCATTGGACATGTACATCTGAAGGATATTCGTCCGCAGATGATGCAGCGAGCATATGACGAAGGCTTCAAGTTCCGCAAGGCAGTTCTGGAGGGCTGCTTCACCATTCCGGGCGACGGCTGCGTGGATTATCCGGGCGTATTTGCTGCATTGAACGAAGCACATTATGAAGGCTGGTTCATCGTGGAAGCAGAACAGGATCCGGCAAAGGCAAATCCGCTGGAATACGCGTTCCGGGCGCGTGATTACATCCGCAAAACCGCAGGTATTTAAGTAGTTTCTCTTCTGTATTTGCTTTGGATTTGCGGGGAGGTAATCCTATGATATACAAGACCCTCTCCTCCCTGCAAATCCAAAGCGCTCTCTGAAATATGCAGAATATCGGTGCGTGAACCGGATTCTGACAATGAATAGAAAGAGATGTACAAAAACACTGTTCAAAAAACCGAGGAAAGATGGAAAATAGGAGGCGATAGCTAGATGAGCAATTCCAAGTATCTCGTTGAGATGAGCGACATTTCTGTGGAATTCCCGGGCGTTAAGGCACTGGATCATGTTAAGTTCAATGCCATACCGGGCGAGGTTCATGTCCTGCTGGGCGAGAACGGCGCAGGTAAGAGTACCATCATGAAGGTGCTTGCAGGCGTTAACACGAATTACACAGGAAAGATCATCTGGAAAGGAGAGGAGATTGTAGCCAGAAGCGTCGATGAACAGCGGAGCCGCGGCGTAGGTATTATCTTTCAGGAACTCAACCTGTTGGATAACTTAACGGTAGCGGAAAACATGTTCCTGGGACGCCAGCCGACCACAAAAGCCGGCAACATCGACTGGAAAAGGATGAATCGGGAAGCGCGTAAGCTGCTGGATGAGATCCATTCGGACATTCGGGAAAATGTTCTGGTTTCCACACTGACCGTCGGTCAGAAGCAGATGGTCGAAATCGCGAAGTCGATGTCGTATCACTGCGACATCCTTATCATGGATGAGCCGACGTCTGCACTGACGGAAAAGGAGGTCGATGCACTGTTTGACCTGATTCATAGACTGACCGCGCAGGGCGTAGCGATCGTCTATATCTCGCACCGATTGAATGAGATTATGCAGATCGGTGACCGGCTGACGATTTTCCGCGATGGCAAGTATGTGGATACGGTTTATATCAAGGACATCACAGTTGACCAGATGGTTGCCATGATGGTAGGTCGTGAGATGACGAACTATTATCCGAAGGTAGAGGTAGAGCCGGGCGAAAAGCTGCTGGAGGTAACGAACATCAAGCAGGGAAATACGTTGAAGGACGTTTCCTTTTATGCAAGAGCTGGTGAGATCACAGGCTTTTACGGATTGATGGGCGCCGGACGTACCGAGCTGATGCGTGCAGTCTTTGGCGCAGATCCATATGACAGCGGTGAGATTGTTGTCAAAGGAAATCCGGTAAGCATCAAGTCTCCGGAGCAGGCAAAGCGTCTTGGCATTGCGCTGCTGACGGAAGACAGAAAACAACAGGGCTTGATTCTGGATTTCACGTTAAATGAAAATATTTCGCTGCCGAATTTGAACACGGCCATGACAGGCTTTGGCTTGAATAAAAAGAAAGAGACCGAGAATAACCAAAGGCTGGCGGATTCCATACGCGTTAAAACACCGTCGTTGGAGCAGAAAGCAAAAAATCTGTCCGGCGGCAATCAGCAGAAGGTCGTTATTTGCAAGTGGCTGAACACCACTTCTGACATTGTCATCTTTGACGAACCGACTCGCGGCATCGACGTTGGCGCAAAGGCAGAAATCTACGGCATCATGAACCAGCTCAAAGAGCAGGGAAAGGCGGTTATCATGGTTTCGTCTGAGCTGGCAGAATGCATGGGCGTCAGCGACAGAATTTATGTTATGCATGAAGGCGAAATGACAGGCTTGATTGAAGGCGAAGATATGAAGAATCTGACAGAAGAGCTGGTTGTCGGATATGCAACCGGTACGAAGGTTAATGTATAAGAGGAGGGAACTTCATGAACACGAAGGAAAAAAAGAAGATTGACTTGTCAAGCATGTCATCTTTGATTGTTTTGATTGTTCTGTGTGTGGCGCTGTCTATCGCAGAACCGGCATTCCACAGCTTTAACAATCTGATCAATATTTTACAGCAGGTTACGACCATCGCTGTGCTGGCATTGGGCGTAAACGTCGTTATTTTTACCGGCGGCATTGATATTTCTGTCGGTTCCGTCGTGGCTTTTACCGGCATCGTTATGGGTAAGATGATCGTAGAGGCCGGTATGCCGACCATCGTTGGCATTCTCGCCGCGCTGGTCATTGGCGCACTGTGCGGCACCTTTAACGGTATTATGATCTCGAAATTTAAGCTTCAGCCGATGATTGCGACACTGGCAATGATGTCCATGGCACGCGGCGCAGCATACACGATTGCAGACGGCAACACCATCACAGGTTATTCCGCAGGCTTCCGTTGGATCGGCAGCGGCACGATTCCGGGAACACAGATCCCGGTACAGATCATTTTCATGATCGCACTGTATATCGTTTTCTACTATGTCATGAAGTATCGCAAGTTCGGTCGCTACATTTACTCGATCGGCGGCAATGAAGAAGCAACTCGCCTGTCCGGTATCAATGTAGATAAGTACAAGACCCTTGCCTATACACTCTCCGGTCTTTGCGCAGGTATTTCTTCGGTCATTCTAACTGCAAAGCTGAATTCTGCACAGTCCACCGCAGGTTTGGATTACGAAATGGACGCAATTGCATCCTGTGTTATCGGCGGCACTTCGCTGCTCGGCGGCTCTGGTTCCGTATGGGGTACATTCGTCGGTGCCATTATCATGATTGTGATTCGAAACGGTTTAAACCTGTTGAACGTATCTTCTAACTTGCAGAAGCTGGTAATTGGTGTTGTTATTCTGCTGGCTGTACTGGCTGACGCATTCCGCAGCGGCGCAGTATCCAGAAAGAAAAAGTAACATACATACAAGCAAATATGGAAAAAACACAGAAAAGGAGAATCATTATGAAAATCAATGCAATGAAACGATTTGGCGCAATGCTTCTGGCGGGCGCAATGTTGGCAGGCGGACTGACGGGATGCGGCGGATCTTCGGGCAGTGCGGGAGGCTCCGACGATGGCGAAATTAAGATTGCCTACATCGTCAAGGCCAAGACGGATGAGTTCTGGACTACGATGGAGACAGGAGCATACACTGCTGCGGAAGAAAAGGGCGTTGCACTGGAATTCCAGGCTCCAGAGAAGGAAACCGATGTGGAAAAGCAGGTACAGATGGTGGAAAACGCTATTGTTAAGGGATTTGATGCGATCATTCTGTCCGCTGCGGACTCTCAGGCATTGATTCCCTCTATCGTAAAGGCAAACAATGCCAACATTCCGGTTATTCTTGTCAATGATACCATTGATATGGATGAGCTGGAAGCGCAGGGCGGTCATGTCGAGACTTATGTTGGCATCAGTCAGTACGACGCGGCCAAGCAGGCTGGCGATTATGCAAAGGAAAACATTAGCGGTGGCAAGATCTGCTATCTGGAAGGCGTCCCGGGTGTAGCTGCACTGGACGATCGCTTAGCAGGCTTCAAGGATCAGGTACCGGATTTTACCGTTGTTGCATCTCAGACGGCAAAGTGTGACAGAAACGAAGCGTTCAACGTTATGCAGAACGTACTGTCTGCAAATCCGGAAGTCAATGTCGTATGGGCAGTCAATGCGGAAATGGGTCAGGGTGCTATTCAGGCAATCGAACAGAATGGTTTCTCCGGAAAGATCTCTGTATTCGACTTCGACGCATCTTCGGACGACCTCGCGGCCATTGAAGAGGGAACTCTGACTGGCACCGTTGCACAGTATCCGAACATTCAGGCTGAAACCGCAATCCAGTGCTGCCTGGACGCGCTGGATGGCAAGGAGCTGGATGAGCATACCGAGACACAGTCCAAGCTGATTACCAAGGACAATCTGGACGAGTACAAGACCGAAATGGGTCTGGACTGATGAGAAAACTGACCGGGGATTCCTCCCCCGGTCAGAAGAATAATCCATCATTTTTCATAGGAGACATGACATATGAGTTTACAAAAGTGCGCGTGCATTGATACATTGTATACCGAGCTGCCGTGGCTGGAGCGATTCCAGGCGGCGAAGGACGATGGCTTTGCCGCAGTCGAATTTTGGGATTACCGCATTCGGGATCTGGATGCAACGCGGGAAGCCGCAGAAAAGGCTGGCATTGTCATTTCCGGTTTTAACGGAGATGCAGACTATTCTCTGGTTGATCCGACCCACAAGCAGCCGTATTTGGATTACTTAAAGCAGTCGATTGCAGCTGCCAAACAGATTGGCGCAAAGAGCGTTACCATTCACTCCAACGCACTGGGAGACGCGGGTATTGTCGTCAATCATTACAACGATCTGTCGGAGACCGTTAAGCTGTGCTCGATGTATGACACGCTTCTGGAATGTGCGAAGCTGGCGGAGCAGGAGGAGATCAATCTGAATCTCGAAGCGCTCAACATTACAACCGACCATGTCGGCAATTATCTGGCAACCACACAGATGGGCGCAGAGATCTGTCAGATGATTGGCTCTCCACGGTTGAAGATTTTGTATGATGTATACCACATGCAGCTCAATGAGGGCAGCCTGTGCGATAACATCACAAAATACGCAGATCAGATGGGGCACATCCATGTGGCAGACGCGCCGGGACGTCATGAGCCGGGCACGGGCGAGATCAACTACAAGAACGTGATTGGTCATCTGGAGGCGTGCGGCTACACCGGATATGTCGGTTACGAGCTGTTCCCGGCTGTCGATACGGCAACCGCAGTCAAGACAATCATGGAAAACGCATAAATCCACAGAACCAAACAAAATCATTCTAATATAAAGGAGAAATTATTATGCTTAAAGTAGGTATTATCGGCGTAGGCGCAATGGGAACTCAGCATTTCCTGCGTATTATGAACAAGATCAACGGCGCAACCGTCGTTGCAGTTTCGGATATCAACGAAGCGCGTGCGAAGGAAGTTATCGCACCATACGAGGGCGTTCGCTATATCGCTGATCCGTATGTACTGATCAACGACCCGGAGGTCGATGCCATCGTTATTGTCTCCATTGATTCCACACACGAAGAATACTGCCTGGAAGCAATCAAGCTCGGCAAATATATTTTCTGTGAGAAACCGCTTTCTGCTTCTGCGGAAGGTGCAAAGAAGGTTGTCGATGCAGAAATCGCAGGCGGCAAGCGCCTGATTCAGATGGGGTTCAACCGCCGCTTTGATCCGGCATATGAGGAACTCAAGGAGCTGGTTGTTTCCGGAAAGCTGGGTGAACCGCTGGTTGCGCATTGCGCGCACAGAAACGCAAACTATCCGGAACAGTACGATGACGTCATTGCGGTTACCGGTACGGCCATTCATGAGATTGACACCATGAGCTGGTTGGTAGGCGACTATTTCGTCAAAGCACAGTCCATCTTCCCGAAGGTATCCCGTCATTCCAAGAATCCGAACCTGCATGACCCGCAGATCGTGATTCTGACCACTTCCTCCGGCATGGTCATCAACTGTGAGATCTGGACCAACTGCCAGTATGGTTATGACATTCGCTGTGAAGTTCTGTGTGAGGACGGCACCGCAACCCTGCCGCGTCCGGCTCGTGTGGATGTCTGCACGGCAAATACCCATTACACCGGCATGACTTCGGATGGTCTGGGATATTTTGCTGAAGCATATGACCGCGAATTCCAGGCTTGGGCAGATGCATGCAACAACGATACTTTCTGCGCGGCAGCAGCCTCCGCATGGGATGGCTATTGTGCAGCAGTAACAACCGACTCCGTGCTGAAATCTCAGAAGAGCGGCGCAATTGAAACCGTTCCGCTGACAGACCGCCCGGATTTCTACAAGGCTTAATAGGATCGAGCTATTAACCTCATTTGACATAAATGCCTCTCTAAATGTGTGATTTTTGATAAACCAGCTGAAAAATAAAATGTTTCCCTCTTCTGTCGATTTGACGGAAGAGGGATTTTTTATCAGATTGGATTGATTCCATGGACTGGCGGATGCCCCGATATACAAGGGGGCAAGGCGATGAACTACGTTGCATATACCGAGGGAATGCGATCGGAAAGTATCGTCTCAATTTCTGCGGATTTCTTCTTGGCGTTCAAAGGGGTTCATTCAGATTCTTTTCAAAGATTTTCTGAGGTATTCTGCCGTGATGGTGCTGGCCTGCTCTGTCATTTGCTTGGGTGTACCGGCAAAAACAATTTCTCCACCGGCTGTGCCGCCGTCCGGACCCACATCAATCAGGTAGTCCGCCTGCTTCATTACGTCAAGATTGTGTTCGATGACGATGACGGTGTTGCCGCGATCCACCAGACTGTCCAGCAGGTCCATGATCTTCTGGACATCAGAAGCGTGTAAGCCGGTGGTGGGTTCGTCCAGCACATAGATGTTGCCCTTTTTGTCCAGATACTTGGCCAGCTTCACCCGTTGGCGTTCGCCGCCGGAGAGGGTGGACAGGGGCTGACCCAGGGACAGATAGGACAGGCCCACCTCCAGCATGGCACCCAGAGCCTTGCGCAGTTTTTTGTTTTCCTTGAAAAATTCGTAGGCTTCTCCGGCGGACATGTCCAGAATCTCCATGATATTTTTGCCATGATAATGGTAGGACAGAGCCTCTTCGCTGTACCTTTTGCCCTCACAAACTTCGCAGATAGTGGTGACCGGATCCATGAAAACCAGCTCCGTGACGATCTGGCCCCGGCCGGAGCAAGCAGGACAGGCTCCCTTGCTGTTGAATGAAAACAGAGAGACGTTCACATCGTTCTCTGCCGCCATGACCTTCCGGATCTCATCAAAGAAGCCGAGGAAGGTGGCGGGGGTAGAGCGGCCCGTGGCCGTCACCGGGGACTGATCCACCAGCACCACCCGGTCGGCATACTGCTTGGCGAACACATCCCGAATCAGGGAGCTTTTGCCGGATCCCGCCACGCCGGTGACGACGGTGAGCACATTCAGAGGAATATCCACGGACACGTTTTTTAGGTTGTGGACTTGGGCGTTTCGCACCGGGAGAAATTCCTTTGGTGTCCGGGGCTTGTCATTGAGGGGAGCGATCTGCTTCATGGCCTCGCCGGTTCGGGTGCCGGAGCGCAGCAGGGCTTCGTAGCTGCCCTGAAACAGGATCTCACCGCCGTTTTTGCCTGCCAGCGGGCCCACGTCGATGATTTCATCAGCGATGGAAATGACATCCTTGTCGTGCTCCACCACCAGCACCGTATTGCCCTTGTCCCGCAGACTTTGCAGAAGCCTTGTCATGCGGTACACATCCCGGGGATGCATTCCGGTGCTGGGCTCATCGAAGATGTAGGTCATGCCGGTGAGGGAGCTTCCCATATACCGCACCAGCTTTAACCGCTGAGCTTCGCCGCCGGAAAGGGTGGAGGATTCCCGGTCCATGGAGAGGTACGGCAGACCGATGTCGATCATCCGTGTCAGAGAAGCGGTCAAGGCGTCCACAATGGTTCTGGCCCGGGGATCCTCGATGGTTTGCAGCACCTTTACCAGCTCGGTAAACTCCATGGCGCACATCTCGT
>JBJEZE010000087.1:0-9142 GCA_051887235.1 Butyricicoccus sp.
ATTCCATTCGGAATCAGGCGTTTTTCTGTTCCCTTTACAGCAGCTGATCCAAAACTTGTTGTGGACGCCTCCACATGCAGCTGGATCGGCTGCTTTTTTCTTTGACATAACACAGTTTGTTTGGTAAATTATCACAACTTGATATGCGGAATATTCAATAATTCGCACAATTAGTTAAAAATCATCCGAAGCCATGCGCGCAGTTTGGTCTTTAAGTGTAACAAAAAGATTGTTATGATAGAGACACAAAGAAAAAGTCGATGCGCAGAGACTGGAACAGCAACCATATATTGAGGATTGATTAGGAGGAATACATCATGGCAAAGAGCAAAGTAAGAGTACTGGTAGCTTGCGGAAGCGGCGTCGCAACATCCACCATCGCCAAGGAAGCGGTTGAGAAAATCGCGGCAGAGGCTGGCGTACCGATCGAAATTTATAAGGGCACCATCGCAGAGGTTCCCAGCAAGCAGGAGACGGTTGACCTTGTTTTGACTACTGCTAACTACCGTAAGCCGCTGAACAAGCCGTATATGAGTGTGTTCGGACTGGTGTCCGGCGTGGGTGCTGCGAAGGTTTCAGCACAACTCGCAGAGATGTTGAAGAAGATCCAGGCGGAGTAAACGCCGGGTTGACAAAAGAATACGGAGGTAAGAAAACATGGATGCATTATTGGCGTTCTTTCAAGGGTTTATCAACCTGGGCGCAGCGGTCATGCTGCCGGTTGTCATTGCGATTCTGGGCATCTTCTTTCGGATGAAGATTGGCCAGGCAATCAAGTCTGGCCTGTTGGTCGGCATCGGCTTCCAGGGTCTTTGCCTGGCGGTTAACCTGCTGACCAGTACGATTCAGCCGGTTATGGATTATTATGAAGAAATGGGTTCCGGCTATGACGTGTTGGAAATCGGCTTCGCAGCGCTGGGCGGCGCGGCGTGGACCGTACCGTTTGCGGTATTTGCCATCCCGGCAATCGTACTGATCAACCTGGTTCTGGTTCGCTTCAAGATCACGAAGGTTTTGAACGTCGATATCTGGAACTTCATGCACTTCCTTGTACCGGGTGCTCTGGCCTACGCGCTGAGCGGAAATGCCATCATTGGCTTCCTGGTCACAATCGCACTGTCTGTCATCACCCTGTTCTTCTCGCAGTGGGCAGCACCGGAGTGGGGCGAATTCTATGGACTGGAAGGAACCACCTGTACGACACTGGCATTCGTTTCGTGGGTTTACCCGATCAGCGTACTGATCAACAAGATCATTGATTTCATCCCGGGTCTGAATAAGCTGGATCTGGATATGGATAAGCTGGGATCCAAACTGGGCATCTTCGGCGATCCGGCTGTCATCGGTCTGGTTGTCGGCGCTTTTCTGAGCGTACTGACCCGTCAGTCTGTCTCTTCCACCTGCACCATTATGATGGGTGTTGCGGCGGTTATGGTACTGATTCCGCGCATGGTTTCCATCATGATGGAAGGCCTGACCCCGCTGGGATCCGCGGCCAACGAGTACATGAAGAGCAAACTGGGTGACGACGCAGATGTATACATCGGTATGGATATTGCACTGGGCCTCGGCGACCCGGCCTGCATTACCTGCACCGCAATCATGATCCCGCTCACCATCGCGATGGCGTTCATCATTCCGGATATGCGCTTCTTCCCGCTGGGCATTCTGGCAGAGGTCTGCTACCTCTCTCCGATGTGCGTTCTCGCCGGCAAGGGCAACGTGTTCCGCTCGCTGGTTTCCATGATTATCCTGATGTTCATGACGCTGTTCTTTGCGAACATGTTCGCTCCGGAGGCAACACAGATGATGTCTGTCACCGGCGTATCGTTCGACGGCATGGTCACCGCATCCCATTTTGGCTGGAACCCGGGCAACCTGATTGTCTGCCTGTTTGATACCCTGTTCCATTAAGGGAAGCAATCGTTCTATCGTTTATCAACTGTAATTCAATTTCTATTCTTTTTCGAGGTCTGAACAATGGCACGTAACAAATATTTTGTCATTCATGGTTCGGCAGATTCCGCTCTCGAAGCCATTTCCCTCTGTGGAAATGCGCTTCTGGAGGCGGGAATTGTCGGAGAGAGTTTTATCACAGGCTGTGTGGAGCGGGAAAAGGAGTATCCCACCGGACTGCCGACCGACATTCCCACAGCGATCCCGCACTGCAAGGATGCGAGCATCACCCAGAACAGCATTTGTTTCCTGAAGCTGGACAAACCGGTCACATTCCGCCGTATGGATGATGATGAAGAGAGTGTCGATACCGATATGATCTTCAATATGGCAATCAAAGATCCGAATGAGCACCTGGAAGCGCTTCAGAATCTGATGGAATTTTTGAACGATGAAGAAGCACTGAAACAGTGTGCAACGCTGCCGGACGAAGCTGTTGTCGCTTATCTGACAGAAAAAATCGGTTGAGGAGGACACCATGAGCAAGATCAAGATTTCCCCGTCGATATTCGCAGCTGATCTGGCGACGATGAACGAGCAGATCAAGGAAATCGAGGCGGCAGGCGCAGAATTGCTGCATGTAGACGTCATGGATGGACATTTCGTCCAGCGCATGGCGTACGGCGCGGACCACATCAAGATGCTCCGCAGCATGACGGATCTTCCGCTGGACGTGCATCTGATGATCGACAATCCGGAAGTACACATTGACAGCATTGCCGCAGCCGGTGCAGACATCATCACCGTACATCAGGAGGCGACGACCAGACTGCACAGCTGCATGCAGAACATTCACCGCCACGGCATCAAGGCGGGCGTGGTTCTCAGCCCCGCGACATCCGAGGAGACCATACGCTACCTGCTCGACGAGATCGACATGGTACTGCTGATGACCGTCAACCCGGGTGAGGGCGGACAGCATTTCCTGAACTCCGTCGTTCCGAAGATCCGCCGCGTCAAGGAGATGATCGGCGACCGCGCGATCGACATTGAGGTGGACGGAAGCATCGACGACAAGACCATTCGGCTGTGCTGGGAGGCCGGCGCCAATGTGTTTGTTTCCGGCGGATATTTGTTTAAAAACATAACAGAGAATATGCAGGCATTAAGAAAGGCATGTGAATAAATCATGAAGGCATTAACGTTTTATGACGTACAGGATCTCCGCTATGAGGAGGTACCCAATCCGGTGATCGAAAAGCCGGATGAGGTTATTGTAAAAGTCAAGGCTGTGGGTATCTGCGGCTCGGATATTGCGCGCTACCGCAATCTGGGACCGTACGTTCCGGGCAACGTCTGGGGACATGAGTTTGCGGGCGAAGTGGTAGAAGTCGGCAGCGGATGCGAGCGCATTCAGGTCGGCGATCCGGTTGTCGGCTGCCCGAATATGGTTTGCCATGAATGCAAGTACTGCAAGAGCGGCCATCCAGCGCGCTGCGAGAATCTGCATACCATCGGTGCGAAGGTGCCGGGCGCCTTTGCGGAATACATCAAGATGCCGGAGCGCAATCTGGTCAAGATGGTGGAGGGCATGACCTACGAGGAGGGCGCGCTGACCGAGCCGGCCACCGTAGCCATCCACGGTCTGTACCACACCAACATCAAGATGGGCTACACGGTTGCGGTTGTCGGCTGCGGCAACATCGGCCTGATGTGCATTGCATGGGCGAAGGCATTTGGCGCCAAGACCGTGTATGCGCTGGATGTCAACGACGCACAGCTGGAAAAGGCAAAGGACTTCGGTGCGGACATCACCATCAACACCCGCGATGTGGACTTCCACGATGCAATCCGTCAGTACTGCGACGGCGTGGATCTGGCGATCGAGTCTGCGGGCAACCCGTTCACCGCAGCGCGCGTCCTCGGCCTGCCGCACAAGGGCGGCGAGGTCGTCTTCATGGGCATCCCGTACGGCGACGTACCGGTTCCGCGGTTCTACTTTGAGCGCATCATGCGCAACGAGCTGGAGATCCACGGCTCCTGGTGCACGGTTTCCGCTCCGTACCCGGGCAGAGAATGGGAGAACGCGGTCGAATACATCGGCAACCACAAGGTAAAGGTCAGCCAGATGATTACCCATCAGCTGAATCTGAGCGAGGGCCCGGCAACGTTCCAAAAGATCCTCGAGAATCCGGGCGCATTCGGCAAGGTTCTGCTGTATCCGGAAGAGAACCGCTGAGGAGGTCAGGCACATGTGTGAACAAACCATTGTACAGGAGCTTCGCGCCTCGACAGAGCGGATTGACGACAGCAAGCTGGATGAGATCATCGCGAAGATCAAGTCGCATGACCGGATTTTCGTGTACGGCACCGGACGGTCCATGCTGATGCTCAAGGCGTTTGCCATGCGTCTGATGCAGCTGGGACTGACCTCCTACGTCGTGGGAGAGACAACCACTCCGTCCTTTCAGGCGGGTGACCTGCTGATCGTTGCGTCTGCCTCGGGCGAGACCGGAAGTGTCTGCTCCACCGCGCAGACCGTGCGGAAACAGGGCGTTGACCTGGTTGTGATTTCGTCCAATCCGGAGTCTACGCTGGGCAAGATTCAGACGCCGGATATCGTCATCGAATCCGCGACCAAGTTTTCCAATTCCGCGGCCAGCATTCAGCCGCTCGGAAGCTTGTTTGAGCAGATGCTGCTTGTGGTATTCGATACGATTATCTTAAAGATGAGCCAGGAAGAAGCGGGAAGCAACGATGCGATGGCCAAGCGCCACGCGTTAGAGTAAACGTTTTTTATCCGCACAGGGATGACATTCCCTGTGCGGATATGATATGCTAAAGAAGACGGGGTAAAGATATGAAAAAACGGAGCACAGAAATATTGCAGCGTCTTCTCTCGGCTCCCGGCGAGAAAGTAAGCGTGCAGCAGCTGCTGGATCATTACCTGATTTCCGAAAAAACGCTGCGCAATGATGTTGCAGAAATCAGTGCGTTCCTCTCCACCGAAAAGGGGGAGGAAGCCATCGTCACGGATGGCGCGGTACTGCAGCTGAAGGACCGGGAGAATACGGCAGAGCTTCGCCGGCGGATTGCGGATATGGATCTGTATGACTACAAGCTGTCGCTGGAAGAGCGAAAGTTTTATATCTCCCTTGTGCTGCTGTTTCAGGAAGGGTATCATTCCATGCAGCAGTTTGCCGATGAGCTGTATGTGACACGGAACACCATCGTCAACGACTGCAAGGTTGTGGAATCCTTTTTGCAGGAGTATCATATCACCTATACCGCGCGCAGCAAAAAAGGCATCTGCATCAGCGCCACCCAGGCGCAGCGGGAGCAGCTGCTGGTCGACATCTTCTGCGCGCTGATTCCGACCGTCACGCAGGAAAACAGTTTTTTTGTACAGTTCCTCATGAAAAAATTCGGGTTTGTCCATCGCGTCAGCGACATCACGGCGCAGATGACCCGGTTTACCGGTGAGCACAGCATCGTTTTTGCCGGAGAGGTTTTCTATGAGATAGCCATCTGTCTGTTCGTGGCATTCAACTGCATGCAGAAGCAGCCGGACCAACACGATACCGTTGGTCTGGAGCTGGACACGATCGGCGAAATGGTACGCTATGTGGCGGAGCAGATGGAGTGCAGCCTGAGCTGCGGCGAAGTCATTGCCATTGAAAAATCCATCCTGATGCGTGACCTCAAACCGGAGATCCAGAGCATCAGCGATTTTGAGCTGTACGGAGTCATCTCGCATTTCCTGCTGGAAGTGGGACGGGAAATTGATATTGACATTCAGAATGACGATCTGCTGATCAAGGCGCTGCTGTCCCATATCAAGAACATGAGGAATTGGGGCGGCGTGGAACTCGATCTCAGTGCGGAACTGGCCGACATCGGGTTGCTGTCCCGCGTGCAGCAGTCCGCGGCGGATAAATTTTATATTCTGGAGCAGTATCTCCGCTACCAGATGGACGACAACATGCGCGCGAGCATTATCATCCACATTTGCGCGGCGCTGTACCGCACGCAGGAAAACATGACGCCGTGCAGGGTCATTGTGTCCTGCCCGGGCAGCATGGCGACCAGCCGCTATCTGGAAGCGCAGGTTCATAACTATTTCAATTTTGACATTGTCGGCACGATGACAACACGGCAGATTCTTGCGCAGCAGCAGGAGCTGCCGCAGGTGGATTTTATCATTTCCACCGTTGCGGTCCCGGACTGCCTGCTGCCGGTGATCGTCGTCAGCCCGCTGCTGACCGTGGAGGACATCAACAAGATCCAGATTGCCGCGCTGAAAAAGAGCCGGAATCAATTCCACCATTCCGTGGACACCTATCCTCTGCTCTCCCGGCTGCATGCGGTGTACTCCACCGGAAACAGCAGGAAGATTGCGTATCTCGACCGGGAGCTGCAGCGTGTGCTGGAGGAGGTCTTCCGCATCGAGTCGGAGGCGGCGAAACAATCGGCCCTGCTGCAGATGCTCCAGCTGAAATATGTCAAACTGTTTGACGGCGCGCTGGAATGGCGGGAGGCCATGCAGGCGGCATCGGCAGACCTGATCCGCGACGGCTATTTTGACCACAGCTACGTGGAGAAGGCGATTGAAAATGTGGAGGAATACGGCAGCTATATTATCGTCAATCAGGGCATTGCGCTGGCACATGCCAGCCGCGATGCCGGTGTTTACGAGGACGGAATCAGTCTGCTCGTCGCAAAGGACGGGATCACGTTTGAAGACGGCGAGACGGTATATTTGATGTTTTTCTTTTCGCAGAAAGGCGAGACAGACTATCTGGATCTGTTCAAGGAGATCATCAAGCTGGGAAATGACCAGAGAAACATTGAAAAAATGCGGCACATGGAGTCCAGTCAGACTGTGTACCAGCTGATCGTGGAGATTCTGACGGAGTACGAAAAACCGACTGTGTAACAGGGAACAAGGAGGAGCGGATGAAACAGGGAGCAATCTTTGATATGGACGGACTGCTGTTCGACACGGAGGCGGTGTACCGCCGGGTGTGGAACCATCTTCCGCAGGAATTTGGGCTGGAGAACGACCCGTCCCTCGGAGAGGCTGTGTGCGGCACCAGCGGGGAACAGCTGTGCAGCATCATCCGTGACCGGTTCCCGTCTTTGGATCCGGATCTCTTTATCCAGACCGGCCTGGAGCGTGTGCAGACCATGATTCGGTGCACTGCGCCGGAGGAAAAACCGGGTGTGCGTCGGATGCTGGACTATCTGCATGCGCACGGCGTGCGACTGGCGGTTGCCAGCGGAAGTCCGCAGGACTTGATTGAATACAATCTGTGCCGTGCAGGCATTCGCAGGTATTTCCGCGCGGTAATCAGCGGTTTTTCCGTTCCCAACGGCAAACCGGCGCCGGACATCTTTCTGGAATCCGCAAGACGGATTGGCTGTGCGCCGAAGGACTGCTATGTGTTTGAGGACGGCAAGAATGGCATCCGCGCGGCAGCGGCGGCGGGCTGTGCGCCGGTTATGATACCGGATCTGACCCCGCCGGACGAGGAAATTCGCCGCCTGTGCACGGGAATTTATCCCAGCCTGACGGAGGCAATGGATGCCATACAGCAGGAAAAACTGTAAGAAACCAACGTTGCGAAAAAATTTTTGTGTACAATGATTCGCATTCCTCTCTCCTATTCTTATTTGTCACTGGCCTGCATTCTGCCGGAACGGAAAGCGGTTTCGGCAGAAACGCAGAGTCATCCTCCGGAACGGCGAGCCGCACAAGATAATATACGCAATGCTGGCGTATGGAACAGTCCACACCGGAGCAGGATCCGATCCTGACGGTGTGGTTTTTGTATTTCGAGGACGATGCGGCGGGTCACTCATACAGTTCATAGTGACTTGCGATTCTGGACAGGATGAGGTATACTGTTATCGTCATATGACAGAAACATTGTGTCCGATGGAATGGAAAAAAGTCCGCTGCATAGCTATTTGTTTTCTCGGTATAATGTGATATAGTAATATATATCGGACGAGGAGGTGGCTGTATGGCAAGACCGAGCCGGTGCAGACGAATTTGCCTGGAACCGGAGTATGATACCTTTGTCCCATATGGGGTAAACGAGTACGAACGAGTTGTTCTGACGGTGGACGAATATGAGGCGATCCGGCTGATCGACTACGAAAAACGCACGCATGAGCAGTGCGCCCGTCAGATGGGGATTTCCAGAACCACCGTTACCGAAATGTACGAACGGGCCCGCACAAAGGTATCCGACTGCATTGTCAATGGAAAAGCGCTGCATATTTCAGGCGGGAATTACCGGCTTTGCGACGGCTCGGCGTGGCAGTGCTGCGGAAAGAACTGCGGCAGAGCCAATGCGGCGCCGCCCAGACCGCCGGTCGTCCGAGAGCGGTCTGCCATTGCCAGAATTGCCGTGCCGTGTGCGAACGGAGCGGTGTTCCCGCATTTTGGACGCGCGCAGCAGTTCTGGCTGTATACCGTGGAGCAGGGACAGGTTGCGGGCAAGCAGACGATTGATACGGAAGGCAGCGGTCACCGTGCGCTGGCGGGCGTGCTGGCGGCGCAGCAGGTGGACACCGTGATCTGCGGCGGCATTGGTGTCGGCGCACAGACTGCGCTGGCTGAGGCGGGAATTCAGCTGTACAGCGGGGTATCCGGCGACGCGGATGATGCCGTGCAAGCCCTTCTCTCGGACACATTGGAGTGTAATCCCGAAGCCTCCTGTCATCAGGACCCTTCGGAAAACAAATGATACAAACAATAATAACGTATGGAGGTTGGAACGATGGAACAGAAATTTTATATTTGCGAGCATTGCGGCAACATGATTGCGATGGTCAAGGACACTGGCGTGCCGGTTATGTGCTGCGGACAGAAGATGACCGAAATCATCCCGGGAACGACGGATGCGGCGGCGGAGAAGCACGTTCCGGCGTATGAAGTCAAGGACAACAAGGTACTTGTCACGGTCGGCTCGGTAGAGCATCCGATGCAGCCGGAGCATTATATCGAGTGGGTATCGCTGCAGACTAAGTTTGGCAATCAGAGAAAGGCATTGAAGCCGGGAGATGCGCCCAAGGTATGCTTTGCGCTGTGTGAGGGCGATGAGGTCGAGGCAGTGTACGCGTACTGCAACCTGCACAGTCTGTGGAAGGCCTGAAGCTTAGGGCATATCCTGCGAAATGTGATGACATTCTGAAAAACGGATAAGAAAAAGACACCTCCTGTTGCAGCGTCACGCTG
>JBJEZE010000088.1:0-8976 GCA_051887235.1 Butyricicoccus sp.
TTTCTATCAAATAGCCGGCTGAAAACCGGAAAAAGGTAAAATCATGATGTTTAGGAATTGTAACAATTTATAAAATATGATACACTGGTGATATTCTATAGGGATGGAGGAACGGATTGTGAAAAAACGAATACTGAGTCTGGCAGTTGCCGCATGCGTCATCGCGGGCATACTGCCGGTTGTGCATACGGCAGCGCAGGCGGAGGATACCATAGAGATTACGATAGAGGATCAGGAGCCTGTGGGAGGAGAACAGATTGAGACGACGCCGGTGGAACCGGAAACGGCGGAGAACAGCAATTCCGTAGCGTTGCAGGATACGTCCTCGTCTGAGTTTTCCAAGCTGGTTCCTGAGCTGACCGGCCTTGCTGATGTGGAAAAAGGCGTGACCGTCCGCTGGAATGCCGTGGACAACGCGGAAAAATACCGTGTCTACCGGAAGTCCGTCAGTGGCAGCTGGAAGCAGCTGGCCGAGGTTTCTTCCTCCAAAAAGAGCTATACGGATTCTTCCGCCAGCCGCACGGAGACCTATGTGTACAGCGTCCGTGCAGTGCGGCAGGAGAGCGGCAATACGGTACTCAGCAAGCGGTCCCAATCGCTGACGCGCACAGGGTGTCCGGTGATGAAGCAGACGCAGGAAATTACCGGCGGATTAAAAGTGCGATGGCAGAAGACAGAGGGCGCGGATTCCTATCAAATCTATCGAAAGCTGCGAACCAAGACAAAGTGGAAATTGATCGGTTCGGTAACGACGAATAGCTTTCAGGATAAGACGGCAAAGTACGGACTCACGTATTGCTATACGATTAGTGCTGTAAGTGATAACAATGGCCTGCGGTTTGAGAGCGCGTATGATGAGACGGGTGTGACCGGAAAACGTCTTGTGACCGTTCCGAGCATTACGGCGCTGTCCGGGCTGAAGCAGAAGGTAACGGTGCAGTGGAAAGCGGTCAGCGCAGCGGAAAAATATCAGGTTTGCCGCAGAACCAGCGGCGGGACGTGGACGGTACTGGCGGAAACCAAACAGACGAGCTATCGGGACGATACCGCAGATCCGATGACGACCTATTACTATCAGGTTCGGTCGGTCAAAGCGGGGTCCGGAGGGACTCTGATTGTGAGCGAGAATACGGAAGAATCCGCGGTACAGCGCCCCGGCTCGACCACGATGACCAGCGCAAAAAAGAGCGGAAGCGGCATCAAAGTAACCTGGAGTGCGGTTCCGGATGTCCAGCAGTATCGGGTATACCGGCGAACCGATCCGCAGGAAAAGTGGAGTCTGCTTGGGGTGTCCGATACCAATTCCTATACAGATGAGACAGCGATCGCGGGAACGTATTATTATACGGTGCGTGCTGTGAGCAGCAATCCGAACACATTCTACGGCGGATTTGAGATGCAGGGCATTTCGTACAATTTGAAGCTGGCTACACCGGAGCTGAAGCGGATCAGCAATGTAAAAAGCGGAATCCGTTTGGAATGGGGAGCGGTGGACAATGCCACAGGATATATCATTTACCGCAAAAAGAATGACGGAGATTGGAAAAAATACAAAGAGATCACGAAGCCGACTACGGTAGTCAAAGTTGACACGAGCGTCTCTTCCGGAGCCAGCTACTCCTATTCGGTATCTGCTGTATATCAATCCGCTGAGGCGAGCAGTCGGGATAAAAATGGCCTGACGATTGTTCGTTTGAAGACACCGGAGCTGAATAAGATCTCCAAATCAGAGGACGCATTGACCGTACGGTGGAAAACCGTTTCGTATGCAGACGGCTATATTGTGTACCGTCGCCGCTCATCCGATAAGCAATGGGAAAAATATGCCGAAGTCGCTTCCGACAAAAGCAGTTTCAAGGACGAATCGGTTTCTAACGGTGGACTGTATCAGTATACAGTCCGTGCCACCAACGGAGATTCGCTGTCCGGCGTGGACACTACGGGGCTGACCGGCGTGTATCTCAAGCCGGTATCCATTCAATCTCTTCGCTGTCCGGAAACAGGAAGCATTTCGCTTCAATGGTCCGAGAACAGCAAGGCGGACCGCTATGTCTTGTCGTATTCGACGTCATCCAAATTTGACAATGATGTTCGAATCAGTGTGACGGGAACAGAAGCGACGCTGACCGGTTTGAAAATGGGAACAATCTATTATCTCCGCGTCAATGCACTGAAGGAGGAAGGCGGAGAAAAGTATTTCAGCGTCTGGTCGGCTGACCGGCCTATTGTCGTGGATAAATAAAAAAAGAGCGCGGAGCCGCTCTGCTGCACTCCGTGCCTGCTGCCCGGAGGCCAGGGAATGATACGGGAATCAGAGCGGCCCGCGCTTTTGTGTTGCATTGTGTCTGCAAGTTGCACTTGGCGTTGTTATACCATGAGATAGGTGAAAAAGGTATAGGCAATCAAAAAAACGATAATAGCCAGCAGAACGGTGGTGACAGCGCTGCGGATGCTGGCTTTTGACCACTTTTTCGGTTTTGTGTCACCGGTTTCGGAACCAACCGGATCGGTTGTCAAAATATCCTTGTTTTCCTTTGTTTCCTTCATGAGCGATCCCTCCTTGGAAAGAAGTATATCACAGCTTTGTGTCTGTTTGATGGAGAACGAGTAACAAGATAGAACGCATAGAACGGAAAGTTATGCAAAAGGTATTGACAGAGAGTGGATAATATGACATACTAATTAAAGTAGTTTTGAAGACTATATTCCGAGGTGCAAATCATGAAAAAGCAGAAAATTGCGCTGCTGGTAGATTCGGGTTGTGATCTTGAGGCGGCATTTGTTAAAAAGCATTCTATTTTTACCCTTCCGTTTGTTCTGATGTATGACGGAGAGGAGCGGCTGGACGGCGTGATGGACCCGCTGGAGGTATATCGGCGCTTCCCGGAGGAGATTCCCAAGACCTCCATGCCGTCATTCCAGACGGTGGAGGACACGGTCAATCAGATCGTCGCGGAGGGATACGAGAGCATTATTGCGATTGACATTTCGGATCATTTGAGCAGCACGATTTCTACGGTGTCGATGGTGCTGGACGAGCATCCGGAGATTCCGTCGTTTGTGTTGAATACAAAGAATATCTCGACCGGCTCCGGCCTACTGGCCATGTGGGCAGCCGAAAAGATCGAGGAGGGTATGTCGTTTGAGGACCTGAAAAAATACCTTCCGGAAAAGGTGCGGGATTCGAAGGTCTTTTTCTACATGGATACGCTGGATTATCTCAAGGCGGGAGGACGCATTGGCGGTGTGACCGCTACAGTTGGAAGTCTGTTCAAGATCCGTCCGATTATTGCCTGTGACGACGATGGACGTTATGAGACGGTTGCCATGATCCGCGGCAATAAGAATGCGAAGAAAAAGCTGCTGGAGCTGGTGAGCGAGTACGCAGGAGAGAATCCGGCTTGGCTGGGTCTCATGAACGGCAACGCTCTTTCGGAGGCAGCGGAGATGAAGAACATTCTGAAGAAGAATCTGCGCAAGAGCAAAATTGTTTCGGAAAAGCAGATCACTGCGTCGCTGGCAGTGCACACCGGTCCTGGTCTGCTGGGAGTTGGCGTGTTGCGCAACCCGTAACGATAGAGTCTGTAGCGGCATCCGTTTTTCAAACGGATGCCGCTTTTCTGTTGAAGTTTTCCGAAACACTTGTATTTATGTCGAAAAAAATGGTATAATACACAAAGCTGAAACTGAGTTTGTGTTGTGAGGAAAAAGAATGAGCCGCTATGTGATTGGATTTTCTGTCCCGGCATTCGTCGCATGGGTTTTGCTGTTGCTGCCGAAGATCAAATGGATGTTGGCACCGCCAAAAAATAACGTTCTGGCACGCAATCATTTTGAAAATAAAATTCTCAATATCGTTCAGAATCTGAGTCAGATTGTGTTGACCGTGATTCTGCTGTTTGTGGTGGATCGGGAACATGGCAATACGCTGCAGGTGAACAGTTCTCTGATACTGGCATTCCTGTTCCTTGTGATTTATTATATCGCGTGGACGCAGTATTTTCGCGGAAGGGTAACACCGTTTGTGTTAGTGTTTGGTATTGCGCTGATGCAGCCGCTGTATTTTCTGGCTGCAGGGACTTGCCTGTACAATATGGCCATTTTGCCTCCATGTCTGATTTTTGGCGTGCTTCTGGTTGGAGTGACGGTCAAGAATTTCGGACCCAATCAATAGAGAGAGCGACGCAGACCGTATGGCCTGCGTTTTTTCTTGTCAGGAAGCCGTATATTTTGCAGAAAAACACCGAAAATGATTAGAGGCTTTCCAATTAAGTGAATCTGTGTTACAATGTTTGTATCAATTTTGAACCGGGGGATTGTATATGAAAGTATTGAAACATTGTTTTTTGATAGGAGCGTCTGTACTTTTGTCCAGTGTCGTGCTGCTCGGTACGTTTGGGTGCTCGTCGGGGGGAATTGCTTCGGAAGATGCGACAAATGGTTCGGCCGCAGCGGCCGGCAGTGCGGTCGGTTCCGCCGTGATGGGCAGTGCAGCGGTCGGGTCTGCTGTTCCGACCGGCGGACTGGAAGAAAATGTGGAAGTAGAGCCGGAGCCGGAAGAGGACGTGAATCCGATTCCGGAGGGAGATAAATATATCGCGCTTACCTTTGATGACGGCCCAACGGGCAATGACGGCGGACTGACCGAACGTCTTTTGGATGAACTGCAGGAGCGCGGCGTGCATGCGACGTTTTTCCTGTGTGGTTATCGCATCAACGATTTTCATTCCATGATGGACCGCTATCTGGAGGAAGGTCATGAGATCGGCAACCATACGATGGATCATTTACTGCTGACTTCGCAGGTAGACGATGGCGGCTATGAGCAGATTAAGAGCAACAACAAGCTGATCAAGGAGTATACCGGACAGAAGCCGACTGTCATGCGTCCGACCGGAGGTGCATATGACGATCAGGTGAAGAAGACGATGAAGAAACTGGGACTTCCCGTGATTTTGTGGAGTGTGGATACACTGGACTGGAAGTACCGCGACGCGGATTCCGTGCGCGACCGCATTTTGGAAGGTGCAGAGGACGGAGCGATTGTTTTGGAGCATGACCTGTACGAAACGACGGTAGAGGGCGTTTTGGAAGCCATTGACGAACTTCAGAAAGAAGGCTATGCGTTTGTTACCGTATCCGAACTGGCGCAGGTGAAAGGGGTAGAGCTGAAACCCGGTAAGGTATATACGGACTTTACGGACGAAACGGTAGGGGCCGAGAAGGAGAAAGCGGAGGCCAAAGAGAAAAACGAAGAAGAGACCGAAGAGGACGCTGCTGAGACGGAAACCGAGTCCGATCAGCAGGAAGAGCCGGAAGAGGATGACGGAGCATGGGCCAATGCGGTAGAAGCATAATCAAAGAAAAAGCTGTTCCGGAAGGAGCGGCTCTTTCTCTGGGGAAAATTTTGTAGGGGGAAGGACATTATCTATCGTGGCAGCGGCGAGGTTCGTATCCAAGCTCGCGCAGGAGCTGCATATCGGTTTGGATGGTGATTCCGCTGGTGGTCAGCATGTCGCCGGAAATGGCGGCGTTGGCGCCGGAACGGAAGCAGGCGCGGCCCTGATCGGGAAGCAGTCCGCGTCCGCCAGCCAGACGAATCGAAGCATCCGGAATTAAAAAGCGGAATACGGCCACAATTCGGCACAAATCGTCGTTGGTCAATGGAGTGAGATGCTCATAGGGTGTCCCGGGAATCGGGTTGAGCAGATTCACCGGGATGGATCGGACGCCCAGTTCGCGCAGCTCCAGCACCATGTCAATGCGGTCTTCCATCGTTTCGCCCATGCCGACAATACCGCCGGAACAGACGGAAAGTCCGGCGCGCTGCGCAGCACGAATCGCTTCCAGCTTGTCTTCATAGGTATGCGTGGTGCAGACGTTGGGGAAATTCCGGCGCGACGTCTCCAGGTTGTTATGTACACGGACGGCTCCGGCTGCGCGCAGCTTGCGGTAGCTTGCTTCGTCCAGCAGGCCGTTGGAGATGCAGACAGCGATCCCGGTCTGTTCCCGGATGTCGCGTATGCGGGAGCACTCTTCGTCTACCTCTTGCGGGCTGAGACGTCGTCCGGAGGTGACGAGGGAATACCGCAGGACACCTTTTTGCTCGTTGTACGCCGCCTGCCGGACAATTTCTTCCGAGTCCAGCAGCGCGTATTCTTCACTTCCGGTGCAGTAATGGGCGGATTGTGCACAGAATTTGCAGTTTTCGGAACATTTTCCGCTTTTTGCGTTGATAATGGTACAGATGTCAAATCCGTTTCCACAGAACGCCGCGCGGATCTCATCCGCCGCGCAGGTCAGCTCGTCCAGCGGCGCGCCTGCCAACTCCAACGCCTGTTCGCGGGTAATCTGTCCGCCGTCCAGTATCAGCGCCTTTGCCTCTTGTATGGTCATACAATCGCTCCTATCGGGTTTCTTTCTGTTTAGTATACCGCAGAACCAAGCTGTTGTAAACCGTAAAATTAAAAAAGGTTAACAATGCTTGGGCTGAAAATCACAGGTTTTGCGGGACAAGCAGAGGACAATGTGATATACTGAATACAGTTATTTCCGAGTTGAAAGGAGAAAGAGTATGGGTTTTCAATATTTCGTTCCGTCGCGTATTCTGTTTGGAAAAGGACAGCTGAATAAGTTATCCCGCAAGAAGCTGCCGGGTAAAAAGGCGCTGATCGTCATTTCCAACGGCAAGTCCACGCGGGCGAACGGTTATCTGGACCGCGTGCAGGAGCAGCTCCAGCAGGCGGGCGTTGCCTATGAAGTGTTTGACAAGATCACGCCCAATCCGACGAAGTCGGTTGTGATGGAGGGTGCGCAGTTTGCCCGTGACCATGGATGTGAGTTTATTCTCGGCTTGGGCGGCGGCAGCAGCATTGACTCCGCCAAAGCCATTGCGGTCATGGCGGCGAACGACGGAGATTTGTGGGATTACGTCTATGGCGGTACCGGCGGTGCACAGCGGATGCCGAACAAGCCGCTTCCGATTGTCGCCATCACAACGACCGCCGGCACCGGTACGGAAGCAGATGCGTGGTCGGTTGTGACCAACGAAGAAGCCAACGAGAAAATCGGTTTTGGCAACGACAATACCTTCCCGGTTTTGTCCATTGTCGATCCGGATCTGATGCTGTCCGTTCCGCCGAAGTTCACGGCATATCAGGGCTTCGATGCGCTGTTCCACTCTACCGAGGGATACCTGTCCAAGCGCGCAAGCCTGATGAGCGATATGTATGCCCTCAAAGCAGTGGAGATGGTTGGACGGAATCTGGCTGCGGTAGTCGCAAACGGCGCGGACGAGGACGCGCGGGAGAAAGTCGCGTTTGGCAATACGCTGGGCGGCTTCGTGATGAGCGTCGGTACAACGACATCGGAGCACGCGATTGAGCATGCCATGTCGGCGTATCATGAGAACCTGCCGCATGGAGCCGGACTGATTATGATCAGCCTTGCGTATTATCGCCATTTTGCCAAGACCGAAGCGTGTCGGCAGCGCATGATTGATCTGGCCAAGGCAATGGGACGGGAAGACGCATCCGATCCGATGCAGTTTGTGGATGCCTTGGAGCAGCTGCAGAAGGACTGCGGTGTGCACGATCTGAAGATGTCGGACTACGGTATCACACCGGATGAATTTGAGACCATAGCGAAAAACGCCCGTGCAACGATGGGAGCTCAGTTCAAAAATGACCGTGTTGATCTGACTGAGGAAGAGGTCGTCGCCATTCTGAAGGAGTCGTATCGGTAACGGAAAAAAGGCGTTTCTTGACATTTCCTCATAAATACTCTACAATATTACACTGTGAATAATTTCATGGTATAGGAGGATGATTATGCGAGGCAAATATCAGAAGAAACGTGAACGCAAAGCGATCGGTGTTGTGGAGGCACGGCTGGCGGAAATTCGTTTGGATGAAACTGGTATTTCAAAGCGGGTATGTACTGCTCTGAGTGAGGCAGGCGTCCAGAATTTGCTGGAGCTGGCCAAGTGCACCGACAAGCAGCTGCTGGATATGAAGAATATTGGACAGGCTGCGCTGACGCAGATCCATGAGACGATGGACAGCAATGCGGATGCAGTCAAATACCGTTCGGTGATGAATATCGGCTGATGCCAATATAAAAACAGCTCGAATGTCCTGGGAAAGGGCGTTCGGGCTGTTTTGTATGTTAGATGAAATATTCGATGGTCTGGTCGGCAGTCAGTTTGGTGTTGTCGTTGTACAAAATGACTGCTTCGCGGAGATCAAGATCCGCCAGGGAATACAAATCCTGTTCGGTCCGGTTGAAGCGTTCCGCAGGAACAATGCAGTTATAGACGAAGGGATGCTGATCCGTCCACAGGACATCTGCCTGTTCAAACGGTTGGTTCCGATAATATGGGTCAAATAGGCGGATACAGCCGTTTTCCTCACCGGTAAACAGAACATAGTGCCATTCGTCGTAAAACAGACGGACGACAACGGCGCCGCCGCGATGCAGTGCGTCGTTGATCCGACTCTGCTGGCCGATATAGACCTGCTTACCGGATAAGTATTCTGTGGAAATGGGAAACAGCCCCAGACGTCCAAAGTCGTTCAGCCAGCTGCTGAGAAACATCATGGCGGAACAGGAGGTCCCGCGGCGGCCGGGCAGTCCGTCCGTGCTGTAGCAATCCAGACTGTACAGCATGATGTTTCGGATAATCTCGGGCGGGACGTCTTCGCGTTCAAACAGAAAGGCGATGGCATTGAGCATGGAAGTTGGGCCGCAGTCGTAGTTGGACAGCTGATAATGCAGGGGTAATTTCATAAGGTCACTCCTCGGAGGTCATCAGTGCGGCAGCGAGCTGTGCGGCGCGCGCCAGTTCCTGTACCGTCGTGTATTCCTGACAGGTGTGGCACTGATTCATTGCGGTAGCCGGGACAATACCCGCGATACCGTGTTGGGCAAGGTGGTTGTTGTCGCTTCCGCCAAAGGTGGCGCACAGCTGAGGGGACA
>JBJEZE010000089.1:0-20812 GCA_051887235.1 Butyricicoccus sp.
GCTATGACGGATACGTGTCCCTCGAGATGGAAGACCTGACGATGAGCGTAGAGGCTGGTCTGGAGACCTCCATCGACGCGCTGAAGGCGACCATCAGCAAGTGAACCAGTACTTGCGTTTGGAAGTTTGCTGTATCTTTTATGGCAGATGAAAACGAGACATAAAAAAGAAATAGAAAGAAAGAGGTTATCCCTATGCTTTGGACATTGATAAGCTTTGTAGGATTTACCGTTTTAGTAGCGGTTATCTCCTACTTTAAGACCAAGGGTGACGACCAGGGAAGCGCAGAAGGATATTTTCTGGCAGGACGCGGCCTTCCGGGCTTCGTTATCGCAGGATCCCTGCTGCTGACCAACCTGTCGGCGGAACAGCTTGTTGGCTCAAACGGACAGACGTTTGCGGTCGGCATGAGCGCCATGGCGTTCGAGATTGTTGCTGCACCGTGTTGCATCATGCTGGCGCTGTTTGCCGCTCCGCGCTATCTGAAGAGTGGCATTACAACCATTCCTCAGCTGATTGGCCTGCGGTATGACCGCAGCACCAAGATCTGGTTCAGTATTTTGTACATCGTTTTGGCGCTGTTTGTACAGATGCCGGTTGTCTTGTACTCCGGTTCGGTAGCATTTGAGAATATTTTTGGATTCTCCAAGCTGCTGGGTATTACCAAGCTCCAGTCGATTATCGTTCTTTGTATTGCGATCAGCATTATCGGCTCCATTTATGCCATCTTTGGCGGCCTGAAGGCGGTTGCCGTTTCGGATACCGTCAACGGCGTTGGCCTTCTGGTTGGCGGTCTGGCCGTTCCGTTCCTTGCGCTGAATGTTCTGGGCGACACAGCAACGGGCGGTGGTCTCATTGACGGCATGAAGTGGCTCATTGATAACCATTCGGATATGTTGAACTCGATTGCTCCGATTGAATCCTCTGCTCCGGCTGTTCCGTGGCCGACCGTCTTCACCGGATTGTTGTTCCTGGGCTTCCAGTCCTGGTGCACCAACCAGGCATATGTACAGCGTGTACTGGCAGCGAAGGACCTGAAGGAAGCGCAGAAGGGTGCGTTGCTGTGTGCTACGCTGAAAATTATCGGCTTTATGTATCTGTCGCTGCCGGGCGTTATTGCATTCGCACTGTTCCAGCTGAACGGAACGCAGGTTGGCACTATGGACGATGCGTATCCGATTATGATTACGCAGGTCGTTCCGGGACCGATTATGGGCTTCTTTGCCGCAGTTATGTTCGGCGCTATCCTGTCTTCGTTTAACTCGTTCCTGAACTCTATCAACACCATGTATATCATGGACATTTATAAAGACGTTATCAATCCGAATGCAAGTGAAGTACAAATGGTTGCGCATGGCAAGAAGGTAGGCATCTTGTTTGCCATCATTGCTACGATTGTTGGCCCGCTGGTTTTCTTCTTCCCGGGCGGCCTGAGAACCTTCCTGGATTCTCTGGTTATGCTGGTTGCTCTGCCGGTTCTGTCTGCGGTATTTGGCGGCTTCTTCTTCAAGTACCTGCCGAAGTATACAGCAAAGGTTATTCTGGTTTTCCACATTGTGTTCTACGGCGGATTCCTGCTGCTCTCTCCGAACTATTCGCTCTTCGGCGGCGGCGACGGTACGATCCACTATTTGTATGCAGTACTGGTTCTGTGGCCGGTTGAGCTGCTGATTATGTATCTGATGAATCGAAACAACAAAAACAAGAATGGCGCGGAAGCGTGGGTACAGGAGGATGCTGGTGCAGTAGACCTCACCCCGTGGAAGTATCGCAAGATTGCTTCGATTGCCATTATTCTGTTTGTTGCAATCGTTTATATCACGTTCTCCCCGCTGGGTATCGGCACGTGGGCATACTCGCAGCCGTTCTAAAACAGCAGCATATCCCATATTTATCGCCATTGAGATTGGAAAGGCGGTTGGACAGAAATGTCCGGCCGCCTTTTGCCGCATCCGTCCGGATTCTGTGATTCTTTGCGGGGAAGCGCGGGCCAACCTATTGACAAATGTATGTTCTGCTGATAAGATAAGAAATTACAGTAAACATGCTGAAATGGTAGGAAATATAGATATGGATACAATCGAAATCACACGACAGGAGATGGCGGCGCTGCCGGTTGAGCAGTATGTTCTGGTGGACACACGGAGTGCGGACTCAGCCGCCTGCGGGATGATGCCGGGGGCGGTTTCCCTGCCGGAAACCGAGCTGATGGAACGGTGTGCAGAGCTTCCGAAGGACAAAAAAATTATTCTGTACTGTGCAAAAGGGGAGCGCTCGGTGTCCTCCGCTGAGCAGCTGCGGCAGTCCGGGTTTGCGGCATATAGCCTTGCGGAAGGATTTGGCGGATGGATGGTGGAAACCATTCAGCAGGAGCAGAGTACCGTGCTGGATGCACAGCGCAAACGCATTGAGCAGAGCATTCGCAAACGGTTTCACCGCAGCTTGTTTTCACGGTTTACCAGAGCGATTCGGGAGTATGACCTGATTCAGGAAAACGACCGCATTGCGGTCTGCATTTCCGGCGGAAAGGATTCCATGCTGATGGCCAAGCTCTTTCAGGAACTGCACCAGCACAGTAAGATTCCGTTTGAGCTGGTATATCTGGTTATGGACCCGGGCTACAGCGAACCAAACCGCAAAATGATTGAACACAATGCGCAGCTGATGGGCATTGCACCGACTATTTTTGAAACGCGGATTTTTGACGCCGTCTATAAAGTGGAGAACAATCCATGCTATCTGTGTGCCCGTATGCGCAGAGGGCATTTATACAACAAAGCCAAAGAACTGGGCTGCAATAAAATCGCGCTGGGACATCATTACAACGATGTCATTGAGACAATTTTAATGGGTATGCTGTACGGTTCGCAGATTCAGACCATGATGCCCAAGCTGCACAGCGACAACTTTGAGGGCATGGAGCTGATCCGCCCGATGTATCTGATCCACGAAGAAGACGTCAAGAAATGGCGGGACGCCAACGACCTGCAGTTTCTCCAGTGTGCCTGCCGGTTTACGGATACCTGCACAACGTGCAGTCCGGACGGCCGCACCAGCTCAAAACGGCAGGAAATCAAAAATCTGATTGCCGAGATGAAGAAAACCAATCCGGCCGTGGAGGGGCACATTTTCCGTAGCGTGGAGAATGTCAATTTAAAAACCATCATTGCGTATAAGCAGAACGGCGTCCGACATCACTTTTTGGACAGCTATGAGGAACAGTGACGGTGTAAAACGCGGAATTTCACATTGCTGAGCAAAGAAACGCAAAAAAAGGGCTGGCGCGGCTTTAATGACCGTTCCAACCCCTGTTTCGGCGGTATTTTCCTATATTCAGGGCTATTTCCCCCTGAAAGCATGAAAAAACCTCTTTTGTCTACCAGACAAAAGAGGTTTTTTACATGGCGGAGAAGGTGGGATTCGAACCCACGTGCCCGGTTAAGGGCAACTCGATTTCGAGTCGAGCTCGTTATGACCACTTCGATACTTCTCCGAATAGAATGCGGCCGGACTGTTCAAAGTCCGTTAAATAGAATACCGCATCTCGCAGGATTTGTCAAGAGAAAATTAATCTGTTTTATTTAAGACGGCGCGCATACGGTCGATGGTCTTCTGGCTGACAATATGCTCGATCCGGCAGGCGTCGGTATCGGCGGTGGTTTCGTCAAGCGAAAGAATGGTCATCAGAAATTCCTTAATCAGTGTATGGCGGTCGTAGATTTCCACTGCACGGCGGCGGCCTTCTTCGGTCAGATAAATATTACCATAAGCCTCCTGCTCGACGTAGCCGGCCTTTTTCAGCACGCTCATCGCGCGAGTCACACTTGGCTTGGAATACCCTAATTTATTGGCGATATCCACAGCGCGGACAGTACCATTTCGCATTCCCAGTAAGAGAATCGTCTCCAGATAATTCTCACCAGACTCTTGGATTTTCATAGTTCGTTCCCGCTTTCTCCAGATATTTTGTTTATTATAGCATAGGAACTGGATGATTTCAACAAATAAGTGGATTTTCATATGTACAATTGTTGCGTAAAGACCGGTTTTGTGGTATGCTTGGACATATTGGAAAAATAATTCTTGTACGTTGTATACAGCTGAGAAGATCCGTTTGCGCTGTGTACAGAATGGAGTGAATACTATGGATACCATTCGTTTGGCACAACTGTTATTTCCGGACGTCACGGAAACACCAGAACAGGTAGAGGCACGTTACCCGGCCCGTCAGCTGCCGGAAGGTGCGAAGGTTACCCGTATGGCGCCGAGTCCGACCGGCTTTATGCATCTGGGCAATCTGTTTGGCGCGATTGTCGACGAGCGGCTGGCGCATCAGTCCGGCGGTGTGTTTTACCTGCGCATCGAAGATACCGACAAAAAGCGCGAGGTAGAGGGCGGCGTACAGTTGATTCTGGACACGTTCCAGAAGTTTGGCCTGCCGTTTGATGAGGGCGCAACGCTGGACGGCGACAACGGCGCGTACGGCCCGTACCGCCAGAGCCAGCGCGCGGATATTTACCATGTCTTTGTCAAGGATCTGGTGGAGCGCGGCTACGCCTATCCGTGCTTCTGTACCGAGGAAGAACTGGCGGAGATGCGCGCGGAACAGGAAAAAAATAAGGAGAACTTTGGCTACTACGGAAAGTATGCCAAGTATCGCGACTGCCCGCTGGAAGAGGTCGAGCGCCGCATCGCGGCCGGCGAGAGCTACGTCGTGCGGTTCCGTTCGACGGGAAGCATTGCGAACAAGATCAAGCATACCGATCTGGTCAAGGGTACGCTGGAGCTGACCGAGAACGATCAGGATATCGTCCTGCTCAAGTCGGACGGTATACCGACCTACCATTTTGCGCATATTGTGGACGACCATCTGATGGGCACCACCCACGTTGTCCGCGGCGAGGAATGGCTGGCGACACTGCCGGTTCACTTGCAGCTGTTTGACGTCATGGGCTGGAAACGTCCGAAGTATGTGCACACCGCACAGCTGATGAAGATGGACGGCGGCTCCAAGCGCAAGCTGTCCAAGCGCAAGGATCCGGAGCTGGCGCTGTCGTACTATTATGAGATGGGCATACCGGTTCCGGCGGTCATTGAGTATATCATGACGCTGCTCAATTCCAACTTCGAGGAATGGCGCAGAGCGAATCCGGACAGCTCCATCAATGATTTCCCGTTCAGCCCGAAGAAGATGAGCGTTTCCGGCTCGCTGTTCGACATGGAAAAGCTGCGGGATGTCTGCAAGCAGGTCATTTCGCGCATGACGGCAGATGAGGTCTATCGTTATGTTGTCGAGTGGGCTTCGGAATACGATCCGGATTTCGCAGAGCTGTTCACGCGTGATCCGGAGATGACCAAGGCGTTCCTGTCCATCGGACGCGGCGGAAAGAAGCCGCGCAAGGACATTGAGCTGTGGGGTACCGTCCGGAGCTATATGGACTTTATGTTTGACGAGCTGTTCCGCCCGGATTATTCCGGCATGCCGGAGCGCGTCAGCGCCGAGGATGTTCAGGCGATTTTGGCCGAATATCCGGATTATTTTGATCCGGCAGACGATATGACGGCGTGGTTTGACAAGGTGAAGGATCTGGCAGCGAAGCACGGCTACGCACCGGAGACCAAGCTGTATAAAAAGAATCCGGACGATTACAAGGGACCGGTCGGAGATATATCCATGGTTCTGCGTGTTGCCGTATGCGGACGCACCAACGCGCCCGATCTGTATTCGGTCATGCAGCTGATGGGCAGAGAACGTGTCTGCCAGCGTCTGGAGCTGTGCCGGAATGCAATTACTGGAATGTAACGAGGGAGAATTGCCAAAATGGAATTTGCATCTAATTTTTTAACAGAAATTATTGATGAAGACATCAAAAGTGGGCTGACCGAGCGCATCCATACGCGCTTTCCGCCGGAACCGAACGGCTATCTCCATATCGGCTCGGCCAAGGCGATTTATATCAACTGGATGATCGCGCAGAAGTACGACGGCCTGTTCAATCTGCGCTTTGACGACACCAACCCGGTGCGGGAGGACGACGAATATGTACAGTCCATCCGGCAGGATATTGCCTGGCTCACCGGTTCACAGCCGTCCGGCGGCGTGTTCTACGGCTCGGATTACTTCGACAAGTGCTATGAATGCGCTGTGCACCTGATCCGGGAAGGCAAGGCGTATGTCTGTGATTTGTCTCAGGAGGAAATGCGCGAGTACCGCGGTACGCTGACGCAGCCGGGCAAGGACAGCCCGTACCGCACCCGTTCGGTGGAGGAAAATCTCCAGCTGTTCGAGGATATGAAGAACGACAAGTATGCCGACGGCAGCAAGGTTCTGCGCGCGAAGATCGACATGGCGTCGCCAAATATGAACCTGCGCGATCCGGCGATTTACCGCATCGTCCATGCCCACCATCACCGCATCGGTGACAAGTGGTGCATCTATCCGCTGTATGACTTTGCCCATCCGATTCAGGACGCGATGGAGGGAATTACCCATTCCATGTGCTCGATTGAGTTTGAAAACCACCGTCCGCTGTATGAATGGGTTGTGGACAACTGCGCGCCGTGCCTGCCCTCCCATCCGAAGCAGAGAGAATTTGCCCGCCTGAACGTGACCAACACCGTCATGTCCAAGCGCTATCTGCGCGAATTGGTCGAGACCGGCAAGGTAGAGGGCTGGGATGACCCGCGCATGCCGACCCTGTGCGGTTTGCGCCGCCGCGGCTATACACCGAGCGCGATTCTGGAATTTGTCTCCCGTGCCGGCATCGCGAAGACGGATTCGCTGGTGGACATCAAGCTGCTGGAATACTGCATTCGCGATGAGCTGAACACCACCGCGCTGCGCCGCATGGCGGTCACCGAGCCGATCAAGCTGGTCATCACGAACTATCCAGAGGACAAGGTGGAGTACTTTGAGGTAGCCAACCATCCGAAGGACGAGAGTGCCGGAACCCGTATGGTGCCGTTCACCCGGGAGCTGTGGATCGAGCAGAGCGATTTTGCCATCGTTCCGCCTCCGAAGTTCAAGCGTCTCAAGCCGGACGGAGAGGTGCGCTTGATGGGTGCCTACATCGTCAAGTGCAATGAGGTCATTCAGGATGAGGACGGCAAGGTTGTGGAAGTGCGCTGCACGGCGGACTTGGAAACCGGCAACGGCAATCCGGTGGACGGACGCAAGGTGCGGGGCAATATCCACTGGGTATCCGCACAGCACGCGCTGGATGCCGAACTGTATCTGTACGACAATCTGTTTACGCTGGAGAACACCAACGATGTGCCGGAGGGCAAGACCTATCTGGACTTCCTGAATCCGGACTCGCTCAAGAAACTGACCGGCTGCAAGCTGGAAGCGTCGATTGCCGAGGTCCCGGCGGGAACGCCGATGCAGTTCGTCCGAATGGGCTACTATATCAGCGACAGCAAGGGCGGCGACGACGGCGCGCTGCGCTTCAACCGTATCGTTTCGCTCAAGGACAGCTTTAAGCCGGACGCGGCGAAAAAATAATAGAAAAAAGCAATCCCCGAAGGAGTCAATTCACTCCTTCGGGGATTTTTGTCCGTGTGATACCATTACAGCGGGACTGGGATCCCGTCGAGAATCTGTGTCAGGATCTCAATGATCTTCTGCAGGATGGTAGCCATCATAAAATTGAGTTCCATACATGTATCCTCCCATTTATAATGTAATCATATTGTAACATCAAGAAAAACAGATGTCAATTTGTGAATGCTATTGTTTGCGGATGTCCTTGGTTTGAGGACAGAGAGGGAGAATGTCTTTGAAGTCTGGACAAATAGACGATATTTCTGCGGAATTTGTGGAAAAGCACGAAAAACAGAGCAAAAAAATGTTGAAATGCGGCTATGATCATGATACACTAACCATAGCTGTTTTGGCAGTAAACGAGAATTTAACGGCGGTTTGGACGGAGAGACAGACCTGCGGAAAGGATACAACGATGAACATAGTTTGCTTGGATTTAGAGGGTGTATTGGTACCGGAAATCTGGATTGCGTTTTCCAAAGCAAGCGGCATTCCGGAGCTGACGCGCACGACCCGGGACGAGCCGGACTACAACAAGCTGATGAACTGGCGGCTGGGCATCCTCAAGGAGCACGGACTGGGTCTGAAGGAGATCCAGGAGACCATTGCGACGATTGATCCGCTGCCGGGGGCGAAGGAGTTTTTGGACAAGCTGCGTGAGATGACGCAGGTCATCATCATCAGCGATACCTTTACGGAATTCGCCACGCCGCTGATGAAAAAGCTGGGATGGCCCACGATTTTCTGCAACTCGCTGGAGGTCGCGCCGAACGGGGAGATCACCGGGTTCAAGATGCGCATTGCGGATTCCAAGCTGACGACGGTCCGGGCGCTGCAATCCATTGGCTACGAGACCATCGCCGCCGGAGACAGTTTCAACGATCTGGCCATGATTCAGGCGAGCAAGGCGGGATTCCTGTTCCGCAGCACGGAGCAGATCAAGGCGGACTATCCGGAGCTTCCGGCGTTCGAGAGCTATGACGAGCTGCTCTCTGCCATTCAGAGCGCTCTTTTATAACGGACAATCGGAAATGGAACCATGGTCTGCATGGTTCCATTCTGCGTAAAAGGGAGAAAATCATGCAGAAAAACCCGATTTATCAGAAAATTAACCGGTTTTTGTCCCGATCAGCGGTCTATGTGGAAATTGCGCTGTCCTGTATCATCATTGCTGTGATTATGGTGATGACCGTCGGTTTGGTGCTGAATCTATTGCAGGGCGATCTGCTGCACATGGATGATGAGAACTTCCGGGAATTTTTGTCTTCCGCTCTGACGCTGGTTGTCGGCATGGAGTTTGTCAAGATGCTGTGCATGCATTCTGCGGAGAGCATGATTGATGTTTTGCTGTTTGCAACGGCGCGGCAGATGGTGGTGGAGCATTTGGGAGCGGTCGATACCCTGATTACCGTCTTTGCCATTGCCGTTTTGTTTGTAATTCGGAAATTTTTGTTTGTGACAAAAGCATCGGGCGGAAAACAGAAGAAAGCGTTTGACGAAGAAAAACGACAAGGTGAGGAATCGACATGAGTGTGTTAAACGGAAAGAATTTATTTGATGTGTCCGGCAAAATCGTCCTGATTACCGGCGCGGGAACCGGACTGGGCAAGGGATACGCGCAGGTGTTCGGCGAATCCGGCTCGGTTGTGCTGTGCGCGGGACGCAATGTGGAGCGCCTGAATCAGGTTGTACAGGCCATTGAGCAGGAGGGCGGTACCGCCAAAGCGTATGGAGTGGACGTCACCGATCTGGCCTCCATCCGCGCGATGGTGCAGCAGATTGTGCAGGAGTACGGACGGATTGATGTGCTGGTCAACAACGCGGGATATGAGAACATCCAGCCGTTTTTGGAGGTCACACCGGAGGTCTATGATGACATCATGAACGTCAACCTCAAGGGAGCGTTCTTTGTGGCGCAGGAAGTCGCGAAGGTCATGAAGGACAACAACGGCGGCAAAATCATCAATATCGGCTCGCTGGGCAGTTACATCGGCCTGGCCGAGTCCAGCGTGTATTGTTCCACCAAGGGTGGCGTGATCCAGATGTCCAAGACCATGGCGATTGAGCTGGGACCGTACAACATCCAGGTCAACTGCCTTGCACCGGGATATTTTATCACGCCGATGACGCAGCCGTTTTACGACGATCCCAAGCATCGCGAATGGATTGAGAGCCGCATCCCGCTGCATGAGTGGGGCACGGATCTGGATCTGGCAGGTCCGGTGCTGTTCCTCGCGTCCGAGGCAAGCCGCTATGTCACCGGTGAGACCATCAAGGTGGACGGCGGCTGGCTGGCCAGCTGAGAGGGAGGAATACGATGAAGGCAGCTAGATATTATGGCATTCATGATGTGCGCTGTGAGGACATCCCAAAGCCGTCCTGCGGCGCGGATGAAGCGCTGATTAAAATTGCCTACGCGGGTATCTGCGGCTCGGATCTGCATATCTACAACCAGCAGATGTTTATTTTGCATATTCCGGAGACCATGGGACACGAATTTGTGGGTGTGATCGAAGAGGTCGGCGCGAACGTCACGAAGTTCCGCCCGGGCGATGCGGTGATCGCCAACCCCATGGTGCCGTGCGGACGCTGTGACAGCTGCAAAATGGGCAGCTACAATACCTGCGAGAACCTGAGCTTTATCGGCGAAATCCGTCAGGGCTGCTTTACCGAGTACATCACCATGCCGGAAGAAACGCTGATTCGGGTACCGCAGGGAGCGGATCTGCGTGCGGTTGCGCTGTCGGAACCGCTGGCGGTCGCACTGAATGTCTGTCAGCGTGCGAATCTCCAGCCGGACGACCGGCTTGCGCTGATCGGCGTCGGACCGATTGGACTGCTCATCATGCTGGCCGCCAAATCGCTGTATGGCGTTCGGGATATCACTGCGGTAGACGTATCGGATGTCCGTCTGGGACTGGCGGAGCAAGTCGGCGCAGTGCGGCAGTATAAGCAGCTGCCGGACGGCATGAAGTTCAACAAGGTCATTGACGCCGCCGGTCAGCCGGTGACGCTGAATACCGCGATCTCTCATGTGGAGGCCAATGGGTTTCTGTATGTTGTGAGTATTTTTGAAAAGGAATTCCACTTTGACATCAACACGCTGGTGGCGTCTCAGGTCACGCTGGTTGGCTGCAATGTGTACACGCAGCAAAATCTGGAGGATGCGGTGCACGCCATCGCCGAGGGCAAACTGGATGTCACGCCGTTGATCTCCCGCGAGTTCGATGTGTCTCAGTGCCAGGAGGCATTCCGGCTTCTGTGCGGAACGGACAAAAGTGTGGCGAAAGTGTTATTTCGGTTATAAAAAGAGGGAAGACGTTCGTCTGAACGACCAAATTGACAGGATACGGCACGGATTTTTTTTATTCGATGCCGTATTCTTTTTTTCGTATTGCGTTGACTTCAATCCGAAACTTTACTATAATGATAAAGTGTTCTGAAGACATTTTAGTACGCTAAAAGGGCAGCGTGGCAGCAAGGAAAAGTTATTTTTGCGCACCGCTGGATGAGAAGAGGAAGAAATAAGGAGATGGATGAATGAAAAAAGGAAGCTACAAGATATACTCCATTGGATGCTTCGCTGTCATCGCCATTGTGTGGTGTGCGCTGACATATTCCGGCTATTTGAAGCCGATGTATTTGCCGACCCCGAGCTCGGTTGTCATGGCGATTGTCACGATGGCCAAAGAGGGTACGCTGTGGCTGGATGTTGGCACCAGCGTGCAGCGTGTCATGCTGGGATGGGCGCTGGCGGCGGTTCTGGCGCTGCCGATTGGCGTAGTCTGTGCCAGCAGCCCGCGTGTCCGCGCGATCTTTCAGCCGATTATGGAGTTCTTTCGCTATCTTCCGGTCACGGCTTTGGTGCCGCTGACGATTATTTACTGTGGCATCGGAGAGAAGCAGAAGTACACGATCATCTTCCTCGGAACCTTTTTCCAGCTGGTGCTGATGATTGAGGATACGGTAGCCGGCGTGGACCGCAATCTGCTCAACGCCGGTTTGACGTTGGGAACCACCAAAGCGGGACTGTATTATAAGATTTTGTTTCCGGCCTCTTTGCCGGGTATCATGGATGCGTTTCGCATGACGATCGGCTGGGCGTGGACCTACTTGATTGTTGCCGAGATGATTTCGGCAGACAACGGCATTGGCTACATGATCCTGCGCGCGCAGCGCTTTGTCGCGACCGATCAGGTTTTTGCCGGATTGATTTTGATCGGCGTGATCGGTTTGGTGACCGACCTTCTGATGCGGATTCTGACCAAGATTGTCGTTCCGTGGTATGAGAGACTGTAAGGACCGGAGGAGAGTGCAATGGACGAACTGATTGTAGAGCATCTGAATAAAACCTATCCGGGTTCCAAGAAAAACGAGCCGACCGAGGCGCTGCGGGACATCAATTTGCGTGTCAAGCAGAAGGAATTTGCCGTGATTGTCGGTCCGAGCGGCTGCGGCAAATCCACGCTGCTGAACATCATCGGCGGATTGGACACCGCGACGGAGGGAACCATCCTGGTCGGCGACCGGACGGTGACCGGTCCGGGACCGGACCGCGGTTTCGTGTTCCAAAGCTACAGCCTGTTTCCGTGGCTGACGGTTGAGGAAAACGTGGAGTTTGGCCTGAAGAATAAAAAGATACCCAAGTGGGAGCGCAAGCAGACGGTGAAAAAGTACATTGACCTGGTCAAGCTCACCGGCTTTGAAAAGGCGCTTCCCAAGGAGTTGTCCGGCGGCATGAAACAGCGGTGCGCGATTGCGCGGACCCTGGCCAACTCACCGTCCATGCTGCTGATGGACGAGCCGTTTGCCGCGCTGGACGCACAGACCCGCGTGGTCATGCAGGAGCTGACTGCCGGCATCAGCCGCGAGACCGGCATGACAGTGCTGTTTATCACCCATGATATTGATGAGGCCATTTTGCTGGCCGATACAATATACGTCATGAGCCGCCGTCCGGGTACGTTCATTGAGACCATTCCGGTGACGTACGACGGCGTGCGCAGCCATGATATGCTGATGGAGGAACAATTCATCAAGATGAAACAACGAATCATGAACATGCTTTACCAGATGGCGGAAGATGCCTCCATGGGAAAGTAGCAGTGAAAGGAGAACCATGATGAAAAAGAAATTGTTAGCTCTTCTGCTGGCCGGTGCGATGAGCGTGTCGCTGTGTGCCTGCGGAGGATCGTCGAGCAGCGATACCTCGGCGAAGAGCGCGGACGGTTCGGCTGCGGCGCAGAGCGAGAGCGATGAGCTGGTGCCGATGACGCTGTCCTTCTCGACCTGGGTTGGCTACGGCCCGTTCTTTATCGCGGACGAGAAGGGATTCTACGAAGAGCAGGGGCTGGATGTTGATCCGAAGATCGTGGATGATGAGGCATCCTTTGCTTCACTGATCGGCTCCAACTCGGTGCAGGCGCTCAGCCATGTCATTGACCGTGAGGTTATCAACTTCGCCAGCGATATCCCGGAGACCTGTATTATGGTTTGCGACCAGTCGTCCGGCGGCGACGGTATCGTTGCGTCGGAGGAAATCCAGAGCGCAACCGATCTGAAGGGCAAGACGATCGGTCTGAACAAATCCTCGACCTCGTATTTCTACTTCCTGACCGTTCTGGAAGAGGCCGGTCTGACCGAAGAGGATGTCACGATCAAGGATATGGACGCGGATTCCGCCGGTACCTCGTTTGTTCAGGGCCAGTTGGATGCGGCGGTTACATGGGAGCCGTGGCTGACCAACGCCAACCAGCGTGAAGGCGGACATCTGCTGTGCGACTCTGCGGACTATCCGAACACCATTGTTGACGTTGTCACGGTAAACGATGAGTTCATCGCTGCAAACCCGGACAAGATCACCGGCTTTATTGAAGCGTGGAATCAGGCAGTCGATTGGTACAACGACGGAAACCAGGAGGAAGGCAATCAGATTATTGCTGACGGACTGGGCATCAGCGTCGAGGATCTGGAGAGCCAGCTGAAGGGTGTCACCTGGTACGACCGGGACAGTATGAAGACCTTCATGGATCCGGAGGAAGACAATAACCTGTACGATGTGGCAAATCGCGCGATCCAGTTCTGGGCAGACCGTGAGCTGATCGACGAGGCGTATGACTCTGCCGATCTGATCACCAACGAGTACCTGCCGGAATAAAAATCCGAATAACAAAATGGCGCAGCTTTCGGGCTGCGCCATCTTTTCATATTTCTTTGTTTTTGCAGTATGCGCGAATTGCTTTGCAGACAAACTCTGCGGTTCCTGTTCCGCCGACGTGGTCGATGTTTTCCATCATGCGCTGGTCGGAAAGATACATCTCACCTAGACCCTGCAGGATTTCCGGTGAGCAGTGGTAAAAATGCTCGGTGATGTAGGTACGCAGCGTTTCCACCTGCGCCTGTGCGGCATCGCCGGCCGGATCCTGATTCCGGATGGCGCCGAATGCAGCGAACAGACCCATAAATTCTTCTGTCACAGCCTGCCGATCCTGCTCCGTGCGGTCGCGGGATTTTTCTTCAAATTCCCGGAACGCATCCGTCTCGCCCCAGGATTCTCTTGCCTCCTGGACATACTCGTCCAGTTTTTTCGTATCAAATGCGGTAAAATCCATCAGTGGTTTCGCTCCTATCATGGTTATTCCACGAGCGAGATGAATCAAGCGTTCGATGTGCTCCTTTTTCATTTCCAGCAGGGTGATCTGCTGCTGCAGGGCCTTGCGGCGGTCGAAATGCGGGCTATCCAGAATGCGCTTGATTTCCTTTAACGGGAACTGCAACTCTCGAAACAGTAAGATGCTCTGCAATCGCTCTAAGGCTATATCGTCATACAGCCGGTATCCTGCTTCCGTCACATCGCTTGGCGTCAATAAACCAATGGTGTCGTAGTAGTGCAGAGTGCGTATACTCACTCCGGTCAATTTGCTCACTTCATGTACCGTTCTCATCGCAGCACCTCCGTCGTGGTGATTGTATCATACAGTATGACGCAACGTAGGAGTCAAGGGCTGAGCGAAATTTTTTCATATAGCCGGACAAGTACCGTTAAAAAACCAATCTGAGTTCGCGTGCGGCTTTATGGGATCAAGCCGTATTCCTGCGCCAATTCACGGAATACCGGCAGCGCCTTTTGCACGCGCTCCGTGGGGACGCAGTACGCGATGCGGAAGTGGCCGGGGCAGCCGAAGATGTCGCCCGGAACCAGCATCAGGTTTTTCTGCTTGGCGCGCTCACAAAACGCATACGCATCCGGTTCCGGGGAACGCGGGAACATGTAGAAGGTGCCGCCCGGTTCAACACAGGTGAAACCGTACTCGGTCAGAGCGTGATAGAGCAGGTTTTTGTTGGTCTCGTATATGGACAGGTCTGCGGTCTCGCCGCAGGTGTCCGCCACGGTGCGCTGCATCAGCGAAGCCGGACCGTTATGTCCGATGGTGCGGGAAATCTGCGGGCAGATTTCTACGATTTTGCCGCCGTCTGTGCAGTCCGGAGCGACCGCCAGATAGCCGATGCGCTCGCCGGGCAGAGACAGCGATTTGCTGAACGAATAGCAGGTGATGGTGTCCTTGTAGTAATTTGCAATATAGGGACTGTCCACCCCGGCAAAGAGGATGTCGCGGTACGGCTCGTCGGAAATCAGATAGATCGGATGGCCGAACTCTGCCGCCTTGCGGGTCAGCACATCGGCCAAACGGATGATGGTTTGGGTGGAATAGACGGCGCCGGACGGGTTATTGGGTGAGTTGATGAGCACGGCGGAGACCGAAGCGGTCAGCATGGTTTCCAGACAGTCGAAGTTGATCTGGAAGCTGTCGATATTCGCCGGGACGATGGTCAGCTTGACCCCTGCGCCCGCAGTGTATGGCTTGTATTCGGAAAAACACGGCGCAAATGTCAGGATTTCGTCGCCCGGAACGGTGACCGCCCGGATCGCGTGGGCCAGTGCGCCGGCAGCTCCGATGGTCATGAAGATGTTTCCGGCCTCATAATGGCTGCCATATGAGGTGTTCAGTCCTTCCGCAATGCGGCGGCGGGCGTCTGGAATGCCTACATTCGGGCTGTAACCGTGCAGAGACAGAGGATCCAGCGTGCGGATGTGGTGGATCATCGTGTCATTGACGGTATCTGGCGTGGGGACGGACGGATTTCCCAAGCTGAAATCGTAAATGTTTTCTGCACCGATTTCCTGTGCTTTTTTGAGGGAATATTGAAAAATTTCAAAAATAATATCTTTTTCCTGCAGCATCGCAGTGTAATTTGGATTGATCATAGACGGGTTCTCCTTTGCTTGCGTTACACGTTCTATGATACCATAGCGGGCGGGAAAGAACAATTCCTCTGGCGTTGACTTCTTTCCATTTCTTTATTATAATTGAGCGTGGAAACCAGTATTTTGATGTAAAAACAGGAGATTCCTATGGAAAATTATACAATTTTACCGGCGCCGTACACAGTCGGCCCGGAGGCATATACGAAAATGGCGGACTATTGCCCGCTGTATGGAACGAAGGCGGTGGTCATCGGCGGAGCGAAAGCGATGAACGCTGCGCGGGAAAAACTCATCGCGGCAGCAGAGCAGGCGGGAGTAGAACTGCTGGATTTCGTGTGCTTCGGCAAGGAGTGCACCTTTGAGGGCGCAGCGCGCCTGGAACAGCTGGAGGCGGTGCAGCAGGCGGATATGATTTTCGCCGTCGGCGGCGGCAAAGCGGTGGATACCTGTAAGCTGGTCAGCATCGACCTGCACAAACCGTACTTTGCATTCCCGACCATTGCGTCCAACTGTGCGGCCAGCTCCGCCCTGGCGATTGTATATCATGAGGACGGTTCGTTCTGTGACTTTGTACATTTTCTGGACTCGGCGAAGCATGTGTTCATCGACACGGACATCATCGCGCATGCGCCGATCGAATATCTGTGGGCAGGTATCGGAGATACCTATGCCAAGTATTATGAGGTCAGCTTTTCCGCCCGCGGCGAGCAGCTGGAGCACTTCAAGGCGATGGGCGTCAACATGAGCCGCATGTGCATGGAGACGCTGGTGCAGCACGGAGCGGCGGCGCTGCGGGACAACAAGACGGGAACGGCGTCGTATGAGCTGGAGCAGGCGGCGCTGGCCATCATCATCACGACCGGCTGGGTGTCCATGCTGGTGTCGCGCGATCACACGATGGATTACAACGGCGGTCTTGCCCATGCGTTCTTCTATGGCCTGTGCAACATTCCGGGCTTTGACGAGGATCATCTGCACGGCGTGGTAGTCGGTTTTGGCGTACTGCTGATGCTGCTGACGGACGGACAGGAGGACGAGTGCCGCAAGCTGATGGAGTTTAACAAGACCGTCGGCCTGCCGACCAGATTGTCCGAGCTGAACGTGACGCTGGAGCAGGTGGCGGAGCAGGCAGAGTCCATGACCAGAGACGAGGATTTGGAGCACTTCCCGTACCGCATCACGGCGGATATGATTGTCGAGGCGGCCCGCAAGCTGGACGTATAAGAGGAGAACGACCATGCCATTGCTGTTAGAGGAAGACGGACGCCGGCCGTTGCCAAGGATGTACCGCGTCCGGCAGAGCTTTTGCCGGGATGCCCTGAATGATGTGGAAGGAACGGTGCAGCGGGAGCTGCGCAAGCCGGAGATTGCCGGACAGGTCAAGCCGGGAATGAACATCGCTTTGGCGGTGGGAAGCCGCGGCATACGCAATCTGTCCCGCATTGTCAAAGCGGTTGTGGACGAGCTGCTTGCAATGGGCGCCAAGCCATTTATTTTGGCGGCGATGGGCAGCCACGGAAGCGGTACGCTGGAGGGACAGCTGGAAATTCTGCATACCTACGGCATCACCGAACAGGCCATGGGCGTGCCGGTCATTGCCAACAATGACGTCATTCATCTGGGTGAGACCAGCCGTGGGATTCAGGTTTGGTTTGATGCCATCTGTCTGAACGATGTGGATTTGATTATTCCGATCAACCGGATCAAGCTGCATACCGACTTTGTGGACACCATTCAAAGCGGCATGTGCAAGATGCTGGTGATCGGACTGGGACACCATAAGGGCTGTACCGCCATTCACGAATCGGAATTTGCATGGTTCGGCGAGACGCTCAAAGAGGCAGTTCAGATTATTCTGGATCGTGCGAAGGTCGGTTTTGGCATTGGTATCATCGAGAATGCCTATGACCAGACGGCACGCATCGAGGCGGTTCCGGCAGATAATCTGCTGCACCGGGAGGAAGAGCTGGTAGAGATTGCGAAGAGCAACATGCCGCGGCTGATGATTCCGGATATTGACGTTCTGGTGGTCGGTCAGATTGGAAAGGATATTTCCGGCGCGGGCTATGATCCGAATATTCTGGGCAGAAGTTCGATTCTGGATCGCTTTGTCCTGCCGGTGCCGACCATCCGGCGCATGATTTTGCTGGATGTGTCCGAGGCGTCGCACGGCAACGCCATCGGCATGGGCATGTTTGACATCATCACGCGCAAGGTGTTCGACCAGTTGGACTTGGAATCCATCTACACCAACTGCATCTCCATCAAGGTGCTGGACGACTGCAAGATTCCGCTGATTGCGGCGGATGAGGCGGAGGCTATCCGCATTGCGATTCAGGTTTTGCGTGGACATGACCCCAATCGGTTAAAAATCGTCAAAATTCAGGACACGCTTCATTTGGAGGAGATTCAGGTGTCGGAGGATCTGCTGGACGTTGTCCGTGCGGACGAACACTTGGAGCTGCTTGGCCCGGTCGAAGCGTAACAAAAAGCTCTCCGGAACGGAGAGCGGTACGTATTATACAAACCGGTTTAACGCCGGATCATAGCGATAGTTGACGACGTTTAACCGGCTGACCAGCGTCTGCTGGTCCACGTTCAGATCGTCACACAGCGCGTCCAGAGAAGAAAACTCGTCGCGCAGCTTGGTGTTGACGAAGCTGAGCAGCATGATTGGATCCTGTGGCAGCATACCGTCCCTCCTTTCGGTTCTATCCGTATGATTCGTTCCTATTGTACCGCAATGGATTGTGTGATACAAGGGGAAGAATCGACAAGAAGATGGGATGATTTGCCGCATGAGTAAAGAGGAGGAGAACAGACATGGTAAAACCAATTGTACACGATATCTTTTTTCTGCGTCAGAAGTCCGAACCGGCGACGAAAGAAGACACGCAGGTTATTACGGACTTGATTGACACGCTGAACGCGCACGTTGACAACTGCGCCGGGTTAGCGGCCAATATGATTGGCGTGAAAAAACAGATCATTGTATTCCGCGCCGGACCGGACGTGCAGGTCATGCTCAATCCGGTGATTGTCAAACAGTCCGATCCGTTTGAGACAGAGGAAGAATGCCTGTCGCTGGACGGCTCCCGCCCGACGACGCGGTACCGCACGATCGAGGTACAGTATCTGGACCGCAAGTTCCGCCCGCAGGACAAGATTTTTCACGGATGGGTTGCGGAGATCATCCAGCATGAGATTGATCACTGCAACGGCGTGATTATTTAAATGGAAAACGGTCTCAGGGAAACATCCTTGAGGCCGTTTTTATGTACCAACAATTCTGAAATCGTACGGCAATTGGACGGTAAGCGCCGGACGTTTCTGTTATTGTATGGGAATCCCTTCTGCTGTACGGGCCATCACCGGTCTCATTGCATCGACCCAGGCCTGGAACCCGCCGGCGTTGGTGATGAGCTCCAGAGCCTGCATGTTGATGCCGCCCGGGGTGCTGACCGTTGCCATTGTATGTACGCCGCTGCGGTCTTTGCTGCAGGACTCCTGTGTAACGGCTGCAAACATGTTGGTTACAAAGGTGGTCGCGGCATCGGCAGGAACTCCTTCTGAAACAGCCCAGTCGATCAGATGGTCCATCACCGCGAAGATGGGTGCGAAACAGCCGGTGATGGAGCCGAATACCGCTGCCTGATACCGGCTGTCGACATTGATGATCTTGCCGATGTGCCCGAAGATTTCCGCAGCCTCCGGAGTGGGGGGACACTGGACAATCGGTCCGGGATAGAAGGAGAGATAGGTGCCGGGAATCATGTGAAGCATGGTCTCCACCTCGACATTCATCCACTGTCTGAGCTGCTCCACCGTCTTATCGAACATGACGTTGATGACCTTGTGTTCCGGACGAAAAGTAAGAGACGAGAGCACCTCTTCTCCTACCTGGGGCAGGACGGCGACGATGACCCAGTCTGACTTGTCCACAACCTCCTGAAGATCCCGTGCAACGGTTACCCGGTCAGGGTAGGCTGCCTGTAACATCGCTGCATTTTCCTCATATTTCGGAGAAATTACAATAGGATACGGAACATCGGCGGCACGTTCACAGAATCCTGTGACCATTGCGGTCGTTATCGCGCCCGTACCCAGAAATCCAAGTGTAGGCAGAGTTTCTTTTTCTCTCATATCAGATCCTCCTTCGTGTATGGATGTATTGACGGGCAGATCGCTCCGCTTTTTTCTATCATTATAGGGATTCACATTGCGTGAAGGTCAATAGAAAAAATCACGCTGTGTTTTTATATACTATATACAAAAATAGCGGCTTTTTTATTGATGCAAGGGCGTGTTTCCTCTCGCAAAGTATTCCCCTAACGTCAAGGTTTCCGCCGATTTGACTTGAAATGGTATTTGTGTTACTCTATAACTGATGAGCAGAAATCGCGAAGTATCAATATCCAACGTGGAGCAGCGCCCTATGAATGAGTATTTTGAAGATCAAAATGATGCCATCAGTATTGGCGAAATGTCAGAGATATTTAATATTTCCCGGCGCACTCTGCGCCTGTATCATGATATGGGACTGTTGGTTCCGCAGTATGTGAATGATGCGAACGGATACCGGTACTATTCCCGCAATCAGTTTCAGCGGTTGGAAAAGATTATTCAGATGAAATCGGTCGGTCTGTCGCTGAAGCAGATTAAGGTTATGCTGGACACAAAAAATCTCTCACTGTTTGAAGCCCTGCTCAGTGAGCGCATTGATAAGCTAAACGAAAAGATTGAGGCAGATATTGCGGCAAGAGACTTGCTGATCAAGCAGCTCAACAGCTGTGCGCAGCTGCGTAACCTACCGGTTTTAGACACGGCGTTTATCGAGTTTATCCCAAAGCGCTCTGCCCTTGTTTTCGACATCGAGCCGTATGATTTGCGAAAGGATTATCCCGATGATTCCCCGTGGGGAAATGTTTTGGGAATTATTAAAACAGCACTGAAAGACAACAATCTCTCCCAGTCTTTGGTGAATCAGGCGTGTTGTGTGATTA
>JBJEZE010000089.1:20912-26891 GCA_051887235.1 Butyricicoccus sp.
CTGAAAGACAACAATCTCTCCCAGTCTTTGGTGAATCAGGCGTGTTGTGTGATTACGCCGCAGTCCTTGGCGGAAAGACAATATATGTGCAGTGGTGCATGGGTGCTGATGGACAAATCCGTACCGTCCAACATTCCACAGCGGACAGTACAGTCAGGCACATATGCCTGCTTGTATCGCAATTATGTTGCGATGGATGGAAAATCCGAATCGGTCGGACTGGATCAGCTGCTTGACTTTATTTATTCTAACCATTATCAGATAGTTGGGCCGTATTTGGGCGAGATTGCGGCGCAGATGTCTATTTTTGACTACAGCAATAACAGCATTCTTGTCAAGCTGCAGATTCCGGTTAAGATTTCCGAATAAAACAGGATATGGCTTTGCAATGCAAAACACGAGCTGTGTTTGCGAAACCAAACGATAAAAATGCCCTCGGCGATCCAAAGAAGCCGAAGGCATTTTTGTGTTGTCTTAACGGGATGAAATTTTCTGTTTGGCGGCAAGCAGAATCAGCTCCGCTGCGCCATCTTCGCCGAGTTCGCCGGTATCAATGCACAGGTCATACGTAGAAGCCGCGCCCCATTTCTCGTCGGAGATTTGGTTATAGTAGGCTGCACGCGCTTTATCAACCTTGAGGATTTTCTGCTGGCTTTCCCGTTCGGTCAGATGATCGCGCTGGATGACATGCTGGATCCGATAGTCCAGAGAAGCGGAAAGAAAGACGCTCAGTACGGCGTGAGATTCTTTCAGCACTTGATCCGCCCGCCGACCGACAATCACACACGGCCCTTCCTCGGCCACTCGCTCAATGATCTCGCGCTGCGCCTTGTAGGCGAGGACATTGACAGAGGTATCGTTGGCAGCAGACACACTGCTGTATCCATAGATCATGCCGGAGGAAATATTTTTTTCATCCATTTGTTGTATGAATTTTTCGCTCAGTCCCGATTCTTCGGCGGCTTTCTGCAGCAGATTGGCATCGTAGTACGGTATATCCAATGTTTCTGCAATTCGTTTGGCGATGCTTCTCCCGCCGGAGCCGTACGACCGGCCGATGACAATGATCAAGTTCTGCTGCGCTTGCGTTTGTTCCTGTGGCTCCTGCTGTTTCAAAACGGGGGCGGCGGTATCGGCGCTCAGTTGTTTCTCGGTTTGAACGATGACAATCACGGATGCGATGAAGGTCAGGATATCGGCGGCGGGCATGAAATACAGTACGCCGTCCAATCCAAAGAACACGGGAAGCAGCAGCGGCAGCCCGACACCGAACAGGATCTCGCGCATCATGGACAGCATGGTGGATTCCTTTGCTTTTCCGAGCGCCTGCAAGAAGATGAACGTTCCCTTGTTGATGCAGGACAGCGTGACCAGCATGAGGAAAATGCGGATGCATTTGATGCCAAATTCCTGATAATATACGCTCTCATTGGCAGCGCCGAAAATGCCGATCAGCTGCATTGGGAACAGTTCAAAGATGATGGTGGCAATCAGGCCGACGGCGGCTTCCGCGATCAGCATGAGCTTTAGGAGCTGCTTGACCCGGCTGTTCCGTCCGGAGCCGATGTTGTAGCCTACAATCGGGATGCATCCTGCCGAAATGCCGACGGCAATCGCAATCAGAATTTGAAAGAATTTCATCACGATACCGATGACGGCAGTTGGGATATGGGAATATTGCTCCTGACCGAACACGGCATCTCTCGCGCCATATTTGGTTGCCATATTCAGAACGGCGGCCATGGACAGAACGATGGAGATCTGTGCCAGAAAGCTGGTGATGCCGAGCGGAAGCATTTTTTTCAGCAGGGAAACGCGGTAATGAAAGCTGTCCCGGCTCAGATGGATTGCCTTCATGTGGAACAGATAATAGGCTGCCAAAAGGGCGGAGATGATCTGGCCGGCGATCGTGGCCAGCGCCGCGCCCTTCATGCCCCAGCCAAAGACAAAAATAAAAATCGGATCAAAAATGACATTGATGATGGCTCCGGCCAGCAGAGTACCCATGGCAAAATTGGGACTGCCGTCCGAACGGATGATCGGATTGAGCGCCTGACCGAACATATAAAACGGAACGCCCAGCGCGATATAGAAAAAGTATTCCTTGGACAGACGGAAGGTTTCGGCATTGACCCGTCCGCCGAAGAGGGAGATCAGCAGGTCCAGAAAGGCCAGATAAACGGCCGCCAGGACAATGCCGCTGACAAGGATGCTGATCACCGCGGTGCCGACGCTGCGGTGGGCGTCCTCAGACCGCTTTGCACCGAGGCTGATGCTGACAAATGCACAGCAGCCGTCGCCGAGCATCATGGCAATGGCCAGCGCCACGACCGTCATCGGAAAGACAACCGTGTTTGCAGCGTTGCCGTACGAGCCGAGATAATCGGCGTTTGCAATAAAAACCTGGTCGACAATATTGTACAGAGCCGCGACCAAAAGGGAAATGACATTGGGAACAGCAAATTTGCGCATCAGCTTCCCGAGCTTTTCTGTGCCCAGAAATTCGTTTGTAGCTTCCATAACGACTACCTCCGTATATTAAAATTTGCGCAAAAAAGTGCACGCATTGTCTGCGTGCATAAAAGTACACGCAGACAAGCAAATTGTGTCGTATCAACCGACTTGATGTCAGCGTGTATCGTATCATTATCACTTTTTTGTTTTTAATTATGACTATTATAACAGATTTTGCTTTGTTTTTCAAGAAGTTTTGCCAAAATGGGATTGGTTAAGAGCTTCGTAACACCGTTGACAAGAGAAAAGGAGAGACCCATGAGAGAAGTAGATCCAAAAGATACCAGTCGGGCGCAGAGTTACCAGCTATTTATTCATGCGCCCATGCCGATGGTCACAATTTTCCGGACGTTTGATGTCACGCGGCTCGTCCGCCTGTCGAAAAAAGGATATCCCTTTACGATGCTGATGTGCTATTGTGCGGCTGCGGCCGCAAGTCAGGTCGAGGAATTCTTCCTGCTGCCGGTAGGCGACAAGCTGATGCAGTATGACCATATCGGCGTGAATACCATTGTTGCGAATCAATGTGGGGGAATCAATTCCTGCGATCTTCCGTTTTATCCGGATTTGGAAGAGTTTCACCAATCCTACCGGCGTTTGACTGCGCAGGTACGGGAGACATGCAGGGATTACGAGATCGCCGATCGGATGATCGTTGGTACGTCCAATCTCGCGAAGTATTCGATTGATGGCGTTATCAATTTTTACAGTGGAATATTTAATAATCCGTTTTTGATTTGGGGACGCTACGAGAGAAACGGCTTTCGAAAACGGTTAAAGCTATCGTTTCAGTTTCATCATGTTCAGATGGACGGGGAGCAGGCCTGCCGGTTTTTGGACCATATGCAGGAGACGATGAACCGGCTGTAAAAGACCAAAAACTGGAGATCTGCGGTTTCACTGTATACATAATCATGGCGAGAAGTACGTATTGAAACGTGCAGCGAAGCATGGTATACTAAACAAAGATAACAACGCAGTTATCAAACATCATTTACATTAAGGAGATTGCTGTTTGAAGAACAACACCTTGGAGATTGTGGGCTGACCGGGAGGTTTGCCGACAATCGCACAGACCTCCCAGCATTGCAGTCAACAATCATCAGGAGGAAAAACAATGAAAAACAATGACTATCAAATCCGTTTGGAAACACCCGCCGACTACGCAGAGGTAGAATACCTCACGCGGGAAGCATTTTGGAATGTCTATCGTCCCGGCTGTCTGGAGCATTATGTGGTGCATTGTCTGCGCCGCGACCCGGATTTCGTGCCGGAACTGGATTTCGTCCTGGAGAAGGACGGGAGAATCATTGGACATGTGATGTATATGCGTGCCGTGATTCAGGCAGACGACGGCAGGGAGATTCCGATGATGACCTTCGGGCCGATCAGTATCGCGCCGGAATATCAGCGGCAGGGCTACGGAAAGGCGCTGCTGGACTATTCCATGGAGCGAGCTGTCGCCATGGGCGTCGGTATGCTTTGCATGGAGGGAAACATCGACTTTTACGGCAAATGCGGCTTTGTTGTCGCCAGTACAAAGGGAATCCATTACTATGCAGAACCGCGGGAAAACGTGGTACCTTACTTTTTGCTTCGGGAACTGCAGGAGGGCTTTCTGGACGGAATCACCGGTGTCTATCATACGCCGGCAGGATATTTTGTTGACGAGCGTGAGGCGGAGGAATTTGACCGGATGTTTCCGCCGAAACAAAAGCAGAAGCTGCCTGGGCAGCTGGAGTAACAGATAGCGGAAAACGGAAGGCGGTGCACAGGCACCGCCTTCTGTGCGTTATTTTGCAGGATCACTTGCCGGTTTCGGCATTTTCACAATTTTTGCATAGACAATACCATATCTTTTTTTCGATGTTATTTGCGTTCTCGACGCGCTCGTCTCTTGCGTTTCGGACAAATTATGTTATAATGTTGATGATATGCCGTAACGGAAGCTTTTAACAGCTTGCGGGGAAGTAGTTTCGGCGTATGCGGTGCTGGTTATAGCAAGAAGGAGAAGACAAAATGATAGGTGAAAAAATAAAAGAAAACAAACTGAAGTTTGGCATTGCGATTGCGGTCATTGTCGTATTGGTTATTGCGGTAGTCGCGTATGCTTCGGGTGTGGTATACTATTCCACGCGCTTCATTCCGGGAACCAGCGTGAATGGCTTTGCCTGCAGCGGTAAGACGGTGGATGAAGCCAAGCAGATGCTCCGGGATGATGCGGCTGCGTATAAGCTGACCATTTTGGAGCGGGAGAATAAGACGGAGAGCATTTCGAGCAAGGATATTGATCTGGAGCTGCAGTTTGACCAGACGATCGACGACGCTATGGAAGCACAGTCTGAATATCTGTGGTTCACCGGGTTCTTTGTCCAGAACGACGTTGTCATGGAAAAGGCAGTGTCCTATGACGAGGACAAGCTGGAAGAAAAGATGGATGCCCTGAGTGCGCTGCAGGCAGAAAACATGATCCAGCCGGAGGACGCAAAGGTGTCCGATTACATCGAAGGCACCGGCTATGAAATTGTCCCGGAAGTAGAGGGCACAAAGCTCAAGAAAAAGATGACCAAGAGATTGATCCGGGAAACGCTTGCCGTCATGGGTACAGAATTGGATCTGGAAGCCAATGACTGCTATCATGCACCGGAGATCCGGTCGGACGATGCGGATCTGGCGGAAATCTGTGCCAACATGAATGAATATGTCGGCGCAGAAGTGACCATCAAGTTCGGCAAGAAAAAGAAGGAAGTTGTGGACAGTGCGATGGTCAGCGAGTGGCTGCGCGTCAGCAAGAAGTCCAACAACGTCATTGTGGACGAAGATAAGGTATTTGAGTACGTCGAGGAACTCGCCTCCAAGTATGACACCATCTACCGCCCCCATACATTTAAAACTTCCAATGGTGAGACCATTCAGATTGAAAACGGCGATTATGGCTGGTGGATGAATAAGAATGAGACCACGGCAAAGCTGATTCGGGCGATCAAAAAGCATGAGGATAAGACGATCCATCCGGTTTACCTCCAGAAGGCCGCTTCGTACGGAAAGCGCGACTACGGCAATACCTATGTGGAGGTTGACCTTGGAAGCCAGTATCTGTACTGCTACGTGGATGGCGAACTGGTGCTGACCAGCTATTTTGTCTCCGGCGACCCGTATACTGGTCATGCTACGCCGGGCGGCATTTACAGCGTCACCTATAAGCAGAGAAACCATCGCATGGTTGGTGCGGACTACGACGTATTCACCTATTATTGGATGCCGTTCAATGGAAACATTGGATTCCATGACGCGACATGGAGAGGCAGCTTTGGCGGAAGCCAGTATCTGGGCAACGGTTCGCACGGCTGTATCAACATGCCGTATTCCAAGGCACAGGCGCTGTATAGCTATGTCGAGGCAGGCACGCCGGTTATCTGCTATTATTAATACATAAGCAAACGGCTTCCGGCTTGGGCTTGGCAG
>JBJEZE010000089.1:26991-35333 GCA_051887235.1 Butyricicoccus sp.
GACAAAAAAGAGTGCGATATGTGTTTTGTTTTCCCTGGTAGCAATCACTCCGACAATTTGCGTTCCGTCGAAGGCGGCGTACATATCTAATATATCGAGATATTCCTTGGAATGAATTGCGTCATAAAAGGACTTTTTTCCGTTTTCGGGATAATTGGCGGCTTCGTACGTCAAAAACACGTCCCATACCAAAGGCAAAACACGTTCAAATTCCGATCGATTTAAATGAATGATTTCCATGTGTATCCTCACAAATTGTATACGATTGTATTGTTGTTTCTTGAGCTGCTATCACAGACGCAGGCTTTGTGCCCCCTCCAACGCAAACAGTGCAGCTCCCAATGCACCGCACAGATCGGGATTGTCGGTGACAAACAGCTCGGATCCAAGCCGGCGTTCCAGTTCCTTCACCACGCCTTTGTTGCGCGCTACGCCGCCGGTCATCATGTAGGGGGCGCAGCCTTTGGCGCGGCTGACCATGGAAGCGGTTTTGGCGGCAATCGACTTGTTCAGACCATGAATGATGTCGCTGTCCGTGTGGTTGTCCGCGATCAGCGAGATGACCTCGGATTCGGCAAACACCGTGCACATGCTGGAGATGGTCAGATCTTTTTTCCAGTTTAACCCCTGTGTGCTCATCTGTGCCATGTCCAGTTCCAACGTGCGCGCCATCATTTCCAGAAACCGTCCGGTGCCGGCGGCGCACTTGTCGTTCATAATGAAATTCTTTACCGCGCCGTGGCTGTCCAGACAGATGACCTTGCTATCCTGTCCGCCGATGTCCACAATACTGCGAATAGCGGGATTTAGAAAGAATGCGCCCTTGGCATGGCAGGTGATCTCGGTCTTGGTTGCGGTGGCAAACGGGATGTTGTTTCGCCCATATCCGGTCGCCACAATGGCGGAAAAGTCTTCCGGCGTTCCGCCCAGTGCATCGCAGACTTGCTGGAACGCGGCTTTTGCGCCGTTTTGTGCTTTTGCACCGGTGCGGACGATCGCAGAAGCCAGAAGCTGTCTGTTTTCGTCCATCACAACCATGTTGGTGGTGGTTGAGCCGCTGTCAATCCCGGCGTACCAACCGCGCCCGGCCGTGCCTGCGGAGTTCGGTTTTGTTTGTCTCATGTCTGTTGGTTCCTCCTTGGCCTGCGGCAGTCCCAAGCTCTCAGAAAATGCCTCCAATCGGGTGGACAGCTGGCCGGACGGCTGCGGTGTGTAATCCGATTCGATTTTTAAAATGGGGATGGCGGAGGTTTCTTTTAGCCGCGCGTAATCAAAGCTGTAATAATCGCAGAATTTAACCGTATTGTACACAATGCCTTTCAGATTCTCGTTTTCGGTCAGCATGCGTCGTCCCGAAATATCTGTCATGCGCATGCATGGGATCATGCGCAGCAGTGCGCCCGCGTACCAGTCCATCAGTTCGTCAAACGAAAGCTGTTGTGCGTTCTCCGGAGCAGGCTCCAAATTCCGGCTGCCGCTGCATGTCAGGTTGACCACGGGAACGGCAAGATTGTCCTGAATCAGGTCCAGCAGCGGCGGGCTGACCCGCGCGCCGAGCACCGCCAGGAACGGTTCCTGCGGCATGGATTGCGTGTGCTCTGTACAGGATTGCAGAAAGCGTTTTTTGGAGAACGGCTGACCGGTATACGCACCGTAGGCCGTGGCAAAGTGAATCAGCTCTGCGCGGAACCGCTCTTTTGCGCAGGCGTTGTCCTCGTGAGGCAGGTCGAGCAGGTGCAGGAACGACTGGTTCGCCGTGACGTCCAACACGTCATACGCGCGCCGGAGAGAATCGCAACAGTCCATCAAAACCAGCTCCGAGCAGGACAGTCCCTGCTGAATCAGGGATTTGGCGTGACAGCACAGGTTCGCATGGGTGTAGCGTTCTGCAATCTCAAAATCCATTTCTTCGTGATCCAAAAGCACGGTTTGTCCACCGAATGCGTCGATCAGCTCAATTGGTGTGTATTTACAGGTATATCCGATCATGCGCTTCGCTCCTCCAGCTGTTCCAAAAAGGCGTTGACGCGGGTGATCATCTGACCGTCTGCCACGTTGCGTGAGTCGCAGCCGTCACCGTCCAGTACGAGAGTCGGGAAGCCGCTGCCTTCCAGAGCCTGTTTGGCCAGCTGGGACAGTCCCATCGTCTGCTTGCAGCCCCAGTGGCAAAACAGGATGACGCCGTCGGCATGCAGCTGTCTCGCGTGCGCAATGGCGGCCTGAATGCGGTGGCGGGCGGAGCCGTTGCTTGTGTTGTATACCAGCCGCCGCGCCATGCTTTCGTAGGGATGCGTTGGATCCAGTTCTCCCGGATAGTCCAGCGTCATATCGCAGCCGACCAGCTCACAGCGGCCGTCCAGCTCGAAAATCTGTTTCATGGAATCCTGCCAGTTGGGCAGCGTATGCATCCACAAAATGCGCTTTTTGCTGCTGGTTCTCCGGTCCGGCGCGTGTCTCGCCGTGTTCAGCAGCTCCTGCATGTACCGCTCACTTTCCGGACGTCCGAGCATGCAGTGGTTGGCCATCAGGCTGCACAATTCGCCGGTCATCGTAGTGCGTTGGGTGACATTGGCCCGTGCCTGCCAGTATCGGCGGCACAATTCCAAGGTGCGGGCTGAGCAGGCAACGGCGGCCATCAGCTTTTCTTCGTCCAGTTTGGTTTGGGATAGGTCCTGCAGCTGTGCGGCAAACGTCCGAAGCTGACCGGCAACATACTGCACGGATTCTTCATTTTGGCGATCCGGTACGTCAATGATTGTTTGCGGCACATGGTAGAAATCGGCGAGACGGCGGAAGGACAGCTGGTTGGCATCGCAGGCCAGCGTTGTGTTGACAATCATCCGCGGGGCAGGCATCACGCCGGTCTCCGCCGCACCGATCATGGTCTTGTGATACGAGCAGAAACTCTCCGGTACATCCTGTGCCTCGGATGCTTCGGCAAACACATGCTGACATGCGGTACACGCCAGATACACCGAGATACCTTCCGGAAACATGGGCTGGTGTCCCATCGCGTGCAGCAGCTCGCAGGGCATAAAAATATTTACCATGACCGCGTTGTCAGGCTTGCGGAAGGACTGAACAATGCTTTCGGCCATGACCGCGTTAAAATGACTGTACGCCGCCTGCACTTCGCCGGACTTTTTGCGTTTGCCGGAGAAATGCACCCAGGAATAGGCCGCCGTCAGCAGTTTGCGGGCGCTTTCCGGGGAGGTGAGCGTTTTCTTTTCGATATAGGATCCGAGCAGTTCGATATATTTTTCCATGTTAGATACACCTCATCGTTGTTTCTCTGACGCAGAAGGGAGAAAAATATCTTAATGAATTATTATAGCGCGCTTTTATTGAACGTTCAATCAAAATAATTGTGTTTTTTTTGTCTCAGCGGCAGAATCCCTAATAAGAATCTTCCGATTGTCCCTTTACCCTGGGGACAATGTGTCCTATACTGACAGCAAAAACGAGTAGCAATGAAGCATCCCAACCGGTTGGGATGCTTTTTTCTGTGACAGTATGGAGAGGAGAAACAGGTTATGATTGGACTGGGAATTGACACAGGCGGTACGTGTACCGATGCGGTGATCTATGATATGGATGCCGGAACGGTACTGTCGGTGGGAAAGACACTGACCACCAAGGAACGGCTGGAAACCGGCATCGAACGTGCGATCCGTATGTTGGATGCCGAACAGCTGAAACGGGCGGAATTTGTCTCATTGTCTACTACACTGGCGACCAATGCGTGTGTGGAGCAGCGGGGCGGACGGGTCAAGCTGCTGTTCATCGGTGTCAAACCGCACATTGTCCAGCAGGTCTATCGGGAGTATGGCTTTGACAGCATGGAGGATATCCGCTTTATCAGCGGCGTACCGGAAGGAGGGTACTGCAAAGCGGTGCCGCCGGATTGGGACGCGCTGGATGAAATGATGGATGAGTTCCGGGAGGCAGAGGCCATCGGCATCGTGCAGTATTTCCCGGAGTGGAACAACGGGGCGTTTGAGAAGGAGGCAAAGGCGCGGCTGGAGCAACGGTACTCGGTCCCGATCGTCTGCGGCAGCGAGCTGTTTTCGGACACAAACGCCGTTCGGCGCGGTGCAGGAACCTATCTGAATATCCGCCTGATTCCCATTATCCACCGCTTTTTGAAAGCAGTGAGCAATGTTTTGCAGTCGTTGCAGCTGGACATCCCCATTTTTGTCGTGCGCAGCGATGGGACACTGATGAATCGGGACTTTACCCGGCGGCATCCGGTGGAGACGCTGTTGTGCGGCCCGGCGGCCAGTGCGCTGGGCGGTGCGTGGATGGCTGACGAGAAAAACGCGCTGATTGTGGATATCGGCGGCACGACGACCGATATTGCCGTTCTGCGGGACGGCACGGCGCTGAGTGTGCCGGACGGTATCAAAATCAATGGGTGGAAGACCTTTGTCAAGGGGATGTATGTGGATACCTTTGGTCTGGGCGGAGACAGCGCGGTACAGTTTGACGAGAGCGGCGTCTATCTGGAGGATTACCGCGTCATTCCGATCGCAATGATCGCTGCACAGTATCCCGAGCTGGTTGGGAAACTCCGGGAGCGGATGCAGTGGACAGGCGGAAAGATGCCGGTTTACGAGGGATTTGTGCTCCAGCAGGGACTGCAGGAGCAGAGAACGTATACACCGGAGCAGATTGCTCTGTGTCGTGTGCTGCAGGAGCGTCCATTGATGTGGGACGAGGTGGGAGACATCTGCGGCAAATACAACGTGGAGCACTGTGTCCGTCCGCTGGAACAGGACAACAGCATACTGCGCTTTGGACTGACACCGACCGACATGATGCATCTCAAGGGCGATTACTGTGCCTACCATACGGAAGCCGCACGGGCCGCCGTACAGTGCATGGCGAACAACAGTGGGCTGGATGCGCGCGACATCCCGGACCTGGTATACAATGCGTTCTGGCACAAGCTATACAAAAACATCGTGCGTGTGCTGCTCCAGCTGGAGTATCCGCAGTACAAAGAGGGTGTCCCGGATGAGGTGCTGCGTCTGGCGGAGAGGAGCTATGACACGACGAACAGCACCTACCTCCGTCCGAGCTTTTCCAGCCCCTTTGCGATTGTCGGTGTTGGCGGCCCGGCGGGCATTTTTCTCCCGGAGATGGAACGGCGCCTGGGGATGCGGGTCTTCATCCCGGACAATTTCCGTGTGGCCAACGCGGTGGGTACGCTGGCCGGACGCATTTCGGTCACGCGATCCTCGGAAATCCGCTACTGCAGTGAGGATAACGTGGAGGGATACCGTGTGTTCCTGAACGGACAGAAACGGGTGATCGAGGGATTTGACGACGCCGTGCGGGCGGTGTCGGACAGCCTGCGTGCGATCACAGCGGAAGTGGCGCAGCGGCGCGGCGCGCAGAAGAATATTGTGTTTACGGAACATGTGCGCAACTATTCGTCTTCGGCTGGGGCCGGAGCGCTGGTGCTGGGCGCGGAGATCAGCGTGACAGCATATGGGGATATTCATGAAATGGAATAATGACAAATAAGTTTGCAATTCGCTGTTTTATGGTGCTATATGCTACTTTATACGTATCAATAATATGGAAAACTGACAATTATACATATGTGGCTTAAACAAAACTGACCAAACCGGAATGCGTTTTCGTCAGAACTGCGGAAAACCGGGGGAAAGGATTGAATGTGTATTTTTCCGATGCTATACTGTGCCTGTCGAAAGGAAAAACCGAGAAAACCGACACAAAAGCTCGCAAATCAAATGATATTCATTCTTTCATAAGGAGGAACGTATTATGTCGAAGGAAGAAATTTATGAAAAGCTGAAGCAGTCCATCACCGAGATGGATGAGGATCTGGCAGAAGAAGCGGCAAACGAGGCGCTGGCTGCCGGACTGGATCCGCTGGAGTGCATCAGCGACGGCCTGTCTGCCGGCATGCAGATCATGAGCGATCTGTTTGACGAGGGCGAGGCGTTTGTTCCGGAGCTGCTGATGGCGTCTGAGGCGTTTGAGGCGGCGGTTGCCATCCTGACCGGTTCCATGTCTGAGGAGGAGAAGAACAACGCCAAGGAAGGTGTTGTTGTCCTGCACACCGTACAGGGTGACATCCATGACATCGGCAAGAACATCGTCAAGACCATGTTCGCGGCCAACAACTTTGAGGTACACGACCTGGGACGTGACGTTCCGGTTGAGGATGTCATCAAGAAGGCCGAAGAGGTCAACGCAGATATTATCTGCGGTTCCGCTCTGATGACCACCACCATGCCGGCACAGCGCGATGAGATCAATCTGCTGCTGGAGGACGGCATCCGTGAGAAGTACATCTGCATGTACGGCGGCGCTCCGGTATCTGCCGAGTGGTGCGAAAGCATCGGCGCAGACGCCTATACGGACACTGCGACCGAAGCGGTGGAGGTAGCGAAGAAGCTGTTGGCAGCAAAGAAGGGTGCTTAACCTGAAATCAGGATAGCATACAAAATCTATAGAAAGGAAACTGACGGACATGAATGCGGTTGGCAGAAATGTAACAGTATACGATGTGTACGACCGAGCGAAGACCGGTCCCAAGATGGAAGAAAAAGAATGGGACTTCAAGGTAATCCCGCAGACAGCGAGAAAGCTCAAGAAGAAGTACAACATCAAAATGGACAAGAAGACGATCATTCCGGAAGACAAGGAGCTCATTGACAACCTGTTCCAAGCTGGCCTGGAGATGCTGGAAACCTGTGGCGTATATTGCATCGACACGGGCCGAGTCATCAAGTACACGCGCGATGAGATCCTGCATGCGCTGGAGAGCGCACCGGATCACTTTACCTTTGGAGAAGGAGCGGAGGCACATGTTGTGACCCCGCGCGCATACAACTCTTCCAAGGCTCCGATCATCCAGGGCGGCCCGACCGGCTCCCCGTGCTCGGAGGAAATGTTCCTCCCGATTCATCAGGCGTACGCGCAGGAGCCGATTGTGGACACGATCGTCGACGGCGTCATGCAGACGGTCATGGGTCACGACCCGCAGCCGGGCACCCCGTGGGAGCTGATGGCGGTGCGTTCCGAAGCTCTTCAGGTTCGCGAAGCGCAGATGCGTGCCGGCAGAACCGGCATGGGATTGTAGGGAAACGAAACTTCTTTAAGTGCGGCAGGTGTCATTGAAGCCGATTTCCCCGGCGGCATGAGACCGGATGACTCGCACGAGGTTTCTCAGCTCAACGAATTGAAGATTGACACCAGCGCGTTGTGTGTAGGTGCACACTATGCTCTGGCGGGCGTAAACGTCATGGTCGAGCAGATGCCGATCTATGGCGGCTACGCAGGCGGTCTGGAAGAGACCACAATCGTTGACGTTGCGACGACCTTGAATTCGTTTGTTATGATGCAGGGTACCTGGCACCTGGACGGCCCGGTTCATGTAAGATGGGGCATTACGACCACGAGAGAGGCTCTTGCGGTTGCAGGCCACGCTTGCCGCGCTGTCGAGGAACACACACACTGCATGATGGGCAACCAGTACTACACGCTGGCTGGTCCGTGCACCGTCATGTGCCTGCTGGAGACGGCAGCGCAGGCGATCACGGATACCTGTTCCGGTCGTGAGATTCTGTCGGGTGTTGCGTCCTGCAAGGGCGTTACGACGGACCTGTTCACCGCCATGGAGGCAAGAATGATGGGCGAGGCCGCTCATGCAGTTGCCGGCATGGATCTGCACGAGGTCAACATCCTGCTTGACAAGCTGGTTGGCATCTACGAGAAGGATTACAAGACGGCTCCGACCGGCAAGAAGTTCCAGGAGTGCTATGACGTGAAAACGCTGACTCCGACGGACGAGTATGTTCAGGTATACAACGAGGCAGTAAAGATTCTGACGGATCTGGGTCTGACCTACTGGAACAAGTAAGCCGGGATGTATGGATCTTTGTAAGATCACTTTTTGAACGAACGAAGCGGGCGGGCTGTGCAGGTGCATGGTTTGCCCGCTTCGTTTCGGATCGCCCCGGAATGGAAGGAACGAGAACCATGATTGACAGAATACTATCCAAAGCATTGGCAGGAGACACCCTGGATGACCAGGAGCTGACCGCGCTGCTGACCTGTGACCGGCCGGACGAGGTGGAGAAACTCTACGCCGCGGCGCGCACCGTCCGACAGCGGCAATTTGGAAGCCGTGTGTACCTGTATGGCTTTGTCTATTTTTCGACCTACTGCAAAAACAACTGCGCATTTTGCTATTACCGCAGGGACAACGAACATCCCAAGCGTTACCGCAAGACCGTGGATGAAATCGTGGGAACAGCGGCAGAACTGCAGCGATCCGGAGTCCACCTGATTGATTTGACGATGGG
>JBJEZE010000090.1:0-34782 GCA_051887235.1 Butyricicoccus sp.
CAAACAGACACAATTTACCTAATAATATATTTTATATTATATTGCTACATTGAGTTCTTGTCAATCTCATGAAACCTAAAATTATCCACTTTTAGGTAATCTCTTGGCAAAACCTTCTATGTTTTGCAACTGTAGGTCCTTCACCGCCTTCATTCCGTCTGACTCTGCGCAGCTTCCATCTCCTCCTGTACAGATACCTCATCAATCCTCTTTGCCGAAGCTATACGGACGGTTTGTTCCGTTTCTGACGTATTCCAGCGTTCTTCTTCCCGCCGTCTCTTTTCGCCATATCCATAGCCATATTTTCTGCGTCCATAGCCGTAGCCATATCCGTAGCCGTAGCCATAACCATAGCCATAACCGTATCCATAGCCATAGCCCGTAATGCCTATTTCTGTGCCATTAATCACATAACCCAAAAGCGGAACGTCAACATCTGCCATATTGCCGATGCTGGCAAGAATCCGATCAATTCTTGTAAAATCCTGACGTACAACAAACATCACGCCATCCGCCTGGCCTGCCAGTATGGATGCGTCACTGAGAAAACCACAAGGCGGAGAATCCATAATAATGTAATCGGCTTCTTTCTCGTATTGTTCCAGCAGCCGCTTCATATTCTGACTTCCGAGCAGCTTCGCGGGATCAGATACAGCCTTTTTGCCCGCCACAACACGCAATCTTGTATTTCCATATGTACAAGACAGCTCCTTGTCGCCTTGATTTCCGCGGAGAAATTCCGAGAGTTCACACGCATCCGACTGCAAATCCATATGCGAGAGGACAGACGGACTGCGCAAATCACAATCTATGAGGACAACATGTTTTCCCTTTCGGGCCAACGAAATCGCTAAATTAATCGCAACCGTTGTCTTTCCCTCTCCTGCCGCAGCACTCGTAACCAAAATCCGCTTTGCGTGTTCTTTCTCCGCTTCTTTCGTCACTCGCGTGCGGATAATTCGCATACCTTCTCCTAAGACTGAGGCGTTCTGCTGTTTATCCAGCAGGACAGGCTGCTGCTTTCCCTTGCGCCGCTTTTTCCACTTCACCATGGGAATGCTTCCCAGATACGTTATGCTCAGCTTCTCATCCAAATCCGTTTTCCTGCGCACAGTACGCCGGGTTAATGCGTACAGCAAAAGAATTCCGACAGCCAGCAGAAGACCTATTTTGGCTCCCCGCCAAGCGCTGGCTCGAAAGGCCGGCGGATTGACCGCCTCTTCCGGGACGCCGCTTTCGTCCAGCAGCTCCAGTTCTGTGTCGCCAATAATGTATTCGGCAACCACCGGATAGTTTTCAATCACCGATTCCAGCACATCATATGCGGTTTGTGCATCGGCCGCTTTTACCCGAATGGTAAACAGAGCGGTATCCGGCATCGCTTCTGCAGTAATCGTCGCCGGAACCGTGTCCACGCCCAGATCCTGCGCGACAACCTGACTCAACGCACCGCTGGTGAGAATATACGGGAAGGTTTTGCTCATCTGACTCGCCGTTGTCTGGTTATAATAGCTGGAGCTATAGCTGTAAACCGTTTTTGCACTCACCACGAAGGTAGAATACGCCTCATATACAGGCTGATACTGAAGCACGCTGAACAAATACGATGCCGCCGTACAAAGGCCGATTACCAGGAGAACAAGCCAGTACAGCTTTTTCAGACCGCGCCACATGTCATCCAGAATCATGGTGAGATACTGGATTCCCACATCCTTATTCAGTTCGATCTGCTCTACTTCCATAATAGCCTCCATATCCGTAGCCATAATGAGACGATATTCTCTCCAAACCGTAATCTGCGTCATTCAGTACACAGCCCAAAACAGATCCCTTTGTGTTATTCAGTGCATCCACTGCATCATTGATGTCTTTGGCCAGCACAGTATCTCTGCGCACGACCAACAGCGATGCATCCGCAAGCTGTGCCAGTTCTTCTGTATCATACACCAACGCCATCGGTGCAGAATCCAGGATTACGTAATCCGCCCGGCTTTTACAGCCCAAAATGGTTCCTCTCAAAACCTGGTTTTCCGAAATCCCTTCCGTCATGGAATATGGTTCCTTGCTGAACACCGTAATCAGCCCGGTCTTATGATCATATCGGATCAAATGCTCCGCGTCACACGCTCCGCTCATCGCGTCGGTCAGCCCATTGAACGTTTCCTTGTCCAGATCAAACAGCTTGTATTGGCTTGGCTTGCGGAAATCGCAATCAATCAAAACGACCCGATTGCCCGCCTGCGCCAATGCGATTGCAATATTGGCTGCAACTGTCGATTTTCCCTCATTTTCTACAACACTGGTCACAAGGAGAACGGTTGCATTGTGCCGGTTCATACTGCTTCCAATTCTGGAAGCTGTCATCCGGTTGGATTCTACAAAACGAAAGCTGCGCAGCGGATTGGTAATCAGCATGGAAATGGACTTGGACTTTTTCTCATGATATACGCTTCCAAGATACTTGGCATCAATCTTTTCCTTCATCTGCTCTTCATTTTTTACGGTATCCCGGAAATACGAGAACGCCGCGATAATCGCAGCGGCCGCCGCAGCTCCAATCAGAAAACTCAGAAGCAATATTCTTCTTTTTTGAAGCGGATTCGCCGGTGTCATCGGCACCGTCGGCGGCTGGATAACCTCCAAAATCACATCTTCAATGATGTAATCCGATACTTGATCGTAGTTGTTCATGATGGACTGCAAAATGCGGAATGCTTTTACCGAATTCTCCGCAGTAACCGAAACTTCCAAAAGGTTGGTCTCTTCAATCTGCTTGACAGAGGTTTCCGCCTCAAGCTTGTCCACCCCGAGGTCTTCTTCCACTTTTCTCTTCAAAATATTACTTTCCAGCACATTGGCAAACCGTCCGGCAATCTCGTTTGCCGACTCCATGTCCTGGTAGATGGTCCCGTTCATTCCCTTTGTCGTCACAACAAATGTGGTTTTCGCGGTATACTGCGGCTGATACGTGCAATTCGCAATGACAAACGCAAACAGGCTGACTGCAACTCCCCAAATCAGTATGACCCACCACTGAAGAAGAACATCCCGCACGATGCTGGTAATATCAATTTGTTTGATCGGATTGTTTTCCGTCGTATTCTCCATCGTTCTGTCTCCTTGCTCATTCATGTACGACCACAATCAACCGTGCCGTTCCGGTCAGGTTGGATTCCGACGTAATGCTGTATGTGACCTCATACTGTCCCGCTTTGCTGCTCTTTACCTTATTGTTCATGTACACATCTTTGGATGACAGCGTCGTGCGCTGCTCGGCAGTTGCAGGCTGTTTGCAGTACAGGATTCCATCCTTCTTTCGGACAAACGTCCGATTGTCCACCGTAATCTTTTCCACATAACGCCAAGGGTCAAACGCATCCCCCACCGAAAGATTGACCAGTCCTTTTTTCAGTTCAATCTGTGGTTTTCCACTTTCCTCCGATGGATCATATATTTCCACATCCAGCTTCAGCTTGGACACATCTCCGGCGCTGTTCGCGACCGTAAACACCATCGGGTACGTTCCTGCCTTCTCTGTATCCACTGTATATTCGTCAGACACTTTGATTCTTCCGGTGATGTCTCCGTCAAACACATCTTTGGCTCCGATACCGCTCAGGATATCGGTGGTCCCCACCGGGAACCGCATCGGCTGCTCCAGCGAAAACGTCGGCTCGTGGTAGTCCGTATACCGAACCATCCGCTGCGCCTTGGTCGCATTGTTATCCGAATCAAACGCCACCACAGTAATTAACTGCCGTGGATGCAGTTTGCCGATAATATTGTCCTTGCTCTCCACAATTAAGGAGTCTGTGACATCTCCGTCCTCTTTGTCCGTCGCCGTGATTCCTTGCAGCAAGACATCGTCTCCGTCCTTGACCGATACATCAATGGTGTCCTCCTCCATCGAAATCGTCGGAACGCTAATACGGGCATTAAATCTCTGGGCGACCATGTAAATCCCCCATGTCAGAACCGCCGCTGCCAGTGCAATGACGCTGAACATCCGAAATCGCTTCATATCATTCTCCTATTCCCTGCTGTACTTATAAGAAAAACCGTCTTTTTCTCTCCGGAGGCCGTGCATGCATATGGATCGGAGCACCTTGGATCATCCTCGCCGGATTCTCCTCCAGCAGCTCATAGACACAGCCCTCACCAAACCGGTGTGCCAGGTAATCTGCCGCGTCCTCCAAAAACGTTGTGCGCATGTACGGGCTGTGCGCGTCGCTGGCCACACAGGTAACCAGCTCGTGCCGCAGCAGCACATCTGCCGTACGGGCCACATACCGGCCGAATCGGCCCAAAATACTGCCTTTGTTTACCTGTATCCGGCACCCCATCTGAATCCATTGATACACCAGAAAAGGATACTCCTGCACGCAAAAATACCGTTCCGGATGCGCAATCAAAGCAATCTTCCCGCCGGTCAAAATCTCTTCCAGACATTCTCCGATCTGGTCCGGCGATTCATCAAACGGAAATTCGACCAAATAGTACCGCGTATGGTTCAATCCAATCAGCCGTCCGTCTGACATCTTCTGTCCCATATCACCGGAAGCAAAAATTTCCATTCCAGGCAGCAGCGTGAGCGGAATCCTCTGTCTTCGCAGTTCTGCCTGAACCCGCTCAACCTGTTCCCGGAGCGCCTCCGACCAGTAGTTCTCAAACCGGCCGACCTGATTGCAGTGCGGTGTCGCCACAATGGTATCCACATGACTTTCAACCGCCAGTTCTGCCAGCTCCAAGGTATCCTCCATACTTTCGGCACCGTCATCCAACCCCGGAAGAATATGCGCATGTACGTCAATCATTCGTGTTCTGTCTCCCTTTGCATCAGGTTCTGTTTGAATCCTCTGCTATCATATCATAATTTCTGACATAGATAAAGCCAAATACTGTTCTCAGATTGCTCCGTGTTATCCCAAACGCACTGCACATTTCTCACCTGTCCTCTAATTGCAGCAGCTGGTTTTCCCGAATTTCATACACACGGCTGCTCATGGCCAAAACACTCGGTCTGTGCGTGGTCACAATGCAGGTTTTTTTCTTACCGCAAGCCATAATATTGTCCAGCACCGCCTGTTCGGTCTCCATATCCAATGCCGACGTCGCTTCATCCAAAAGAAGAATCGGGGCGTCCCGCAATATAGCGCGCGAAATCGCAATCCGCTGTGCCTGTCCTTCGGAAAGTCCGGTTCCATGCTCACCGATCTTGGTATGAATGCCTTCCGGAAGCCTCTCCACAAAGTCATAGGCACATCCAATGCGTAGCGCCTCAATGATTTCCTCTTCCGTTGCATCACATTTCACCATGCGCATATTTTCTGCGATGGTCCCGGCAAAAATCGTATTGCCTTGCGGAACATAACTAAAAAAGCCCCTTGTTGCGGAAGAAATCGGACATTCTTTGCCGTTTTTCCCCAACAGTCTGGCTTTTCCCTTTACAGGATAGATCAATCCAAGCATCAACCGGATCAGGGACGTCTTTCCCTCTCCGGACGGGCCGATAATGACGGTAATCTCTCCGCTTTCTGCGCAAAAATTCCCGTTCTCCACCACTTGGTTGCCTTCCCGATATGTCACATCCACCTGCGTCAACTGCAGCGCAATCCCATCGCTGCGCTGTTTCCACAGCTTCTGCACCGACGCTTCATCCAGAACCTGCTCTTTCTCCAATTCGGTCACGGACATCAGCCGGCCGGCGCAAGTCGCCGCATTGATCGCAGACGGTACGGTCTGTACCAAAGCGGAAAACGCAGACGAAAGAGAATTGGCCATCTGCAAAAACATCATCATGGTACCCACCGTGATGTATCCGTTCCAGAGACGATAAGCGCTCCAGCCAAAGCAGATATACGATACCAGCATTCCAGTCAGAGACAGAAAAGACGAAGTATAGACAGAAAACTTATTGTATTCCATCATTTTATCTTTATACTGTTTCTGCATATCCGTCAGGCGTTCGACAAAGAAATCCATCAGACCAAACGCCTTCACGGTTTGCAGATTCTGAAACGAGTCATTCTGGAACGACATCAAATCGCTTGTCATTGCACGCATCTCCCGATTGTACCGGCGCATCTTTTTGACCAGCACACTGGACATGCAGAGAGTAACCGGCGCACCGATCAGCGCAATCATCGCCATGATGGGATCATAGTACAGAATAATTCCAAAGGCACCGATGAACTGCACCAGCCGGGTAAACACCGTCGGAAGCCAGCCGATCACGCTGGCGGATACCTGAGAGGCATCCGAAGTCAAACGATTGAGCAAATCGCCGCTCCGATACGGGTGCAGCGACTCCCAATCCGTGTAAATAATCTTTTCAAACAGCTCCGCCTGTATTTCATTTTGTATCACGACACTAATTCTCGCCGAAATCCGACTGATCACCGCATTGGCTGCAATATTTCCCAACGCCATGCCGACCATGACGGCTGCAAGCAGGCCAAGCCTTCCCGTACTGCGGTTGGTAACAGCGTCCAGAATATACTTGGAAACGACACTGCCGCCCAATCCCATCACCGTACCAAAGATACCCGCAGCAATATAGAAGCAAATGGATTTCCAGTACTTCTTCGCATACTGGTAAATCCATTTCGCTTCCACATACATCTCGCTCAGGTATCCCTCGCGAATTTTTTTGATTATTTTTTTAAGCACTTCCATCACTGTTTGAAAACGATCGTTCTAAGCTGTTTGTATCGCCGATACCCTTTTATCACAATCCCTCGGGCAGGAATAATGCGAAGCCAGACTCCGGCAAAAAAGTCCCACCAAAAATCGCCCTTCTGTATCCATCGGCCTTTGCGGAACACCTGCGGAATGACACCAAAAATCTGATCCCGCTGTATCGGACCCTCGATGACCTTTTGTGCGTCACCGACAAAATAATATTGCTCCTGTCCCTGCTTCCCCCGGCGGATCCGGCAAATCCTATGCATGATGTACTTTCCGTCCCGCCGCTGAAAAATTGCCATGTCGCCCCGGCGGAGCGGCTCCGTGATCGGAGCAATCACAATGCGGTCTCTCCCATGAATCAGGAATGGCGACATGCTGTTTCCGGACAAAGTGACACTGACCTGCTCTCCCTGCTGAACAATCTCCCGAACCGCTCCAAGATAATCTGCGTTGTCCACGGTTCTCACAGGAATCCGGGTCGTCATCTTTCCATCTCCTTCTGTGCGATCAGCCGATCGCTCTCAGCGCGTCATCCTCTCGATCCTCTGCATCCATCGTTTCGGACAGTTCGCGATCGGAGGATTGGTTTTTTTCTTCAAAGACATACTCCGGAACGATTTGCTTCACACGCGGCCGGATATCTTCCGGTTCTTCACAGGCACAGCGGATCAGATCCTGTACCTGCTTTTGCAGCTTCGCAGCATCCACATGGGTCTGTTGAATGACGAAAATACGGTCTCTTTCCGTCTTCTTCAGATCATTCTCATTCAGCAGCAATTCCTCATACAGTTTTTCACCCGGCCGAAGCCCCGTAAACTGAATTTCAATGTCCTCTCCGGGCGTCAGTCCGGAAAGTCGAATCATCTTTTCCGCCAGATCCACAATCTTAACCGGATCTCCCATATCAAGGATAAAGACCTCTCCGCCGCTGCTCAGTGCACCGCACTGAAGCACCAGGTTGACCGCTTCCGGGATCGTCATGAAATACCGGATAATGTCCGGATGGGTCACAGTGACCGGACCTCCCGCAGCAATCTGCTTTTTGAACAGCGGAACGACGCTTCCATTGCTGCCCAGCACATTTCCAAACCGCACCGCAGAATACATGGTGCGGGAATGCTCCGCAAAGCTCTGGACAATCAACTCACAGATTCGTTTGGACGCGCCCATAATATTGGTCGGACGCACCGCCTTGTCGGTAGAAATCAATACCATTTTCTCCGCGCGGTAAACATCCGCGGCATTGGCCACATTCCACGTTCCCAGAACGTTGTTTTTGATGGCCTCGTTGGGGCTGTCCTCCATCAGCGGGACATGCTTGTGCGCCGCAGCGTGGAAAACCAGCTGCGGATGATATTGTTCAAAAATTTGATTGACCCGCTTTTCATTTCGAACAGAGCCGATCAGAACCTCCAGATTCAGCTGTGGATGAGTCGTAAGCAGTTCATTGCGGATATTATAGGCATTGTTTTCATACATGTCCAGAATAATCAGCTGCCGTGGGTTGTGCAGCGCAATCTGCCGGCAAATCTCACTGCCGATTGATCCGCCGCCGCCCGTGACAAGCACTGTCTTGTCCCGCACATACTGCATGGTCTCATCCATGGCCAGCTGCACCGGCGGACGTCCCAGCAGATCATTGATCTCCAATTCCCGCAGCATGGAAACGCTGACTTCCTTATTGACCAGCTGATAAATACCCGGCAAAATGAGAATCTTGCAGGAGGTCTGCTGACAGTATTCCAGCATCTTTCTCTGCTCCGAGGCGGAAATCGTGGGAATCGCGATGACAATCTCCCGAATATCATATCGTTCGGCGAAGTACGGTATCTTCTCTTTGCCGCCCACAATGGGAATGCCCTGCAGATAAGCGCCCTGCTTGGACGGGTCATCGTCAATGATGCACGGAACGATGCGGTTCAGATGCTTGCTGTTTTTCATCTCCCGGATGATCATATATCCCGCCGCGCCGGCTCCAACTACCATCGTACGCACGGGCATCGTTGCCCGATATGCCTCAAAATTCCGACGAGCAATCCGAAGAAAGCGGTAGGAAAACCGGTCTGTAGTGGTCAGCACCGCAAGCAGCAGACAATATAAAAACGGATAACTTCTCGGAACGGAGAGCTGCAGCAGATGCATCCCGATTGCCTGTACCGCGGTAGACAACAGGACCGCGCAGACGACATTTTTAAATTCCACAATGCTCGCAAACCGCCAAAGGCTGATATACAACCGGAAGACGGTAAAGATCAGCAGCGTGCTGATCACATTGATGAGCATATACCGGTAGACGTTTTCCAGAAAAATTTCATCTATTGTGGAAAAACGGAAATCAAACCGAAGCCAAAGCGCCCCCACCATGCTGATCAAGATAACAAAAATATCCAACAAAGCAAACAGCATGCCCCGGATCCGCATTTCCCTATTTTGATATGTATTATGTTTTGTTCTTTTCATTGCATTGTTCATCACTCTATCTATTGTATTTTTACCCCCAAGGTATCTTCGAAATACGCATGATAGTATAATAACATAATTGTAATTATTTCACAACTGCAATAATGACTAGGAAAATGCAAATAAACCGCTCAAAAAACAGTGAAATACCGTATGTCTTCCAACGCTCTCCGGCAGAGCACGACTTTGTTGTGCTCAGTCGAGCACAATCAAGTCATATTCTTTCGTACCATATCCCAATTCCGCTGCGGCATCAATCGTATGTGTACCGTGCATCGACTCCACTCTCTGAAGGAAGTGATCCCGTCCCGGATCATCGGACTGATAGATGAGATCAATACACGCCTGATCCAGCGCAACCGGATCCAGAGAAGACAAAATGCCAATATCCTTCATACAGGGATCTTCTGCCACTTCACAGCAGTCGCAGTCCACGGATAAATTACACATCATGTTGACAAACGCGATCTTTCTCTCAAAATATTCCATGACGCTTCCCGCAGTATCCGCCATCGCTTCGCAGAAGACGTCCTGCTCCGCGACATGGTTCCACACAATGTTCTGGTCGTCGGTAACGCCTCCGGAATGGATCAGCGACTTTCCTCCGCTGGACGCACAGCCAATGGAGAGCTGCTTCAATGCGCCGCCGTAGCCGCCCATCGGGTGGCCCTTAAAGTGGGACAGCACCAGCATGGAATCGTAATTGGCCATGTTTTTTCCAACCAGGTTTTCTTTCATTATCTTTCCGTTTGGGATTTCCAGACGCAGCTCTTCCTTTGCGTCCATAATATCCACATCAAAATACCGTGTCCACCCATGTGCCCGAACCAGTTTTTTGTGCTTTTCCGTCGAGTTTCTCGCTCCGTGATACGCAGTATTGCATTCGACAACCGTTCCATCGACCGCTTCAATCATTGGACGGAGGAATTCCGGACGCAGAAAGTTCTGATTCCCTTTCTCCCCCGAATGCACCTTGACCGCGACCTTTCCCGGCAGCTCGATTCCAAGAACCTGATACATCCGAATGACCGCTTCCGGCGTGATTTCCTTCGTGAAGTACACTTTCGCTTTTTCCATACCCGTTTCCTCCCTTTCGGCACAAGGTATTCTGTTCTTATAATAGTATAGTATCGAAGTTCATCCCACTGGTCAAGCTCTTTCTGTGGGATAGCACTCATTTAAATCCTGTTTGATCAAAACAAGTGCTGTTTTTCTGTTTTGCAGTACCAGACCAACCGTTCGATACACCGCCCTCGCCGCAATCTGTTCCGGCAAAATGATTGCCTTTGTGCGCAACCTGCGGTATACTTACAATACTTTATTCTTACTTTGACACAATGAGGGTTGTTATGTCTACCATTGCACAAGCTCTGGCGCAGGAGCTGAATCTGCGTCTCGATCACGTTGAAAACGTCATCCGGCTTTTGGATGAGGGCAATACCGTCCCGTTTATTGCCCGATACCGCAAGGAAATGCACGGTACGATGGACGATCAGGTCATCCGTCAGCTGTCCGAGCGTCTCACATACCTCCGCGCGCTGGAACAGCGCCGTGAGGAAATTCTGTCTGCCATTCAGGCACAGGACAAACTGACGGATTCCCTGCGCGCTGCCGTTCAGACCGCATCCACTCGCACCGAGTTGGAAGATCTGTATCTCCCGTTCCGTCCCAAGCGTCACACCCGTGCTTCTGCGGCACGGGACAAGGGATTGGAACCGCTGGCCAAAGCCATCCGCAAAGGCAGCCGCAAACCGCTGGCCGAACTCGCGGAGCCATTTGTTTCCCGAGAAAAAGGCCCGGAGACCAAAGAGGAAGCGATCCAGGGTGCGCTGGACATTTTGGCCGAGGACTGCTCAGTCAATGCAGCGCTGCGCGGACATCTGCGTGCTCTGCTGACGGCATCCGGTGAGGTCGTCAGTACAGGAAACGATGCGGAGCAGACCGTTTACGCGCAGTATGCCAAGTTCCGCAGCCGGGTACGGCGACTGCAAAGTCACCAAATCCTTGCGTTAAACCGCGGAGAGCGCGAAAAGATCTTAAAGGTTGAGGTGGAATGCGATGAGGATTCCGCTGTCAAGCTGATCGAGCGTTCGGTCTTCCGCCGTCCCCATCCGTATGCGGACGAGCTGTCCGCCATGTGTGCGGACGCATGGAAGCGTCTTCTGTTCCCCTCTCTCGCCCGCGAACTGCGCAAAGAACTGACCGAAAAAGCCAACGAACAGTCCATCGCCACCTTTGCCCTCAATCTTCGCCCGCTGCTCATGCAGCCGCCGATTAAGGATCAAATCGTGCTTGGATTCGATCCGGCGTACCGCACCGGCTGCAAGCTGGCTGTCGTGGACACCACAGGACGGGTACTGGATACCGCCGTCATTTATCCCACACCTCCGCATAACAAGACGGAAGAATCCATGCGCAAATTGGAAGCGCTGTGCCGCAAGCATCATGTCACCTGTGCCGCACTGGGCGATGGAACGGCAAGCCGGGAGTCCGAACAGTTTTTAACCGATTTTATTCAAACAACCGGTCTCCCCATTTCGTACATGATCGTCAGCGAAGCGGGCGCCTCTGTATACTCCGCCTCCAAACTGGGCGCGGAGGAATTTCCGGATTTTGATGTCTCCCTTCGCTCCGCCGTATCCATTGCCCGCCGGCTGCAGGATCCGTTGGCAGAGCTGGTCAAAATTGACCCGCGTTCCATCGGCGTCGGTCAGTATCAGCACGACATGCCGCAGGCACAGCTGTCTCAATCCCTGGACGGCGTGGTAGAGGATTGCGTCAACTCGGTCGGCGTTGACCTGAACACCGCGTCCCCGTCTCTGCTGGAGCACGTCGCCGGCATCACGCCCGCGATTGCAAAAAATATCATCGCCTACCGGGAACAAAACGGAGCGTTCTCCTCCCGAAAGCAGCTGCTCAACGTCTCCAAACTCGGCCCCAAAGCCTTTGAACAGTGCGCCGGATTTCTGCGTGTCGCAGAGAGCCGTGAAGTGCTCGACCGCACCGGTGTTCACCCGGAGTCCTATCCCGCCGCCAAAAACCTGCTGTTGCTGTGCGGCTACACGGAAGATGATGTGAAAAATCATACTCTGACCGAACTGCCCCAACGCATGAAATCCTATGGAACCGCCGCTCTTGCGGAACGCTGCGGCGTCGGCGTCCCCACCCTGACCGATATTGCCAACGAACTGCTCAAGCCGGGCCGTGATCCCCGCGACGAGCTTCCTCCCCCTTTACTCCGCAATGCAGATGTCATGACGCTGGAACAGCTCAAGCCGGGTATGGAGCTGATGGGAACGGTGCGCAATGTATGCGATTTTGGCGCGTTTGTGGACATCGGTGTACATGAAGATGGCCTGGTACACATCTCACAGCTGTCTGACCGATATGTCAAGCATCCCTCTGAGGTCGTCCGTGTGGGCGATGTGGTCAAGACCGTCGTTTTGACCGTGGATACCCGGAAAAAACGAATCGGTCTGTCCATGAAACAGGCGAACGGAACGAAATAACAACACAAGAGTTTGCCGTTTATCGTGTAATTTCCATCATTTTTCGCCTCTCTCTTTCCGACGCTTGCCTTTTCTCATTCCTTGCGTTATCATAGCATCACAAGGTCAAAGCACACAAAAAAAGTATTGCCCAACTTCTCTTTCTCTCGCTTTGCCTAACTCATATTGAAATACATCTCTTTACGTTCAACAGCTCATCGGCCGGACACCCGATGAGCTGTTGGCGTTTTTTGGTTCAATGATGTTTTCCCAAAATCACTGTACAGCAGTCTGTTTTGTGCTATACTAAGTACGAACGCAGTTTGTCCCATCCCAAGAAAGAAGGCGTAAAACCATGATCTCCACCCGCCGACGCCGGCATACATCCCGCCGGTCCCTGCTGTTTCTGTTCGCCGGTCTGCTGCTGGGCTGCGTACTGACGCTGGGGCTGATTCAGTGCAGCGCAATCCCGCTGCCCAACCGTCTGAGCGCTGCACAGCTTATGGATCAGGGATATGTGCCGCTGGACAAGCTGCTCCGAAAAGACGGATATGCTGCGCAGAAACATTCGTCGGAATACGCAGCGGTCTATTCCAAAGACACCCCATCCATCGTTCTGACACTGAACGCAGAGCTCTCAAAAATCAAAAAGAACAGCTATACTCATTCGGCAGCCGGGCAGGTCGTGCAGATCGGCAAACGCTATTACATACAGAAAGATCTATTGGAGCAGGTACTTGGCTGTACCATTACACGGGACAAACACGGCAGGTTCTCCCTGTCCGCCCCCGTACACACCGCCTACAGCTGGATTGACGAGACCGCACCCTTAATCGCTCACGCGGGCGGCAGTCTTGTGACCTATTACAGTGGAACTGACGGCTGGACGCAGTACGACTATACGGACAGCCGTGAGGCCTGGATGCAGAGCTATTCCAGCGGCTGGCGAGTGATGGAACTGGACTTCAGTCTATCGTCCGACGGCGTACTGTGCGCCACCCACGACTGGAACGGCTTTGACCGTGTTCCGACAGCGGATGAGTGGCGCGATACCAAAATTGACGGGATGTTTACCCCGCTGACGCTGGAGGACGTGCTGTACGAAATGACGGTTGCTCCGAATGTTGTGTTGATTCTCGATCTGAAATGCAAAAACTGGTCACAGGAAAAGCTGGCAAAACAGTATACGAACATCGTTCAGCTGGCGCAGCAGTACGGCGGCGACGAGCTGACGCAGCGAATTGTCCCGCAGATCTACCATCCGGAAGAATACGATCTGATCCATGAAATTTACGACTGGCCCAGCGTTATCTTCACGTTATACTCCTTATATCAGGAAGGAGCTGTTGATCCGGACGAAATCGCGCGCTTTGTGCAGGACAAACCGGACATCGCCGTAGTCACGATGCCGAAGGAACAGGTCACGGATCCATTCAGCGAACAGCTTCACAGCCTCGGAAAGTATGTCTTCACGCACACCGTAAACAGCACAGAAAATCTGTATCAATGGAAAAATCTCGGCGTGGATGGATTTTACACCAATACCATCACGCCTGCCATGTACCGCTCGCGATGCGGTATCAAATAACTCTAACATAGGAAAAACGGGTACTCTGCGAAACCAATACGGTTCACAGAATACCCGTTCTTTTTGTATGGAATGGATTACTCTTCGTCTCCGGTGTACTCCGAGATTTCCGAACCCACCGCTGCGGCGATGCGCGCGTGCGTCTTCTCATAGTGGGACAGCGTCGTCCCTCCATTCAGTGACGAATCAATCGGAATGGTGTAATACGGCATATCCCAGTACGACGTCAGCGTATAGCACGGGATATATTGATTTTCGCGCAGAACCACCGTTCCATCGCTGTCCCGCTCCAGACGAATCCGCAGAATGGCGGAATCGCGGTTGCCGGAAACCTGCGAAATACTGGACTGGAAGTCACCCAACGAATAAAAACACGGAACTTCCCGCCCATCCGAGGCGGTAATGGTGGTGTACTTCTGCACCAGATGGCAGTGTGAACCGACAATGTAGTCCGTTCCCAGATCCGCCAGCTCCTGCGCCGTATTCTGCTGGTCTTCGGTTGCCTCCTGCACATTCTTGATGCCCCAGTGCATGTAGACAATCACATATTCCGCTCCGGCATCACGCAGCTCCTGAACCTCCCGCTCCGCTTTGTCGCGGCTGTACAGGTTCAGATAGGTTTCAATGTCTTCTTCTGTCCATTCGTCGCTCTTGTCATTGAACCCGACTTCTTCCGTCGTGTACGACAGGTAACCGACCTTGATCCCATTGACATCCACCAGCAGATACCGCTGGTCCTCACCGCCATGGAACATACCGGTATGCGCCAGTTTGTACCGCTCTACCTGTTCCAGGGTCTCCTGTGCGCCCTGAATACCGGCATCGCAGTTGTGATTGTTGGACATGACCACCGCATCAAACCCTGCGTATTTCACCGCGTCCAGATACCGGCTGGGCGCATTGCAGTTGGCATAGTTGTCAATATAGGCCTCTTCGTGCATATACGGCCAGGTGGACGACAGAGTTGTTTCCAAATTGCCGATGGCAAAATCCGCTCCGGAAATCAGCTCACGAACGCCCGCAAAACTGTCATTGAAATTGTAGTCGCCGGTGTCGTAGCCCTGCACCGCCTGCTGCGTTCCGGTACACATCATATCGCCCGTCATCATAATGACGGCATCACCGCTGTCCGGTGCATCATCGTTGACCCATACGCCGTTAGAATTCTGTCGGAAATCCGACGTGATCTTTTTCAGTGCATCCAACGGCTCCCGGTCTACCGTAACCGTACACCGGCGCTTTTCCCCGGTGTCCCGATTCAAACAGGTAATGGTGCAGCTGCCCTGTCGTATCGCCGTGATCTTTCCGTGTTTGGAGGACACCGTCGCGATGTCCGGATCGGATGACGTCCAGCGCAGATTGTCCGCAGTTCCCCATCCCTGATACGCGGCAAGCGTGCGGCTTTTCCCGGAACGGAGGAAAATTTCCGACCGTTCCAGCTTGGTTTTGGTGCGATACCGCGCGGTTACCGATTCGCTGATCTTGCTGTACACCTTCCGATCGTTGTCATCCAGAGAGTAGCTGCGAACCTTATAATAGACTTCCTCGTTGCTGTGATCAAATTCATCGTCCACGTAGGTGTAGATCGAACGGGTATCAATATCCGCGATCATTTTGTATTCATCCGTTTCGTCGTCAAACCGGAATACTTCATACCCCTTGGCTCCTGCCGGACGCTTCCAATACACTTCAATGCCGTCATCCGTGATGTCGGAGATTTTCAAGCCATACGGTGTTTCCGGCAGGCTCATCATGACGGAGCTGCTGCGTGCACTGTTGTACGCTTCTTCCTCGGCGCAGGCCTCCACCGCATACGCGTGATCACCATCTGCAACCGTCTCTGTATCCGTAAAGGAAGTCTTTTGAATCGGCTCGTCGGTCAGCGGCAGCCACTGTCCTCCGTTCAGCTGACGATAGACCATATAGCCTGTGGCCTCCTCGACCTCCGACCAGTACAGGTGCGCAAACGCGTCTCCGCCGGTGGAGCACAGAACACGCAGATTCTGCGGCTGTGCAACGCGCACCGTCAGCTCGATCTCCTCAGTCAGTCCGGAACCGTCCTGAGCCTCCGCTGTGATGGTTGCTTTTCCCAGCGCCTTGCCGGTGACCACACCGTTTTCATCTACCTGGATGATCTCCGGGTCAGACGACGTATACGTCGGAATCGGGTCACTGTTGGACGGCTCGGACAACAGCGTGAGCTGGGTCTCCTGTTCCAGATCAACTTTGTTATTCCCGTTTCCGTCCTTGCAGATAAGCTTCAGCTTTTCCGCCGGCACAATGCGCTCAATGGTCGGCAGACTGCCGGTCTCAAATTTCACATGCAGTCCCCGTGTTCCACCGGTCAGCTCCAACGCCAGATAGACCGCCATCGCCAATGCCAATATAATACAAACGGGAAAAATCCATTTCATCCAAAAACGATTCTTCATGGACAGTTTCCTCCATCATTTGAGTTGAATCCAAATAATTTTACCACAAATGACACGCTGTCTTCAACCGAAAAAACCGTATTTTTGTGCTTCTTTTAAAAATTTTTGTCATTTTTCAGGGATTTTCTATCTGTACTGATATCTTTTCCAGGAAATGTGCATTGGTTCATCCTGTTTTACTGCTGTTTCTGTCTTTGATGTGCCAGAATCTGGCGCGCCGTCCGTATATCGCTTCCCGTTTCGCGCGCGATCCGGGCGGCGTCCTCGTATTCAATCTTGCAACGCGTCACTCCCCAGCCCTCCGCTGTTTTGCGGCGCACCGCACCGTACGTTGTATCCAGTTTCTGCTCGGAACGGGACATGGTGTATCTGCGGCAGACGGTCTCCCGGATGCCCAGCGTGGTCGTCAGGCGGAACAGCTGCTTGACCAGCTTTTCCCGATCCTCCGGCTGGCACAGGCAGCTGAGCAGGACGCCCGGGCGGCTCTTTTTCATGCCGATCGGCGTAGTATAGACATCCAACGCGCCGCTGTCCAGCAGTACCTCCTGTGCAAATCCGATTTCCTCCGGCGTCATGTCATCCAGATTGCACTGTAATTCCAGCACGCTCTGTTCCGGCTGCGTGGTCTCCCCCAGCATCGCACGGACACAGTTTGCAGCCGCGAAGTCCTTCTCTCCCATGCCGTAGCCAATCTGCCGGACCGACATCACCGGCATCTCGCCGAAACGGGTGACAAAATGTTTGAGCAGCGCCGCTCCTGTCGGAGTGCACAGTTCCCCACGCACCTGACCGCCATAGCACGGGACGCCGCGCAGAATGTGCGCCGTGGCCGGAGCCGGAACCGGCAAAACGCCGTGGGCACACTGTACCTGTCCGCTTCCCACATGCACCGGCGACGCCAAAATCTCATCCGGCGCCAGCCAGTCCATCAGCAGACAGACTCCGACCACGTCCGCCACGGCATCCAGCGTGCCGACCTCGTGAAAATGAATCTGATCCACCGGTTTTCCGTGCGCATGACTTTCCGCCTCCGCGATCAGCTGATACACCGCCTCCGCATGGCCTCGCACCGTATCCGAAAGGGACAAATGGGACAGGATGTGGGTAATGTCTCCCATGCCGGCGTGATGATGAGACGCATGCGCGTGCTCATGACCGTGATGCGCGTGATGGTGTTCCTGCGCATGGTCGTGGTCGCTGTGAGGCTCATGAGCATGCTCATGGTGTGCATGACCGGGATGATCATGGCTGTGCTCTTCTTCTCCATGAATGCGCACCGTCATATGGGTACCGGTAATCCCGCACTTCACACTGGGATCCGCCTGTACTGTAACATTCGGCAGGCCAAGCGCATTCATTTTGTCCAAAAAACGATGTTTTTGCTCATCGGACAGCAGTTCATACAGCGCCGCCATCAGCATATCGCCCGCCGCACCCATATTGCATTCCAGATATAACGATTTCATTCCTTGTTTCCTCCCAGATGGTTGATCATGCTGGCCTGATAGGCCGCGCCAAAGCCATTGTCAATGTTGACCACGCTGACACCGCTCGCGCAGGAATTCAGCATGGACAGCAACGCAGAAATACCGCCGAACGATGCACCGTATCCCTCACTGGTGGGAACAGCCAGCACCGGGCAGTCCGCCAATCCGCCGATGACACTCGCCAGCGCGCCCTCCATCCCCGCAACCGCGATGATCACCCGTGCGCGCATGATGTCCTCCGCGTTGGCCAGCAAACGGTGGAGCCCCGCCACGCCGACGTCATACAGACGGACAACGCGGTTACCCAGCACCTCCGCTGTCAACGCGGCTTCCTCCGCCACCGGCAGATCGCTGGTGCCGCCGGTCGCAACCACAATCGTCCCCTGTCCATCCGGCTCCGGAACCTCACCGATCAGGCCGATGTGCGCCAGCTCATGGTAGGTCAGCGGCAGTGTCTGTGCAACAAAATCCGCCTTTTCCTGAGACAGTCGGGTGATTAAAATGGTTTCCTGTCCGAGTTTTTTCATCTCTGCGGCGATCAATGCAATCTGCTCTGCCGTTTTGCCCGCGCCATAAATGACCTCTGCAACACCCTGACGCAGGGCGCGGTGACGGTCTACTTTCGCAAACCCGAGATCGGAAAACGGCTCCATCCGAAGCTGAAGCATCGCATCCTCCACCGACACACTGTGATCTGCAATCCCCTGCAGCAATGCCCGAATTTCCTGTTGTTTCATATCCTCTCCTTATCCGCGCGGGTGCAAATCCAGCAGCACGGTTTCAAAATCCGGCTGCAGCGCACTGCAAATTGCATCCCACCGTGCAGACGCCTGTTCCAGCTGCTCCGCCGGAAGCTGGATGCGGGCGGCATCGTGAAAGACACGCACACGAAAATCCGAAAAACCCAGACGAAACAGTGCGTTTTCTGCATGTTCGACCCGCTGCAGCAGCTCCGCGCGGATGCGCTGTCCAGTGGGAATGCGGGTAGCCAGACAGGCATACGCCGGTTTATTCCACGTAAACAGTCCCGCCTCGCGGGACAGCTGCCGGATCTCCGCTTTGGTCAGTCCGCACTCGCGCAGCGGTGACCGGACCTTCAGCTCCTGCAGCGCCTTCATGCCCGGGCGATCCGATGCATCGTCGGATGCATTGCTTCCGTCCAGAAGCAGCGAATACCCATCCCGCTGCGCCCGCTGCTGCAACGCGCCGAAAATCGCCCGCTTGCAATGATAGCAGCGATCCGGCGAATTGTCCTCCACCTGCGGCACAGACAGCACATCCAGCTCAAGCACCGTCAGCTGCACGCCGAGCTGCTGCGCAAACCGTACGGCATCCCGATATTCAAACTCCGGCTGGAACGCGCTGCGAATGTAATACGGCTGCACCTGCGCGCCGCACTGCACCGCGGCATACAGCAAATAGGCGGAATCCACACCGCCGGAAAAGCCCAGCGCCGCCCTGCTGTGTTCCATAAAAAATTCCTTCAGCGTCATTCTTTTTCTCCATATCCAAAACTGTCTGCCTCACTTCAGGGTATCCCTGAAACGAGACAGACAGCACATGAATCACTTCTGTTCCGGCGGATTGTCCGTTGTTTCGTTCTCTTCCTGTTCGGAATCCAAATAGACCCTGCGCCACTGGAAGACATCGTCCTCCTGTCCGGTATGCTCCTCGGACGCCCCGTCCTCTCCGTTTTGACGCAGCACCTTTTCCCGCACATAGTCGCTAAACCCGTCCAGCAAACTCCAGTCCAAAACCGGAATGGCGGAATCCTTTTCCGGCGGAATGTCCGGAATGTCGTCCGTCTGCGGCTTCTGTTTGGATGCATCCGGCGGAGAGACTGTGCCGGTTTTCTTTCGCCCCAGAAACGACGCAACCGCCTGTCCCGGATCCCAATCCGGCACGGAATACTCCAGCTCTTCTTCCGCGCCGCCGCCCGCCAGCCTCAGTTCCTTCTGCCAGCGGCTCCGCATGGAAATGCCCGCCGCCATACCGACCGCCAGGAACATCGTCACCATCGAAGATCCTCCATAGCTGAAAAACGGCAGGGTCAGGCCCATAACCGGGCCAATGCCCAGACACATAAATATATTTTCATACGTCTGGTACAAAAACATCGCGCCAATTCCTGCACACATCAGCGACAAAAACTGTCCTTTCGCCTGATATGAGACATAAAACAGGCGGAAAATCAGCAAATTGAGCAAAATCAGAATCAGCAGACAGCCAACCAGTCCCCACTCTTCGCCGGCCACGGCAAAGATGAAGTCGGTCTGCTTTTCCGGCAGCATGTTGTACTGCGTCTGGCTGCCCTGCATATATCCCTGTCCAAACAGCTTGCCCGCGCCGATGGCAATCCGGCTCTGCTCCTGCTGCCAGTAGGTATTCGGGGATACCGAAGGGTCAAACAGCACGAGAATACGGTTTTTCTGCGGATCGCTGAGCACCTGCCACAGGATCGGTATGGCGGCACAGCACAAAACCAGTCCTCCAACAAACCAACGCAGGCTCAATCCCGCGGCAAACAGCATAATCACCGCGATCACCGCATACGACAGCGCAACGCCGACATCGTGGGAGGGAAGAATAATCGCCAGCATAACCAGAACCAGCTGGCCGCCCAGCAGCAGCAGGCTGCGCACGCGGTTCAGTTCGTAGCGATACAGATTGATCTGTTTGGCAAATGTAAAGATAAACAGCAATTTTCCAATCTCTGCCGGCTGGATGCCAATTCCGCCAAACCGGATCCAGCTGCGGTTGCCTCCGTCCTCATATCCCAACAGGAACAGGGACAGCTGGAACAGTACGTTGAACAGCAGCACCGCCCGCCACATGGGCGTCAGCTTTTCATAGGGAATGCACGAAGCGATCACAAAACCAATCACGCCCAGCACAATGGCCAGCACCTGCACCGTCATGTACCGCGTGGAGCCATCCTGCAGGGTGGCTGTCGCCGAGTTGATCAGCACCAGGCCAAAGCCGGAACAGATCAGCGAAACAACCAGCAGAAAATAGTCGATGCTGCGGACATAACGATCCAAACTTTTGAATATCTGAGGCATGAAACCGCCCCTTTCTCCTTCATAAATTAACCTACAGATGTATCATACCACCTTTAATCCAACCGGTAAACACTTTTTTTCCCGGAACCGCCTGTTTCGCCGTACTTTTTCGAATATCTATAAAATAATCCGCAAAAATTTCTCTTTTTTTCTGCATTTCCTGACAGAAATCTCTCCCCAATCCGGCTATTCTATGCTATAATACGGATGTATGTGTAAAAGTGCCCTCACGTGGCATAACTGTAATGGAAAAAGGAGGCTGACTTCTATGTTATCTGACATCGAAATTGCGCAGGGCTGCACCATGCGCCCCATCCGCGAGGTGGCCGAAAAGGCCGGATTGACCGAGGACGACTTAGAATATTACGGCAAATACAAAGCGAAGATCTCGTCTGACGTGTGGAAGCGCGTCAAAGACCGCCCGGACGGCAAGCTCATCCTTGTCACCGCCATCAACCCGACTCCGGCCGGTGAAGGAAAGACCACGACCACGGTCGGTCTGGGACAGGCTCTGGATAAGATGGGCAAAAACTCCATGATCGCTCTGCGCGAACCGTCCCTCGGACCGGTGTTCGGCATCAAGGGCGGCGCAGCCGGCGGCGGCTACGCGCAGGTCGTCCCGATGGAGGACATCAACCTGCACTTTACCGGTGACATGCACGCCATCGGCGCGGCAAACAATCTGCTGTGCGCGATGATTGACAACCATATCCAGCAGGGCAATGATCAGAACATTGACCCCCGCCGTATCATCTTTACCCGCGTCGTGGACATGAATGACCGTGCACTGCGCAATATCGTCGTCGGTATGGGCGGCTCCATGAGCGGCATCCCGCGCGAGGATCACTTCATGATTACGGTTGCCAGCGAAGTCATGGCGATTCTCTGTCTCGCGACCGACCTCAAGGACCTGAAAAAGCGCTGCGGCGATATTCTGGTCGCTTACCGTTACGACGGTTCCCCGGTATTTGCGCGCGATCTGAAGGCAGAAGGCGCAATGACCGCCCTGCTGCGCGACGCCATCAAGCCGAATCTGGTTCAGACGCTGACCGGTTCGCCCTGCCTGATGCACGGCGGCCCGTTCGCCAACATTGCACACGGCTGCAACTCAATCTCTGCGACCCGCCTCGCGCTCAAGCTGTCCGACTATGTCGTCACGGAAGCCGGCTTCGGCGCCGATCTGGGTGCGGAGAAATTCTTTGACATCAAGTGCCGCAAGGCCGGTCTGCATCCGGACTGCGTCGTCATTGTCGCAACCATCCGCGCACTGAAATACAACGGCGGTGTCGCCAAGGCGGACCTTGGCAAGGAAGACCTGGAGGCGCTCAAGCGCGGTTCGGTCAATCTGCAGAAGCACATTGAAAACATCGGCAAGTTCGGTGTTCCGGTTGTCGTTGCCATCAACCGCTTTGCATCGGATACCGATGCCGAGCTGGAACAGCTGCGTCAGGAATGTGAGGCGCTGGGTGCCCGCTACGCGCTGTCCGAGGTATTTGCCAAGGGCGCGGACGGCGGCATGGAGTTAGCCTCCATGGTCCTCGAAGAGGCGGACAGCGGCAAGTCCAATTTCCATGTCCTGTACGACGACAATCTGTCTCTGGAAGACAAGATTGAAACCATCTGCCGCGAGATTTACGGCGCGGACGGTGTGACCTACACCCCTGCGGCGAGTAAGTCCCTGGCCAGCATCACCGGCCTGGGATACGGACATCTCCCGGTCTGCATGGCGAAAACGCAGTATTCCCTGTCGGATGACGCCACGAAGCTGGGCCGTCCGACCGGTTTCCATGTCAACATCCGTTCGGTCCGCGTCAGCGCGGGCGCCGGCTTTGTTGTCTGTGAGACGGGCACCATTATGACCATGCCGGGTCTGCCGAAGCAGCCGGCAGCCTTCAACATTGATGTGGACGAAGACGGACGCATCACCGGATTGTTCTGAGAGATTTTTTATGTCATGGATTGTTCACTCCGATTCCCCGGAGGAAACCGAGGCGGCGGGCGCACAGCTCGCCGCCCATGCCTATGCCGGAATGGTAGCCGCGTTCACCGGTGATCTGGGCGCCGGCAAGACCGCGTTCTGCCGCGGTTTTCTGCGGCAGCTGGGCTATACCGGCCGTGTTACCAGCCCGACCTTTGCCATTGTCAACGAATATGATACGGAGCCGTTTCACGTCTGTCATTTCGACATGTACCGCATTCTGGACGAGGACATGCTGTACGATATCGGCTGGGACGACTATCTGGACGGCGAACAGATCCTTCTGATTGAATGGAGCGAAAATATCTCAGACGCCCTGCCGGAAAACTGCGTGACCGTGGATATTCGCCGCGGGGACACCGAAAACAGCCGGACGATTACCATCCAAGGAGGAACATTGGAATGAAACTTCTTACGCTCGAAGCCTCCTCCGTATCCGCTTCTGTCTGCGTAACCGAAGACCGTGTGCTGCTGGCGCAGTCGTTTCAAAACTGCGGTCTGACCCACTCGACCACGCTGCTGCCGATGACCGACCACGTCCTTCGCGCTTCCCAGCTGACGCTGGATGACATTGACGCGGTTGCCGTCACGGTCGGCCCCGGTTCGTTTACCGGTATTCGCATCGGAGTGGCTACCGCGAAAGGCATTGCGGACGGGCGAAATCTCCCCTGCATTCCGGTGTCCAGTCTGGCCGGAAACGCATGGAACGTCACGCTGACCGACCGTCTGGTCTGTCCGGTCATGGACGCCCGCCGCAAGCAGCTGTACAACGCACTGTTTGAAATCCGGGACGGCATCCCGGTCCGATTGACCGAAGACCGGTTAATTTTGCTGGAGGATTTGAACAAAGAGTTAATTTCTCGGAAAAAATCTGTTCTTCTTGTTGGCGATGGTGCACAAATATGCTATAATACTCTTATCTGTTCGGAGGATTTGGACGTTCTCGTCGCTCCCTCCGGCTTGCAATTTCCTGCGGCCTACGGCGCTGCAATGGAGGCACACCGTCTGTATGAGGCGGGCGGATGCATCCCGGCTTCTGAATTGGTTCCACGGTATTTGCGGCAGCCTCAGGCTGTGCGTGAACGTCTGGCAAAACAGGCCGCGCAGGATAGCGCCAACACACCGTGTGGCGGCGCGACCATTTGAACGAAAAGGAGAAATGATTTATGGCTCAGGTTCATGTAATGGATCACCCGCTGATTGTACACAAGCTGTCTCTCATGCGTGATAAGTACACAGGTTCCAAGGAATTCCGTGAAGCAGTACGGGAAATTTCTTCTCTGCTCTGCTACGAGGCCACCCGCGATCTTCCGATGAAGGAAGTCGAAATCGAGACCCCGATCGCGCGCTCCAAGGTTCGCGTCATCTCCGGCAAGAAGATTTCTCTTGTCGCCATCCTTCGCTCCGGTATCGGCATGGCAGAAGGTGCGCTGGAACTGATTCCGAACGCAAAGATCGGTCATATCGGTCTGTACCGCGATCCGGACACCATGCAGCCGGTGGAATACTACTGCAAGCTGCCGACCGACATCGCCAACAGCGAAGTATTTCTGCTGGATCCCATGCTGGCAACCGGCGGTTCCGCGATTGCCGCCGTTCAGTTCCTCAAGAATTACGGCGTACAGCACATCAAAATTATCTCCATCCTGTCGGTTCCGGAAGCCATTGCGGCCATTCAGGAAGCACATCCGGATGTAGACATTTACTGCGCAGCCATTGATGAGAAGCTCAACGAGAAGGGCTACATCGTTCCGGGCATGGGCGACGCCGGCAACCGTATGTACGGCACCAAGTAAACATTTGTCTTTCTTTGGGGCTGCGGCATCTGCTGCGGCCCCTTTTCACACGTTGGAGAACAAAACTATGTCTCATCCATTTTCGGGAACCGGCAAACGGTTTTATGCCTATTCCTCCTACCTCAAGCAGACCTACGGCGGGCGCGTAGCCAAAGTCCCGCTGGACGGCGGATTTACCTGCCCAAACCGCGACGGTACCAAGGGTATCGGCGGCTGTATCTATTGCTCCGCACACGGCAGCGGAGACTTTATCGCCTGTCCTTCCCGCTCTCTGGCGGAACAGTTCGAGACGTACCGTCAGACGTCTCTGCAAAAATGGCAGCCAATCGGCTTTATTCCCTATTTCCAGTCGTTCACCGGTACCTATGCCCCACCCGAACGCCTGCGAGAACTGTACACACAGGCGCTTGCGCTTCCGCAGACCGTCGGTCTGTCCATCGCCACCCGACCGGACTGTCTGGATGACAGCGTGTGCGCGGTGTTGGGCGACCTGTCCCGTCAGAGCGATCTGACGGTCGAGCTGGGTGTTCAGACTGTCTGGGACAACACCGCTGCGCAGTGCAATCTGTGCCATTGTTTTGCGGACACGGTGGATGCCGTACGCCGTCTGCGCCGGTATCCGCTGCAGATCTGTGTCCATCTGATCAATGGACTGCCCGGCGAGACGCACGAACAGATGGTACAATCCGCCCGCGCCGTCGGCGAGCTGGGCATAGACGCCGTCAAGCTTCATCTGCTGCACGTACTGCGCGGAACCGCTCTGGCGGACATGGACTACACCTGCCTGACCCAAGAGGAATACATCGCCATTGTCTGCGACCAGCTGGAGGTCCTGCCTCCGTCTGTCGTCATCCAGCGGCTCACCGGTGACGGACGCGGCGAGGACCTGATCGCGCCCGCCTGGAGCCGCCGCAAGCGCGAGATCCTGAATGCCATTGATCAGGAATTAAAGCGCCGCGACAGCTGGCAGGGAAAATTCCATACCGCACAATAAGCACAAAAACTGCCCTCCGGCTTGCACCGAAAGGCAGTTTTCTTTTCCAACAATCGTTATTCTCCCCACAGCACGACTTCACCGGAAGCCAGGGAGTTCGGCACATCAATCAACCGCTGATTGCTGCTGCCGCGGAATCGCAGAAGGGTATCCCGCAAGGACAGCACAAACGGACCGTCCACCAGAATGTCGCACTGCTCCAGCAGCGCGCGGCGGCTGTCGTCCGCGTCACGCAGCTGCTCAAAGGTATAGCCGCTGTAGGCCATGACCGTCTTTCCCATGCCATGCAGCTGCTTGGCCAGCTCCGTCAGCGGTTCCGGCTGGCAGAACGGCTCTCCGCCGGAAAAGGTCACGCCGGACAGCAGCGGATTGATCCGCATACGTTCCAACAGCTCTTGCGTGTCCATCTGCTCCCCGCCGTCAAACGGATGCGTCTGCGGGTTATGGCATCCCTCGCAATGGTGCGGGCATCCCTGTGTGAAAATAACAAAACGGATTCCGGGACCATCCACGATGGACTCATCAATGATCCCGGCGATGCGAAGTGTACTCATGCGCTGTGCCGCATGTCCTCCGGCATGGCCACGTCATGCTTGACGCGATCGTGCTCCTCCGCGCGCTTGGCATTGTTAAACCGATCCAGCGTACCGACCAGATAACCGGTGATACGGCGGATACGCTCAAAGCCGACACCCTCGCCGACCATCTCTTCTGTTGTCTTGTTCTGGTTGTTCATAAAAAGGCTCCTTTCCAGTTCTGTCCCTCTCTCAGGTATCATTGGTGCTGCAGCAAAATGCGTTCGGCTTGCGGTCGCGCTCTTCTGCCGGATCACCGTGATATCCAATGGTTGTGCTGTTGTAGTTTTTATATACGCCGAGCTGACGCAACTTTTCCACGCTGACGGCTTCTCCCTCACGCCGTCCACAGCGCGGGCAGACATCGCCAATAATGCCGGTGTAGCCGCAGATCGGATCGCGGTCTACCGGATGGTTGATGGAACCGTATCCAATGCCGCACTCCTTCATATAACGGACGATGGTTTCAAAAGCTTCCAGATTCTGCGACGGATCGCCGTCCAGCTCCACATAGCTGATGTGACCGCCGTTGGTCAGGCCGTGATACGGCGCCTCAATCTGAATCTTGCGGAACGCCGAAATCGGGTAGTACACCGGTACGTGGAACGAGTTGGTGTAGTAATCGCGATCCGTGACGCCGGGGATCTCGCCATACCGCTGACGGTCCAAACGAACGAACCGTCCGGACAGGCCCTCGGCCGGAGTCGCAATGACGGTAAAGTTCATGCCGGTCTCACGGCTCTCCCGATCCATGCGCTCACGCATGCGCGTGATGATGGTCAGTCCGAGGCGCTGCGCCTCTGCCGACTCTCCGTGGTGCTTTCCGATCAGCGCCTTGAGGCACTCTGCCAAGCCGATAAAGCCGACCGTCAGGCTGCCGTGCTTGAGCACCTCGCCGACTTTGTCGTCCGGTCCCAGCTTTTCGGAATCCAGCCAGATTCCCTGTCCCATCAGGAACGGGTAGTTGCGTACCTTCTTGTTGGCCTGAATCTTGAAGCGCGCTTTCAGCTGATCAATGACCAGATCCATTTTCTGATCCAATTCCGAGAAAAAGGCGCCGATGTCGCCCTTTGCCTTGATGGCGATGCGCGGCAGATTGATGGACGTAAAGCTCAAATTGCCGCGGCCGTTGACAATCTCGCGGGATTTGTCGTAGTTGTTGGCCACCACGCGGGTGCGGCAGCCCATGTACGCCGCTTCGGTCTCCGGATGCCCTTCCTTGTAATACGGAAGATTAAAGGGTGCATCAATAAACGAGAAATTCGGGAACAGGCGCTTGGCGGAAACGCGAATGGCCAGCTTGAACAGATCGTAGTTCGGATCACCCGGATTGTAATTGATCCCTTCCTTGACCTTAAAGATGTGGATCGGGAAAATCGAGGTCTCTCCGTTGCCCAAACCGGCTTCGGTCGCCAGCAGCAGGCTCTTCGTGACCAAACGTCCCTCCGGCGAGGTGTCTGTGCCATAGTTGAGCGACGAAAACGGAATCTGCGCGCCTGCACGCGAGTGCATGGTATTCAGATTGTGTACCAGCGCCTCCATCGCCTGATAGGTCGAGCGTTCGGCCTCGCGGCGGGCAAACTTGATGGTAAATTCCATCACGCGGTCTGCGTTGACCTCATCCGTGCGCTCCAGCAGACGGGCGCGAATCTGCTCGCTTGCACCGTTGTCGTCTGCCAGATTGGGTACCTGATCGCAGGAGGCGATCAGAGCCTTTGCGGCCTCCGCACCGTCCTCTTCCAGACCAAATGCCTCCAGCGCCTTGGCGAGGTTGTCGCGGTAGCGGTGCCAGTAGGTCTTGCGGACACCGGGCGCCATGCTGTAATCAAAGTTCGGCACGCTCTGGCCGCCGTGCTGATCGTTCTGGTTGGACTGGATCGCAATGCAGGCCAGCGCCGAGTAGCTGGCGATGTCGTTCGGCTCACGCAAAAAGCCGTGGCCGGTGGAAAATCCACCCTCAAACAGAGTCAGCAGATCAATCTGCGTACAGGTTGTGGTCAGCGTGTAGAAATCGAAATCGTGAATGTGGATATCGCCCTCGCGATGCGCCTTGGCAATGCGCGGCTCCAGCAGGAACATCTCGTTGAACTGCTTTGCGCCTTCCGAGCCATACTTCAGCATGGTGCCCATCGCGGTATCACCGTCGATGTTGGCATTCTCGCGCTTGACGTCGTTCTCAATCGCGGACTGGAACGTCAGATCCTCGTAGGTCTTCATCAGCCCGGTGTTCATCTCGCGCTGACGCGCGCGCTCATTGCGGTACAGGATATAGGCTTTGGCGGTCTTGGCGTGGCCGTTCTCCACCAGAATCTTCTCCACCGCATCCTGCACGTCCTCTACGCTCGGCGTCGTCTTGTCGCAATGCTGCTCCACATAATCTGCTACGTCCAGCGCCAGCCGCATCGAGAGCTGGTAGTCATGGCCGCCGGACACCTCAGCAGCCTGATAGATAGCATTTGCGATTTTCGTCAAATCGAAAAAGACGCATCTGCCGTCTCTCTTCTCAATCTGCTGAATCATCAGGAATATCCTCCATTGTCGAAATTTTCAAAATATATGTATACTTCCAAGTTTTTGACACCATATCTTGTGTTATCGCAAGATCCGGTAGCAGTTTCTATTGTAGTACGCTCCTGCTCGATTGTCAAGTCAGCAGCTCTGACGAAGAATACGCCATTGCAGCGAAAAAATTCTCTCTTCCCCGCCTGTGGTCTGTCGCCTGTTTCGGCTTGACAGGTCCCCTTTCGCGCTTCTTGTGGAACTATTCTAATTTTTGAATCATTTTTTTCTGACGGAACATTTCAATCACACAACATTTCCGGGAAGGTGGATTCTGGAAGCCCTCTGCGCGGGCCTTCTCGCAAAGGGGCAGAAAAATTCAAAAAAACTCTCCAAAAAAAATTTTTGCCGCGCAGATTTCATACACAATGTGTGTACTTCCTCAGCACGGCACTATATCTTGTGGTTACAGCGTTGTCCAGTCAGTGACATACCGTTCGCACAACGCAGAAATCTCCTCCGCCTCCTGACGGGAAGATCGGTCATAAACCCCGATCGTGCGGTATCCGGCGCGTACCGCCGTCTGAATGGAATGCAAGGCATCCTCAAACACGACAATCTCCTGTTTGCGGACCCCCAGCCGCTGCGCAGCGTAATCAAAAATCAGCGGTTCGTTCTTGCTTGTGTTCAGCTGCTGGCAGCTGACAACAAACGAAAAGTGGTGCAGGACGTCCAGACGCTCCAGTGCAGCGCAGGCCAGCTCGTGGTCAGTCGCCGTAGCGATGCACATCTGTATCCCCTGCCGATCCATCTGCTCCAGCAGCTCTGCCATGTGCGGCTTGAGCGGAGCGGTAAACCGATAATCGTGCTCAATCATGGACGTGATGTCCGCGCAGATGCGCTCCACACTGTCCGTAACGCCGTACTCCCGCTGATACAGCTCTGCCGCCTGCGGCAGCGTCGTGGTCTTGAGGCGGCGCGCCAGCTCATCGACATCCTCAACCGGAATCTCCCGTTCCAGCAGATACCGCAAGCCGACCGTCTCCCAGCACGGCATGGAGTCCAGCACCGTGCCATCCAGATCAAAAATGGCTCCCCGTACCGAGGACAGCGTATTGCTCATCGCGATTCCTCCTCATTCCGAAGGCGCGGCCACTCGGTCAGATACCGGATGACCATCAAGAGAAGAACGAGCGGGAACGTACTGCCCACCGGAAGCTGCATCCCCATCAGCAGATGGTACAACACAAAGCCGACCGCCCACAGCAGCATGCTGCCCAGGTCCAATGTCTTATCAATCACCCGCTTTTTCAGCAGGAAATAATCCGTGGTCAAAATAGAGGTCATCGGAACAAAGACGGACGCCAGCAAATACAGAAATTGATCGTAGCCGTTCAGCGGCAGAATCATGGACGCCACCGTCGCCACGCTCAGTGCAATCACGGCAAGCAGACGCGGGGAGTATTTTTGTGAAATCACCTGCGCACTGATTCCTGCCGAACAGGCATCCAAAAAGGTCGTCGTCACCGTCGCCAGTACGACGATCAGTAGCCCAATGCGGACAACTCCGCTCTTCACCAGCAGCTGTATGATGTCGCTGTGGCCGCAGTACAGAGCTGCCGCCAAGCCGATGCTGTACATCCAGATACTGCCCAATATGTACGCCAGAGAGCTGATGACATTATTCAAGTGCGGATGCTCCGCTTTGCTGGTGTAATCCGCCACCAGGGGAACCCACGACATCGGAACGGCCAAAGACAGCTCAATGGCGGAACCGAACGACAGCGGCGCAAAGCCCTGCACGGACTCCATCTCTCCGCCGTTGCGGATCACATGGTAGCACATCACAAACGTCATCACCAACAGCAAAACCGATGCGACCAAGTTAACCCGTCCAATCTGTGCGCCCTCTGCAAAAACCCAGACGATGACCGCCAGACCAATAATCAGACACCAAAACCAAGTCGGGAACAAACCGGAACAAATGATCGTCAATATCCGCGCACTGATATGCAGCATAATGGCCGTCCACGCAGTCAGCTGCAACATATTCATCGCCGCAAACACACCCGCTCCCTGTGTGCCAAAGGACAGCGACAGGCAGGCCATGGAGGCACGTCGGCTCTCCCCTCCGATACGTCCGCTGAGATAAAACAGCAATCCACTAATCAGATGACCGATTAGAATGGCAGCCAGACCTTTTCGCATCCCGATGGATGCAATACATGCGCCGGACATGATCTCCGAAACCGCAATCGAGGCGCCCAGCCAAACTGCCATGTTGCTAATGACCGAGGTTCGCTTCACCTTCTTCATCGTTCTTCCCCTCCGAAGAAATCTTCCGATATTAGTATACGATTTCCATGCATTTCTGTCAATGTATCGTTTTTCGATTCCATCCGTTGACATGCCTGCAGAATTGTTTTATGATACGGAGTGAGAAAAAGAAAGAGGGTATCATCTTGAATCTTACTACCTTATACATACAGATTGTCATTATGTTCCTTCTGATGGGACTGGGCGCCGTGTGCTACCGGCGCGGCATTATTTCCGATCGCGGTTCCAAAGAGATTTCCGCGCTGCTGTTGAACCTTGTCGCGCCCTGCCTCATCATTCATTCCTTCGAGCGGAAGTATGAACCGGAGATGGCCATGCAGCTGATCCAGGGCTTCGTACTGACGCTGATGCTCACCGCGCTGTCCGCGGTGATCGCCTCCCTGGTCTTCCGCCGCTCTGCACGGGACTATGCGGACTGCCGGATGTGCTCCGTGTTCCCCAACAACGGCTTTATGGCGCTGCCGCTTCTGGAAGCGCTTCATGGAAGCGAAGGCGTCTTTCTCGGCTCGGTTGCCATCGTGGTCACCAACATTTTTCTCTGGACGTATGGCGTGCAGCTGCTGACCAACGCCGCCGGACAGACACATGGCACGATCCACTGGAGGAAAATCGTTCTGAATCCCGGAACGGTTGGATTCTACATCGGTCTGCTGATCTTCCTGACTCCGCTTTCGCTTCCGACCGTCATCTCCACCCCGGTGGAATATCTGTCCAACCTCAATACGCCGCTGGCCATGCTGGTGCTTGGTGTGTATCTGGCGCAGTCCAACCTGCTGGACATCCTTCGCGACCGCTCCATGTATCTGGTCAGCTTGGTCCGGCTGGTCATCATTCCCGCCGTCAGCATCGCTGTGATGCTCCTGCTGCCGTTGGACCCGCAGGTCGAGCAGGTCATTCTCATTGGCATCTCTACACCGTGCGCCATCGCGGCGTCCATGTTTGCGCAGCAGTACGGGACCAATTACCGCTATTCCAGCCGCATCATCGCGTTCTCCACCCTCCTGTCCGCCATCTCCCTTCCCATAGTGATGAGCGTGTATCAACTGCTGGTGTAAACACAGACAAAACGCTTTCCCCTGTTGGATCAGAGGAAAGCGTTTTTTTATCCGTTTTGTTTACCGAGGAGGTACCGCTTGCGGTACTTGATCTGAACGTATTTCATCACCCTGCGGTAGTAAACCGGATTTCCGGCGCCGCCGAGAACACCCGCAATCGGCAAACCCTGTACAAACTTCAGCAGCAACATATCCATGGCAAACGCCTCCGCTGTGCGCTGCATTTGCTCCTCCCGTTTGTCCGGCTCCGGAACCGGAAGTTCCCCGGACGCTATCAGCCGGTCAATCTCCCGATTTGCCTCCTGCCACTCGCTCTGCCGAAGCATGGCGGTCTGCATCAGTTTCAGAATAAACTGCTGCTCTTCCGGCGTATCGTAGGAAAACCCGTAGTGCAGCGCGGTCTCATAGATGCCCTTGAGCAATACGCCGACAAACACGACAATGTCCGGCAGTCCGATGCCCAACGCGCCCAGACCGATTCCCTCCGCCGCTGTCATCGCCATATTGCGCAGATCGGACGAGGAGGCGCTGCGCCGAAGCGCCTTGAGCGATTTCCGGTTCTCCCGAACCTCAAACGCAAAATCCTGAATGGTGTGCTCCTGTTCCAGCTGTTCGCGGTCGTAGGTGCGCTCGATCACGCCGGTTCCCTTTTCGAACACAACGGAAAACGCTTTGCAGAATGCCTTTTCCAGGTTCTGAACCACCTTTTCCGGTATCTTGTCTTCCAGCGACTGCTTCCACCCGGTTCTGCGTTCCCGCATCGCCGCTCTTTCCAACGCCTGTTCCTGTTTCCGTACCAGCTGAAGCTCTTTTTGAATGGCGGAACGGCGGATATACGGTTCTTTCATGCTCCCACCTCTTCCACAAAAGTACGGTTACAGCTTTTTCAGCTTTTTTGTCGAATACGTATAGCGGTATTGGGATCCACTAAAATAGACCATGCAGTTTTTGGATGTGATGTCGCCCACCATAATTTCTGTATATTGATTGGATCTGGAAAAGGTTCCAAGCTTTTTGCGTCCGGAACCGCTCGCATTGTAGCGATACAGCACCGCCTCACACATCAATTTGGTCTTATACGATGGATAATCCACATAATACAGCTTTCCATCGACAAACACGCCCTGATGGCCGTGCTTGGTCAGTACCTTGACCTGTGTCAGTTTGCCGGTGGAGGAATTGATCCGATACAGTGTCAGCGTGGTCGGAGCAATATCCGAGCGGTATTCTTTCACGCCAACCACATAGCTTCCATACCGGTCGTTGATCGAGCAGTCATCCTTGACTTTGGAGAGCACCTTGGTATCGAGATTATAGCTATACGTCCACAGCTTCCACTGGTCGAAGGAATTCTTGTTCAGATAAATCCGATTGGCATAACCGGTCACCGTCTCATAGTATTCGTCTCCCTTCGCAGAGAGCTTTTTCAGCTTGGTCTCCTTCTTTGTCGCATAGGTGTACCGGTACAGCGTGTTGTTCCGAACATAACACGCCTGTTTCCCATTGCTTATCGCGGAACTGACGATTGGCGTCGCAACAAACGTGCCGTTTTTGCTGTCTGACATCACGAGCGTATTGGACCAATCCGAGCCGTGCCGGAAATAATAATCTCCGCTTTTGACCGTGTCGGAATACGCTGCGCTGCGGTCAAACAGCGGCGTATAGGATGCAGACGAAGCGAAAGCGTGCGACTGCATCAGCCCGCCGAACACCACCAGACAGGCAATCATCAAAATGCGTCCCGCCTGCACAGAAATCTTTTTCATACTCCGTTCTCCTCCTTCTTGTGAAATGGTACTGTTGTGATAACCAAAAGCGGGACAGCGCACAGCTGTCCCGTTTGGATTTGCTCAGGTATTGTGGTCGGAGACATGGAACTGCTTCAGATTGCCGATCTTACCGGCACGTTTGTCCATCTCTTCCTCAACCTCCGCCAGCGTGACGCCGGCTTCGTTCATCATAACCATCAAATGATACAGCAGGTCGTTGATCTCACCGACCAGATTCTCATGGTCGCCGTTTTTGGCCGCAATGATGGTCTCGGCGGCTTCCTCGCCGACTTTCTTCAGGATTTTGTCCATGCCCTTTTCAAACAGATAGCAGGTGTAGGATTTCTCCATCGGCTGCTCGCGTCTCTGCTGAATGACATATTCCATGCTCTCAAATGCCTTCGACATTGTTCATTCCTCGTTTCTTCTATTTATTTCTTCGTCCAGACCGGCTCCTGGAAAAAGCAGGTCGGATTGCCGGTGTGGCACACCGGGCCTTTGGGGATGCCGCGGTAGATCAGCGTGTCATCGTCACAGTCGGTCAGGATCTCGCTGACAAAAATGAAATTGCCGGA
>JBJEZE010000091.1:0-8721 GCA_051887235.1 Butyricicoccus sp.
TCTTCCAGAATCATGTACTCGCCGAAGCCGCCAGGAGAGTCCGGACGGAAACCAACTTCGCGGAAGTTCAGGCATGCAGAGGACATCTTGCCGTCCTTGCAGTTTGCACACTGATGGCACGGCAGAACGCAGTCGCCTACTACCTTGTCGCCAACCTTAACAGAGGTAACGTCCTCGCCGATCTCTACAGCGCGGCCTACCCACTCGTGACCCGGAGTGTACGGGCCCAGGTCGTAACGGCCCTCAGCGGACTCGCCTTCAAAGCACTCTACGTCGGACTGGCAGATACCGCAAGCGATCAGCTTGATGAGGATCTGGTCCTTCTTCAGCGCCGGCAGCTCAACTTCTTCGATTCTCAGGTCGTGCGGACCATACATAAATGCCTGCTTACACTTCATGATACTATTTCCTCCTTTAAAATTTATCTCTTTTTTCCTCTGACACCGGACGGACCCCGTTAGACAGCCCGCCCGGGCAGAGCGTTTTGGTTATGTTATGTGCCGAATGCCCCTATGCTGACATTCGACGACATCTCATGCTGCAATTAGTATGCCAGCGTGTAGATATGGCGACCGCCCTTGTTCGGTCCCTTGATGACTTCCTCGATCTCCTTGCGGTCTCTCTGGGTCATCAGCTCGATCGGCGGCAGCTCGCCAGCCGGGTACTTCTCCAGGATGTCGTTGACCAGCTTCTCCAGGTAATCCAGAGTGCGGGTTACGCCCTCACGAGCCTTCTCTGCGTCAGCCAGCTTTGCGTTGCCGATAACACCGCACTGCTGAACGATGCACTCCATTGCGCAGGAGCCGAATGCGTTGTACCACTTGATCGGGCCTACGCCGCGCTCTGCGGAGTTGTTGATGTGTCCGGGCGGCAGCAGCGGATAAGCCTTGGACTCGATCTCGTCCTCGCGCTTGATGAATTCCGGGAACAGACCCAGAGACCAGCTCTGCTCAACCTCGTCAGCATGGACGAACGGCGTGTCGTACGGGCCGCCTGCATCCTTGGTGTCCAGCTGCTCCTTCGCGCAGTTCCAGAAGTGAGTGTACAGGATGATGCCCGGTACCTGGAACTTCTTGCCGAACTTGTGAATTGCCAGCGGGATAACGTAGTCCTGGCCATGGCCGTTTACTACGATCATCTTGCGGAAGCCGGCATTCCAGAAGCCTGCGAATACGAAGCACAGATAGTCAGCCAGAGTCTCTTCCGGGATCATGATGGTGCCCTGCTGGCCCAGATGATGATACGGATGAGAGCCATACCAGATCGGCTCAGCTACGGTGCAGCCCGTTGCCATAGCAACCTGCTCGCACAGACGGGTGTCCAGATAAGTATCCTCGCCGTACGGAGCGGACGGTCCGTGGTTCTCGGTAGAGCCTACCGGAATCAGGATGACGTCATTGGTCTTCAGACGCTCTGCAACTTCCTTGTTGGTCATGTTCTGATAGTAGATACCATCGGCCTTTTCCATATGGCCGCCGCTGGTTACGGGATATTCCCACTTGCCCATAATAGTTCCTCCTTAAAACATGTTTTGGTTGTATATGAATGTTTGGTTGCGTGCTTACTTGATTACTTGTTCAGACGCGGATAGTTCGGGCTGACCAGAACCTTGCCTGCCATGATCTTCAGGCCTTCGTCGATGTCTTCCAGGTTGAAGCGGCCGGTGCACATGTTTCTCATGTCGATGCGGCCTGCTGCCATCAGCGCGATAACATCCGGGTAGATGCCCATGCCGGACTGACCGTTGGAGCCCGAGATGGAAGCTGCGTTCCACTGCCAGTGGAAGATGTCAACCGGGGTGATGAACGGGGTGTGGCCGATCTGTACGGTCTTGCCGCCGATTGCCAGGGACTTCGCCATTACCGGGTAGGTGAACTTGGTAGCGCCTGCGCACTCTGCGAACAGGGAGATGCCTGCGCCGTTGGTGTAATCCATGATCCACTCGGCTTCCTCGTCACCCTTGAACTTGGTCGGGTCCATAACGATGTCTGCGCCGCACTTCTTCGCCAGCTCAACGCGCTCCGGAACAGACTCGAAGCAGATCAGCTTGGCTGCGCCAGCGGTCTTCATCAGGGAGATGGCTGCCAGACCGATCGGGCCTGCGCCGAAGACTGCTACGTGGCCGCCCGGACGGATGCCGCCGCCGCGAACGAACAGACCGTTGTATGCAACGCCGGTCGGCTCAACCATTGCGCCCAGCTCCATCGCTGCCTGCTTGTCGCCCAGCTGCTCTGCGATGTCGTTTACCGGGTAGCAGTACTTTGCATGAACAACTGCGTACTCTGCGAAGCCGCCGTCATAGGTCAGACCCGGCTCCTCCAGTTCCTTACACTGGTTAAACATACCGCGGCGGCATGCGTCACACTCACCGCACCAGTGCATGGACTCTACGCTGACCAGATCGCCAACCTTGAGCTTCTTGACCTTCTTGCCAACTTCTACGATCTCGCCGGCGAACTCGTGACCGGTGATGATCGGGAACTTGGAGTGGCCGGAGTACATGGTGTAGCCCTCGTCGTCCGTTCTCATCAGATGCTGGTCGGTGCCGCAGATGCCGGCTGCGCCAACCTTGATCAGTACCTGCTCCTCACCGCACTCCGGAACCGGACGGTCGGTAACCGAACCGTGGATGTTCTTCCAGATTGCGCTGCCGCGCAGTGCACGTCCGGTGTCCTTCTCGCGCTGAGACAGGACGTAATCCGGCTTCGGACAGTATTCTGCTTCTACGTAATACGCTCTCATATGTTTCTCCTCCTGAATGAAAATTTTTTATATCTTCCTGTGTATTCCACAGGCGATTTTCCCTGTGGTCTGCATTTGGTTCTTTGCCTTTCGTTGGTATTATTGTAGTATTTCTCGGGTTTTTCCGCCATTGATTTCTTGCCTTAAATTTTCGGATTTTGGGCGGTTTTTTCCCCCCTCTTTTTCGATTTTTTCAGAATCTTGCGTTTCGACCAAAGAAGCGAAATTTTGCGCCCGTTTTTCTGTGCAGGTTGGCAGTATTTTGTATGTAATTTTGCATTTTGTCGATAGAAAACCGGGGCTTTTGGGTTATTTCTGTGTAAATTTTGTCCTTTTTTTGGATGCTTTTCTTTTGGTTTTGTGTAGTTTTAATAAATAACATTCGGCGTTTTTGGGCAGAATGATTCTGGTTTTTTGTGTCGTCTGGGTTCCGCTTTCCTCCGCGCGGGCCGTCCGAAAACGGAAACGAAAAAACAGCTGCGAATGATACGAGGACGTACAAACGCAGCTGTTTCCCGTTATTTTACTATGGATGTAATGGAATTACCAGGTAATTAGCAGTCTACCTCAGAGATCTTGACCGGGCGGCCTTCCTTCAGAGACAGCTTAGCAGCCTTAGCCATCAGTACCGGCTGCAGACCGTCGTTACCGGTAACCGGGATCTCCTGCTGGCCCAGAACAACCTTGCAGAACTGGGTGTCTTCCTCGATGAATGCGTTGTTGTAGCGCTCCAGGAAGAACCAGGTCGGCTTTGCAATCTCTACGCCCTCAGCGCAGGAGATCATGGAAGCGTTCTCCAGATCGTTGCTTACCTGTACGCAGCCCTTTGCGCACTGAACTTCGGTTCTCTGGTCGTAGCCGTAGCAGGAGCAGCGGGTGTTGTCGATAACGCCCAGAGCACCATTCTTGAACTTGATGGTGATGATGGTGTTGTCAACGTCGTCGTACTTTGCGTACTCCGGATTCAGGCACATGCCGATTGCGTAAACTTCCTCAGCGTCGGAGCCGGACAGGAAGCGAACCATATCGAAGTCATGGATGGTCATGTCAACATGGATGCCGCCGGAAACCTCTACGTATGCAAACGGGGGATCCTCCGGGTCGCGGGAAGAAACCTTAACGATAGCCGGTGCGCCCAGCTTGCCGGAAGCAACAACTTCCTGAACCTTTGCATGGTTGTGGTCAAAGCGGCGAACGAAACCTACCTGCAGCTTAACGCCAGCGTCCTCACAGAGCTTGATGCACTCCTTGATCTTCGCAACGTCGGTGTGCAGCGGCTTCTCGCAGAATACGTGCTTGCCGTTCTTGGCAGCAGCGGTGATCAGATCAACGTGGGTCGGAGTGGCCGAGCAGATCATAACTGCATCGATGGTCGGATCCTCCATGATCTTGTTGGTGTCGTCGTAAACCTTCTCAATGCCCAGTCCGGCTGCCCACTCCTTGATACCGTCGTTCATGAACGGGTCAGCAACTGCTACCAGCTCTGCCTGCGGAACAGACTGAACCAGGTTCGTACCATGCAGCTTGCCAATACGGCCGCAGCCCAACAGGCCAATTCTAACTTTTTCCATAATAATTGCCTCTCTTTCAAAAATATGAAATATTCTCTATTCGGAAGCGCGGAACCAACCACTCTCTAATTGATTGTTCCCGTCTCCCTTATAAAATCAGCCAGCCTCACAGAAACTGTCTGGTTTTATCCGCTGCCATTTCGATCACCTCTGCCGGCGGCATGCTCCAGTACTCCTCCCGGAACAGCTCGACGGATGCGATCGTGTCGAATCCGGTCCCGCGGAGCGCGTCGATGATCTCCCGGATCGGAATACAGCCGTCACCCGGCATCAGGCGGTTGCTGTGGTTGAGGGTGCCGAGCGGCAGATCCTCGCAGTCGCAGATGTGGAACAGGAAGATTTTCTCTCCCGGTATCTTTTCGATGTATCCGACATCCGAGCACTTGTCGTGCATGTATAAGTTGATGCAGTCAACCGACAGGCCGACGTCCTCCCGGTTGACCTCGTTGATAATCTCATGCGCCAGCCGCAGGCTGTTGCAGATGGAGTAGCGGTCGCCGATGGGCTCAAACGCCAGCTTGACGCCGTACGCGGACGCGATCTCCGCCAGCTCCTTGAGGTTCCGCACGGACTCCTCCAGAATCTCGCTCTCCAGCTTGGTGGTCGCCAGCTCCTGGTCGATCGTGGGAACGAGCACGATATACGGATTCCCGATGACCTCGGACACCTCGCAGACGAAGGTGAAATTCTCCACCAGCTGCGCCCACTCCTCCGGCGTGCGGAAATTAATATCGTCAATGGAATTGATGGCGTACGGCTTGAGGTGGTGGGTATCGAAATACTCCTTCAGCTCGTCCAGCCCGTGGCGGGTCAGGTAGTCCTGAAGCATCTCCAGCCGCAGCTCAATATAGTCATATCCGTTTTCCTCGCACAGTGTCAGATCCACTTCCACTGTGGAGGATCGCATGCAGGTTGCTTCGTTAAATCCAAGTTTCATACTAGGCCGCTCCTTTTCTCAATACGTCATACGGACAGGCACGTGCCTCCGGCCTCTGCCTGTATGGAAGCTGCCCATACCATCTTTATCATACTGGAAGATGGCTGCAAGCTGTTAGCAATTTTTTGCTTTTTTTCTGTGCATTTTTGCTGAATCTTGTTCAAATTCACGACACGGTTCTCTGCATATTACCAAATTCTTCTTCTCAGAGCGTGCTGAGGGCGAAGTATTTCCTCTATATTATAACGGCTTTGCGCCGGTATCGTCAAGCTGTTTTGCACAGATTTTTCCTGCATCCTTCTATTTTTTGCCCCAAAAAGCAATATTGCAAAAAATTTCGGCCGGCGTCACGAAATTTCCAGCCTTTTTCGGCAAAACAAAAGCAAAAAACAAATAGTCAAATTCCCGTTTCTGCGCTATACTAAGACCATAGCAGAAAGGAACTTTCCTACTGATAAACACACACAACTTTCTCCAATTTCTCTTCTATTATTGAGGGAAAAGCACGATTCCTTCCCGGATCGTGCTTTTCTCTTTTTGTGTTCCGCCGCCCGCGCGCCCTCATGTCCTCCGCTTTGGACAAATTCTTGTGCTTTTTCACGAAAATATCCCCCAACAAATACCCAACTTACTTGAAACTGTCTGATTTTTTACGGAAAATACCCAAATTGTTGAACAAGATGTCAATGGACTTTTCCCCACCTGTTTGGTATCATAAAGACAATCAAAAGGGAAAGGAGTGACACCGATGAAGCGGTTCCATTCCAAACGATTCCGTTCGCTGGTTTTGTTTCTGGTCTTTCTGTTTCTCTGTGTCCTGACGCTCCTGGCATTCCGCTCGGCCCTCACCTGCGGGGTGTCCATCACAGCCCTTTAAAATTACCTTTCTTTTCTCTTTTTCTAAAATATATCTCTCTTTTTCCGGAAAACGCACTGCATTTGCAGTGCGTTTTCTCTCTCTTTTATTTGCACATATTACCAAATACACAGCCGAACCATCAAATTCTCTCTGTACTTTGCACAAGTTTTTCGCTATAATAAAAAGCAAAGAGTGATCAGAAGGACTGTTTGTCCTTCGTTGTGTGATGAGGGTAGGGATATCGATGATTCAATGTTTTGCCAACGATCAATTTACTTCGTGCTTCGAGCAGGAGCTGCCGTCCCTGGTGTCGGCCAGCAAAATTGATGCCTATTATACCGAACATCCGCGCATGCTGCACAGCCACAAAAATCATGTGGAGCTGCTGCTGGTGCGCAGCGGCACGGGTGTGTACATCGTGGACGAAAAGCGCTACGACATCAAGCCCGGCGATTTGATTATCTGCAACGCCGGGGTGATGCACGACGAGGACCCGCAGTACAGCGAGGACCTGAACACCTACAGCTGCGCGATGACCAACGTCCAGATCCGGGATCTGCCCAAAAACCACCTGATCCCGCCGGACGTCTCCCCCGTCATTGCGACCAACGAGCTGTTCGACATCGTGCAGAGCATGATGGGGACGCTGTACACGCTGCTGGCGTCCGACGCGCAAAACGTGGACGAGACCTGCCACTATGTGACGGCCGGTCTGCTGTCTCTGATCGTCCATCTGCTCGTCGCCAACGTGCCGCGCAACTCCTCGGACTCCAAGAGCACCGGCGAGCTGCTGACCGCGCGCATCAAGCAGTACATCGACCTGCACTACGACGAGGCGCTGACCCTCCAGTCCATCGGCGAGGCGCTGCATGTTAATATGTACTATCTTTCGCACGTATTCAAGGACAACACCGGGTATGCGCCCATGCAGTATATCATGCGCCGACGCATCGGCGAGGCCCAGAGTTTCCTGATTTCCACCAAGTATTCCATTACGCAGATTGCCGGAATGGTAGGCTACGACAACCCCTGCCATTTCAACACAATCTTCGCGAAATACGTCGGTATGTCTCCCAGCAAGTACCGCAAGAGCTACACCAAGACGGGGGAGACCTCCGGGAAAAGCTCGGACAAAAAGAAAAAGTAAGCGGCGGCATTCCCCGCGGGCCTGCTGAAACTTCTTGCTAACTTTTTCGGTTTGTAAATGCTAAAAATCACGTTGAATGTAAATTCGACGTGATTTTTTTTACAGAAAATCACATTGACAACCACCGACCGATACACTATAATAAAGAAACTTTATCTTCCCGAAAGACGTCATCCGGCTGACGCAGGACCGTTCCAATCCATCCCTCCGACGCAGTGTACATACCGCGTGTGTTTCCCCGCCATCGGAGTCGGTCAGGAGGAACGCTGCGGTCACGCCGCACTGTTTTCGAAAGGGGGAACCAAACGATGTCTTCCAAAACCAATGAACAAATCGCCATGCGGGTTTCCCGCGTGAGCATTACCGGAAATATTGTCCTGTCTCTGTTCAAGCTGCTGGCCGGTATTCTGGCGCACTCCGGCGCGATGGTATCCGACGCCATCCATTCGGCGTCCGACGTCATCAGCACGATCATCGTCATGATCGGCATCCGGATGTCCAACAAGGCGTCCGACGACGATCACCAGTACGGCCACGAACGCATGGAATGCGTCGCCGCCATTTTGCTGGCCATCGCGCTGGGCGCGACCGGTCTGGGCATCGGCGCGTCCGGTCTGAACAAGATCCTGTCCTCTTCCACCCAGCCCCTGCAGGCACCGGGACGGCTGGCGCTGGTTGCCGCCGTCCTCTCCATCGTCACCAAGGAGCTGATGTATCAGTATTCCTCCCGCGCGGCCAAAAAGATCCATTCCAGCGCGCTGCTGGCGGACGCGTGGCACCACCGCTCGGATGCGCTGTCTTCCATCGGCAGCTTCGCGGGCATCTTCGGTGCGCGGCTGGGATTCCCTGTGCTCGACCCGATTGCCAGCATCGTCATCTGCCTGTTCATCATCCACGCCGCCTACGACATCTTCCGCGACGCCATCAGCAAGATGACCGACCGCGCCTGCGATGAGAAAACCGCGCAGGACATTCTGGAGGTCTGCACGTCTCAGGAGGGCGTCGTGGCAGTGGATTCCATCAAAACCCGCCTGTTCGGCGACCGTATCTATGTCGATGTGGAAATCTCCGTCCCCGGCTCCATCCCGCTCGTGCAGGCACACGCCACCGCGCAGCGCGCACACGACGCGATTGAACAGCAGTTCCCGATGGTGAAGCACTGCATGGTGCATGTCAATCCGGCACCGGAGGGAACAATCCAATAGATTGGCTCGTTTGTTGGATTTCTATTATTGTTTGTGCGGAGCATCGAACGAAACCGCTCTATTTGCTCCGCAGGGCAGAGACTTTTGTGCGAACAAAAGGATGGTTGAGAGTACATCTGGCTAGCGCTTGCTTTCGCACTACGTGCTCACCTGCCATCGGCAGGACGCAACCTAAAAACCTCCTTTTAGCTGGAGGCGCCGCGTTGAGGGGCATCGGGTAACAACCCCAACGCGGCTCGTTCTCGCGATCGCTGAGAGTT
>JBJEZE010000092.1:0-8545 GCA_051887235.1 Butyricicoccus sp.
AAGCAGCCTGTTTATTTTTCTCTGCGCAAAAATTTTCCGACCCGGTTGACCGCCTGCTGTGGGATTTCATAGGCGATCATCAGTCCAATGACGATGGCAAGCGCCGCCGTAAACGCCGACCGGCCGTACTCTGCACTCTTGTCCATCTGATTGATCATCAGGTAATAGATGGTTCGGTAAATTCCGATGCCGGGGACCAGCGGAAAGACAACCGGCATCAGAAACATCGTGGCCGGGCAGTACCGCCGCGCCGCTTCAATCCGCGACCCGAGCGTCACAAAGGTTGTGGCAATCAGCGTCGCTCCGAACGGGGAAAAGCCCGTCAAATGGGTCAGCAGCCAGTAAATCAGCCAGCCAAGTCCGCCGATGACACCGCAATCCACATAATACCGGTACGGCACGATAAACATGATCGAAAACGCAATCGTGCCGACCGTCGCGGCGAGAAACTGTTCGATGGCCTGTAACAGCACCTCAGATCACCCCTCCCTGATATACAATCTGGAAGGCCAGACCGACGCCCAGCGCAATACCCAGCGTCACCAACGCGGTGTCAATCAACCGCACCGCGCCGGACAAATAATCGCCGTTGCCGAAATCACGAATGGAGTTGACGAATGACACACCGGGCAGCAGCGGCATAATGGCGCCGACCGCAATCATTCCGTAGTCGTCTCCCAGTCCGGCCCGCCACAGCAGCATGCCCGCCGCCGTCGCAATAAACGCACCCACAATATTCCACAGCAGCTTGGCTGTGTGTTTGGCACGCAGGCTGAGCAGCATGATAAACAGATACAGAAACACACCGGCAAGAAACGACGCGCCGCAGTCCGCCCAGCTCCCGCCGATGACCCGCGTAAACGCCGCCGCGCCGACCCCGTATGCCAGCGCCATCTCGGTATTGCTCTTTCCGCCCATGTTCTGAATGTCGTCCAGCCGTTGTTCCGCTTCGTCCAACGACAAATTCCCCGCGCTGATTTCGCGCGACAGCTGGTTGACCGCGTCCACCTTATTCAACTGAGTTCCCGCCAGCGGAATATAGCGGATTTTCGCATACAACTCGTCTTTGCCGCTGATCGCTGTCATAAAAATGCCGCTGATCATGACGAACAAGCTGCATTCCTCCACGCCGTACGCGCACGCAATCCGTTTGGTGGTATCTTCCACCCGCGCGATCTCCGCGCCGCACTGCAGCAAAACGGTTCCCGCACCGACCGCCAGATTTAAAACTCGTCTGTCGTGTGTCTCCATTTCCGTTCATCCTATCATCTTGTCTGCCGTATCGCAGTTGTTTGGCTTCATTGTATCATGCCGGCTTCCCAAAGAAAAGATTTCCACACACTTTTTCCGGAAGAAAAAACGCAATTCCGGAGCGTACGAGAGAGGCCTGCTCTTCCGAGCCGATCTCGCAAACCATATTCCTATTGTTATGGTTTCCTCGTACCCAGCCGCGATCTCGCCCTCAATCCCCTAACTTGCAGAGCAGCTTCTCCACATCGGCGGCCTTCAGCACCTTTCCCATGGAAACGACCTTTTCATCGACCACAATAGCGGGCATGCTCATCGCACCATATGCCATGACCTTCTCCATATCGGTGATATATTCCACTTCAACAGGCAGACCCAGCGCTTTGACCGCTGCCGCTGCATGTTCGTATTGATCATGACAGGACTTACACCCCGCCCCCAATACCTTGATGCTGGAAATGTTTCTGGCCGTTCCGCAACAACCGGAAGACGCCTTCTTTTCTTCCTTCTTCTTACCAAATCCAAACAGTGCCATAATTATATCCTCCTAAAACCTTTTTCATTCCAACCAGCATATATTCAGACCGCTGTACCCATGACTATTTTACACAACTATCATCCTTTACAGGAACAACTGCATCCGCAAGAAGAGACGTGTTCGGCCCTCTTCATTTTTCCTTCATAAAACCGTTTGAGATTTTCGGGAAGTTCATACGTATCACAGGAACAAGCAGATTGTGCATTCAGACTTTTCAGAATAGCATTTGCGAGCATTTCCTTCGTGGGAACTTCATAGGACTTGCCCTCATACTCAAACACCCGGCAATTCACATCCACCCCGGCAATTTCACCGCAACAGCCGCAGTTAGATTCCCGTACGTCCCCGAGAATATCATGTCCATTGACAAGTATAGTAGGCGATGAAAGGAAATGATATTGTTTGGCGAGTTGGGCAGTTGTCATTTCGCGCTTTTGATAATCCACTTCATATCCAGCCAACTCCAGTGCCGGACGAAGCACCTCAATGACATTATCCAGAACAGCATCCGTGCCGATGCAGCGGTCACAAGTATTCAAGTCGAGATATAAATACTCAATTCGCAGTTTCTTACCGGCATCCATCTCTGCATCCGCAGTATAACCGCAGCCACATCCACAATCTGTTTCCGCAATTTCTTTTCCTTTGAATTCAGGAGGGATCCATCCGGTATCTTCTCCTACATAAGAAATTGCACTCTGCGGACATTTGTTGCCGCATCCGTGGCAATGGTCAATACAGCCCTCGGGATATACCACGACAGGGAAAGGAAACTTCTTTTTATCGTAGACGCCGTGTGAACAAAAATTTACACAGATTCCACACTCTGTACAAGATAAACGATCAATCACCGGATACCATCTCTTAGCCATAGATAATTCCTCCTTATAGTAACAAATATTGAACCGCATTGAACAGATACCCGACCACAATGATGCCGATGGTACAGATGGCAAGGAACAGGCCGAGCAGCTTCGGTTTCACCGCTTTGCGCAGCATAATCATGGACGGCAGGCTCAGCGTCGTGACCGCCATCATAAAGCTGAGAACCGTTCCGAGCAGCGCCCCTTTTGCCAGAAGCGCTTCCGCGATGGGGATGGTTCCGAAAATATCCGCATACATGGGGATTCCCACCAGAACCGCCAGCACAACGCCAACCGGATTGTGACTGCCAAGGACGCGTTGAACCCAGGCTTCCGGAATCCAGTTGTGAATCACTGCGCCAATACCGACGCCGATCAGGATATACGGGAACACCTTTCGGAACGTTTCCGCAACCTGCTCTTTTGCGTAAACCAGTCGATCCGTTACGGTCAGATCCGGAACGTCCACATCCGCGCTGCCCGCTGCATTGCGGATAAATTCCTCCACATTGTCTTCCATGTGCAGCTGTTCTATTATCGTGCCGCCCACCACGGCAATCATCAAACCCACGATGACGTAGACAACCGCTGTCTTGGTCCCGAAAATACTCATCAGCAAAACAAGGCTTCCCAAGTCAACCATTGGAGAGGAAATCAAAAACGAGAACGTCACTCCAAGGGGCAGACCTGCGCTGGTAAAGCCGATGAACAACGGAATCGACGAACAGGAACAGAACGGTGTCACCGTACCCAGAAGCGCGGCGATCATGTTTGCCCAAATCCCCCGAAACCGACCCAAAATCCGTTTGCTTCGCTCCGGCGGAAAATAGCTCTGGATGTACGAAATCACAAAGATCAGGACGCAAAGCAGAACCGTGATTTTCACGACATCATAGAGGAAAAATCGGAGGCTTCCGCCCCAGCGCGATGTCGTGTCCAGCCCGAACGCGGACAAAGCATTGCCGATGACCACATTCAGCCATTTCATTCCCAGTACCTGATCCTGAACAAAACTCCAAACAGAACGCACGACTTCCATCGCTGCATCTCCTTTCACATTGACAAATCTAAAAATATCGAAGTATTGTTTGAAAGAAAAGCCACCCATCCAGATGGCTCATGTTTCTTCTGTGCAGCAATCCTTCGGTTCTTCCAAATCCGTTACCGCAAGCTGCTCGCTCAACAATTCTTTTGCCCGTTCCGCTCCTGCCGGATGGATGGAATAGTAGACCCATTTTCCTTCCTTCCGTCCCTGTACGACATCCGCGTCGCACAGTATTTTCATATGGTGAGACAGGGTGGACTGGCTGATCTGCAGATCGTCCAACAGCTTACAGGCGCATTTCTCCCCGCTTCGCAGCAATTCCAGAATTCTCAACCGATTTTCGTCGCAGAACGCCTTGAACACGTTTGCGGTCTTCTTATATGCGGATGCCACTCCATTCACCTCACATTCAAACTCTTCGATATGTCTATAGTATATACAACAAATCGAAAACTGTCAATACGTTATTCAAACGATACCAAACGAAAAAATGCAAGGCAGGAGAATCCATACCTTGCATTTTTCTTATCTCACGAACGCCCGACAGTCACAGCGGACGTCCCGTTTGTACGTTGAACAGCGGTACCCGCTCAGTCCATCGAAACGACTTCTTCGTAATGGCCGGTGCGGTAATCCTTCAGGCCGGAACCTGCCGGAATCAGCTTACCGATGATGACGTTCTCCTTCAGACCGGTCAGCGGGTCTATCTTGCCCTTGATGGCCGCGTCAGTCAGGACACGGGTGGTCTCCTGGAAGGACGCTGCGGACAGGAAGGAGTCGGTCGCCAGCGAAGCCTTGGTGATACCCATCAGAGTCGGTACGGCAACCGGCAGCTCCAGATCGGTCTCACCGGCGGCAATGCGGTCCTGTACCTCGTTGTAGGCATCTTCAAACTCAAAACGGTCGATCAGCGCGCCCGGCAGCAGCTTGGCATCGCCGGACTCCTCCACCTTGACCTTGCGCATCATCTGACGGACAATGACCTCAATGTGCTTGTCGTTCAGATCTACGCCCTGCTGACGGTAAACCTTCTGGACTTCCTTGATCAGGTAGTCCTGAACCGCCGTCGGGTTCAGAATGCGCAGGATGTCATGCGGGTTCAGTGCGCCTTCGTTGAGCTGCTGGCCCTGTACGACCTCGTCGCCGTCTTCCACACGGATGCCGGAGGAAGAAGCCAGCTGATAGCTCTTGGACTCGCCGGTCTCGCCATTGACAATATTGATCGTCTTGACGGTGGTGCGCTTGGACTCCTCGATCGTGACAATGCCGCCGATCTCAGACAGCGTTGCAACCTTCTTCGGCTTTCTGGCCTCGAACAGTTCTTCGACTCGCGGAAGACCCTGGGTAATATCCGAACCTGCGATACCGCCGGAGTGGAAGGTACGCATGGTCAGCTGGGTACCCGGCTCACCGATGGACTGCGCCGCGATGATGCCGACTGCCTCGCCCATCGCACAATCCGTGCCAAAGGCCAGGTTGGAACCATAGCAGTGCGCGCACACACCCTGACGGGCACGGCACTGCAGAACGGTACGGATCTCGACGCGCTTGATGCCGGCTGCGATAATGCGTGCGGCATCCGCCTCGGTCATCATGTCTTCCTTCTTCTGGAGGATCTCGCCGGTGTTCGGATCCACGACGTCGTTGACCGGATAGCGGCCGACCAGACGGTCTGCAAACGGCTCGATGACCGTATTGCCCTCGGTGATATCCTCTACCCAGATACCGTGCTGCGAATGGCAGTCTTCCTCGCGGATGATGACATCCTGCGATACGTCAACCATTCGGCGGGTCAGGTAACCGGAGTCTGCGGTACGCAGTGCGGTATCCGCCAGACCCTTACGTGCGCCTCGCGCGGAGATGAAGTACTCCAGTACGCTCAGGCCCTCACGGAAGTTCGCCTTGATCGGGATCTCGATGGTCTTACCGGAGGTAGATGCCATCAGACCGCGCATACCGGCCAGCTGACGAATCTGGTTGATGGAACCACGGGCACCGGACTGCGCCATCATGGTGATCGGGTTGAAGCGGTCCATGTTTGCGGTCAGGGCCTCGGTGACGTCGTTGGTGGTCTTCTCCCACTCCTTGACAACCAGACGATAGCGCTCCTGATCGGTGATGAAGCCGCGCTTGTATTTCTTATCAATCTGTGCAACCTTCTTCTCGGAGGCGGCGATCAGCGCCGGCTTCTCTTCCGGAACGAAGATATCCGAGAACGATACGGTCAGCGCACCCTTGGTGGAGTACTTGTAACCCATCGCCTTGATGGCGTCCAGAACCTCTGCCGTGCGGTTGAAGCCGTGGATGCGGATGCACTTGTCAATGATCTTGCCAAGCTGCTTCTTGCCGCAGGTCTCCATGATCTCCAGCTTGAGCATATCCTGCTTGGTCGTTCTCTCCACGAAGCCCAGATCCTGCGGGATCTTCTCGTTGAAGATCAGGCGGCCCGGCGTCGCGTCAATGAGACCGGTGACGGTTTCGCCGTCGATCTCCTTGGACACGCGAACCTTGATCGGTGCGTGGATGCCGACGTAGCCCTCGTCATATGCCATCAGCGCCTCATCCACATTGCGGAAGATCTTGCCGGCGCCCGGCTCGGTGTCGCGGTCGATGGTCAGGTAGTAGGAACCCAGGACCATATCCTGCGACGGGATGGTAACCGGCTTGCCGTCCTGCGGCTTGAGCAGGTTGTTGGCCGACAGCATCAGCATTCTGGCCTCGGCCTGTGCCTCAGCGGACAGCGGGAGGTGAACCGCCATCTGGTCGCCGTCGAAGTCGGCGTTAAACGCGGTACAAACCAGCGGATGCAGCTTGATCGCGCGGCCCTCGACCAGAATCGGCTCGAACGCCTCGATGCCCAGACGGTGCAGCGTCGGCGCACGGTTCAGCATAACCGGGTGGCCCTTGATGACGGTCTCCAGCGCGTCCCAAACCTCCGGCTTGCCGCGCTCGACCATCTTCTTGGCCGACTTGATGTTGGAAGCCTGACCGTCCTCGACCAGCTTCTTCATGATAAACGGCTTGAACAGCTCGATCGCCATTTCCTTCGGCAGACCGCACTGATAGATCTTCAGATCCGGGCCGACAACGATAACCGAACGGCCGGAATAGTCAACACGCTTGCCCAGCAGGTTCTGACGGAAACGTCCCTGCTTGCCCTTCAGCATATCGGACAGCGACTTGAGCGGGCGGTTGTTCGGGCCGGTGACCGGACGGCCGCGGCGGCCGTTGTCGATCAGGGCGTCGACCGCTTCCTGCAGCATGCGCTTCTCGTTGCGGACGATGATGTCCGGCGCGCCCAGCTCCAGCAGTCTCTTCAGACGGTTGTTGCGGTTGATGACGCGGCGGTACAGGTCATTCAGGTCGGAGGTGGCGAAACGGCCGCCGTCCAGCTGAACCATCGGGCGGATGTCCGGCGGAATGACCGGAACGACGTCCATGATCATCCACTCCGGGCGGTTGCCGGAATGGTAGAACGCCTCTACAACCTCCAGGCGCTTGATGATGCGCGCGCGCTTCTGGCCGGTTGCGTTTTTCAGCTCTGCACGCAGTTCCGTGCTCAGCTGCTCCAGATCCAGCTCGACCAGCAGCTCCTTGATGGCCTCTGCGCCCATGCCTGCCTTGAAGTCGTCCTCGTACTTCTCGCGCATGTCGCGGTATTCCTTCTCGGACAGGATCTGCTTTTTGATCAGACCGGTGCCTTCGCCCGGATCAATGACGATATACGCGGCGAAGTACAGAACCTTCTCCAGCACGCGCGGGGAAATGTCCAGAATCAGACCCATGCGGGACGGGATGCCCTTGAAGTACCAGATGTGGGACACCGGAGCGGCCAGCTCGATGTGGCCCATGCGCTCACGGCGAACCTTGGACTTGGTGACCTCGACGCCGCAGCGCTCACAGATCTTGCCCTTATAGCGAACCTTCTTGTACCGGCCGCAGTGGCACTCCCAGTCCTTCTGCGGTCCAAAGATGCGCTCACAGTACAAACCGTCGCGCTCCGGCTTGAGGGTACGATAGTTGATGGTTTCCGGCTTTAATACTTCACCATAGGACCATTCACGGATGAGATCCGGAGAAGCAAGACCGATTTTAATTGCATTAAACGTATTATATCCCATGCTTATTCCTCCGCTTCGCTGTAGTCATCGTCCGAGTCGTACATGTCGTCGTCATCCTCCAGGCCCAGGTCGTCCTCTGCCTGTCCAAAGGCATCCAGCGGCGTGTCGCCGGTCGGGTCGACATCCGAAACGCCGAAGCCGGCCTCTGCCATCTCGTCGTCACTTGCCGTCGCCTTCTCCTGCGGCATCTCGAACTGCGGTACATCGTCCTCGTCGTCCGTCAGGATGATTTCCTCGTTGTTCTCATCCAGCACGCGGATATCCAGGCACAGCGCCTGCAGCTCCTTGACCAGAACCTTGAAGGATTCCGGAACGCCCGGAGTCGGCACGTTGTGGCCCTTGACGATGGCTTCGTAGGTCTTGACACGTCCGACGATGTCGTCCGACTTGACGGTCAGGATCTCCTGCAGCGTATAGGCGGCGCCGTATGCTTCCAGCGCCCAAACTTCCATCTCGCCGAAACGCTGGCCGCCGAACTGCGCCTTGCCGCCCAGCGGCTGCTGGGTTACCAGCGAGTACGGGCCGGTGGAACGCGCGTGAATCTTATCGTCAACCAGATGATGCAGCTTGAGGTAGTACATATAACCAACGGTAACTTCGTTGTCGAACTTTTCACCGGTACGGCCGTCGTACAGCACCGACTTGCCGTTCGGGTTCTTGCCGGCTGCCTTGAGGGCATCGGCGATGTCCTGCTCGTTTGCGCCGTCGAATACCGGGGTCGCAATCTTCC